>PHEC01000089.1 GCA_002841115.1 Alphaproteobacteria bacterium HGW-Alphaproteobacteria-6 | reverse complement strand
TCACGAAGTCGCCGTAGCGGTCGCGGAAAAAGGCGGTGATCTCGGCGTCGGTTTTGCCCGCCTCGGCCATCTCGCGCAGGATCACCATCATTTCGCGCGCGGTCGAGGCGCGCGATTCAAGGATGCTCTCGCTCTGACAGACCGGGCAGCGCAGCGTTTTCGCGAGGTCCCGCACCCGCGCCTCTCCGGGCGGCTCGGCCACCATCTGCGCGGTGGCGGGCAGGGCAAGACAGCAGATAAGGGCCAGCAGGCGGATCATGGCGCCACCCCGATCTTCGGCAGATGCTCGGCCAGAATGCGAGGGGTCAGCGGCCCGGCATGGCGCGCGCGCACGATCCCGCCCGCATCGACAAAAAACGTCTCGGGCATCCCGTAGACGCCGAAATCAATGCCCAGCCGCCCGTTCGGGTCCTGCGCCGACAGATAGGGAAAATGCCCCTCGCGATCGAGAAAGGTCATCGCGTGCTCGGGCGTGTCGCGGTAATTGATCCCGGCGATGGCGAATGCGCCTTGCGCCTGCGCCCGCAGCCCCAGATCGACCAGCACGGGATGCTCCTGCCGACAGGTCGTGCACCAGGACGCCCAGAAATTCAGGATCAGCGGGTGGCCCGCAGCCTCGGCGCTGACAAGCGTGCCGTCGCCGTCGAGCAGCGGCAGGGCAAAGCCCGGCATCGGTTGGCCGATCAGCGCCGAGGGCAGGTTTGACGGGTCGCGCGTCAGCCCCACGGCGAGCAGTGCCAGCAAGCCCAGAAACGCCGCCGAGAGGGCGATTTTCCAGCGCCGGGGGCGGCGCACGGGGGCTGTGACATCGGTCATTCGGCGGGCACTCCTTCGGCTTGGGGCAGGGCCGAGGGCGCCGACCTGCGCCGCGCCACCCGCTCGCTCAGGCTCAGAAGCGCGCCTGCAAGCACCACCATCCAGCCCGCCCAGACCCAGCCCACCAGCGGGTTCCAGTAGATCTGCGCGACGATCCCGCCCTCGGTCTCACCGCCGACGAAGATGTAAAGATCGCCCGCCAGTTCCGAGCGGATCGCGGTTTCAGTCGTGGCCATGCCGCGCCTGGTGTAAAAGCGGTTGGCGGGCGTCATCATCGCCACCACCTCGCCGCCGCGCGACACGGAAAAGACCGCGCGGCGCCCCACCCAGTTCGGCCCCTCGATATCCTCGATCCCGCGCAGGGTGAGGGTGACGTCATGGATGCGCGTCGCGGCACCGGGGGGCATGTGCACCGTCAGCGCCTGCTGGAACAGGCCGGACCCGATCATCCCGGCGGCGATCACCACGATGCCCAGATGTACCACCAGCCCGCCCATGCGGCGGCGCCCCTGCGAGAGGGCCGTGGCCGCCGCGCGCGCCCAGCCGCCACCCGCCAGCTTGCGCCTTGCCGCCACGGCGCGGCCCAGATCGGCCAGCGTGGCGGCGGCGGCAAAACCGGTGATGGCGATGGCCGCGAGCGTCAGCGCGTCGCGCGTGCCAAACGCGAGTGCAAGCAGAACGGTGCCAAGCGCAAGCGCAAGCGGCAGGCGGAACTGTGCCACAAACCGCGGCCCCGGCATTCCGCGCCAGGGCACCGAAGGCCCCATCGCCATCAGCAGCAGCACCGCCAGCATCAAGGGCACCATCACCTTGTTGAAATAGGGCGCGCCGACACTGATCCGGTCGCCGGTGATCACCTCGACGGCAAGCGGGGCCAGCGTGCCCAGCACGACGATCAGCGCGGCCACCAGAAAGAGGACATTGTTGGCCAGAAACCCCGCCTCGCGCGACAGCGGCGCCTCGATCCCGGCCTCGGATTCGATACTCTCGGCGCGCAAGATCAACAGGCCATAGCCCGCCAGCATTGCCAGCGCCATGAACACAAGGATATAGGTCCCACGCCCCGGATCGACGGCAAAGGCATGCACCGAAGTCAGCACGCCCGAGCGCACCAGGAAGGTGCCCAGAAGCGTCAGGAGAAAGGTCGAGACGACCAGAAACACGTTCCACAGCCGGAACATCCGCCGCTTTTCCTGCGCCATCATCGAATGCATCAGCGCGGTGCCGGTCAGCCAGGGCATCAGCGAGGCATTTTCGACCGGGTCCCAGGCCCAGTAGCCGCCCCAGCCCAGCTCGTAATAGGCCCAGAACCCGCCAAAGATGATGCCGCTGGTCAGCGCGGTCCAGGAAAACAGCACCCAGCGGCGCACCGCCGTCACCCATTCCGCGCCGACATGACGCCGGATCATCGCCGCCACGGCGAATGCGAAGGGCACCGCAAAGCCGACATAGCCGAGGTAGAGGACCGGCGGATGAAAGGCGAGACCGGGGTCTTGCAACAGGGGGTTGAGGTCGCGCCCCTCGGCGGGCACCGGGGAAAGCGTCGCGAACGGGTTCGACAGGAACACGATCAGCGCCAGAAAGCCCACCTGTATCAGGGCCAGCGTGGCGATGATCCAGGGCATCGACAGCGGATGACCGCGCCCATGCAGCCAGAGCGCCAGCGCCGACATCAGCGACAGATACCACGCCCAGAGCAGAAGCGAGCCTTCATGCGCGCCCCAGGCGGCGGTGATCTTGTAAAGCAGCGGCAGGTCGTGATTGGCGTTCTGCGCCACGTAAGCGAGCGAGAAATCCGACAGCACGAAGGCGCGGATCAACAGGGCGAAGGCAAGGGTCAGCAGGCCCGCCACCGCCCAGAGCGCATTGCGCGCCGCCAGCACCCGCGCGGGCCGGTGCCCCAGCCCCGCCGCGATGGCCTGCGCGGCGGCAAAAAGGCTCAGCCCCAGCGCGAGGGTGAGGGCAAAGCCGGCCAGCTCCCGGAACGCGCCGTCCATCTCAGTTATCCTTCCCTGCATCGATCTCGGCCAATGCCGCAATGGCGCTCTTGATCCGCGCCTCAGTCACGGCGGCATAGCCCAGCATCAGCATGTCGCGATGCGTGCCCTTGTCCGAGGACAGCCACGCCCCGCCATCGGCCATTGTGTAGATGCCGATGCCGCGCATCAGCGCCGCCTTTTGCAGACGTTCGGCACAGCCGCTGTCGGGCAACCGCCAGGAGATGTGCATCCCCCCCCGCCGTCCGGCGATGTCGGAGCCGGGGAAATGCCGCTCGATGCCCTCGATCAGCACATCGCGGCGGGCGCGGTAACGGGTGCGGATGCGCCGCAGGTGGCGCTGAAAGGCGCCGCTGTTCATGAACTCGGCCAGTGCGGCCTGCGTCAGCCAGGGCGGCCCGTTGGACAACAGCCGCTTCCAGCGCGCCAGCACCGGGGCCATCGCGGGAGGGCAGACGATGAACCCGGCCCGAAGACCGGGACCGAGCGATTTGGAAAAGGTGCCGAGATAGATCACGCGGCCCGTCCGGTCGAGCCCGCGCAGCGCGGTGAGCGGCCCGCCGTCATGGCGAAAATCGCCGTCGTAATCATCCTCGACGATCAGGCTGTCGGTGCGCTCGGCCCAGTCCAGAAGGGCCAGACGGCGCGGCAGCGTCAGCGTCACCCCGGTCGGAAACTGATGCGACGGCGTGACGTAAAGCAGCGCGTTGCGGATATCATGGGGCAGCGCCTCGACGATCAGCCCGTCGTGATCGACCGGGACCGGCAGGCACGCCATCTCGGAGCGCGCGAACAGAAACCGCGCCCCCTGATAGCCGGGATCCTCGTGCAGGAAGGTCCGGCACAGCCCTTGCAGCGCCCGCGCGATCAGCATCAGCCCGTCCTGAGAGCCGCCGGTGATGACCACCTCCGCGGCGGTGCAGGCGACGCCGCGCGCCGGCCCCAGATGATCGGCGATGGCCGCGCGCAGCGCCTCCAACCCCTCGGCCGGGCCGTATTCGGACAGCGCCCCGCCACCATGGCGCAGCTTGAGATCGACGATCCGCCGCCATTCGGCCAGGGGCAGGCTGTCGGGGTCCACCCGCCCGACCCAGAAATCGGTATGCAAACGGCGCGCGGCGGGGCTGCGCACGGCCTGCACCGGAAAGTCGCTGTCCACCAGACGCTCGGTCAGCGTGCCTCCAGGCGTCGGCGCGCATGACGGCGCGCTCGGACCTGGCTGGGTCAGGCGCAGCGCCTCGTCGGGCAGGTCGCGCGCGACGAAGGTGCCGATATTGGGCCGGATTTCCAGATAACCTTCGGACATCAGCATGTCATAGGCGATGGTCACGGTGTTGCGTGACACGGTCAACTGTTCGGCCAGTGCCCGCGAGCCCGGCACCGGATCGCCGCCGCGCATCAGTCCCGACAGGATCATCCGGCGAATCTGGTCGAACACCTGTTCCTGCAAGGTGCGCGCGTCGTCGGGCTCTATGCTGAGAGCGACCTGCATCGGGCTGGCAACCTCATGGGCGGGGGTTCACTGGCCCCATCACCTTAGCGCAAAAACACGCATGTGTGGTGCCGGTTTTTGACGAAACCATGAGTCCGGCGCGTCAGGACCCCTCCAGCGGCGCGATCCGGTAAAGCCAGTAGCCACCACCCTGCCAGACCAGACGCATCCCCGGCACCTCTCCCAGGCGCGACGTGTTGAACGGCAAAAGCTGCGCCAGAAGTGTCGCCGTCTCGCGCGGCTCGGTCAGGAAATGGCCGCGCAGCCGGCCCTGCGCATCGCGGTCGATGGCATAGGCGGCATGGCCTTGCTCGCGCCCCCAGGTTTTGGCCTCGCGCGCCAGATCATGCGAGAACCCGCCGGCCACAAAGCTGCGCTGCGCCATGGTAAAGCGGTCGGGGCGGATCAGCCCCATGGCAAAGGCATCGCGCAGATGCACCAGCGCATAGGCGTCGCCGGTGCCTGCCAGAACGCGCAGGCGCGCGGCCCCGTTCACATCCTCGGCAAGAAGCGCATCGAGATAGGGCGCAAGGGTTGCCTCATTGGCGGTGGGGGGCGCGCCCCAAACACCCGCATCCGCCGCTTGTGCCGCCTCGGCCGCCCCTTGCCATTCTACGGGCAAGAGCAGCGGGGGGGGCACTTCGGCCAGCGGAAAGCCTGCCGTGACAAAGGCCACCAGACGGCGCGAGGTCTCGGGCATGGCCAGAATGGCGCTGCCCTCGGGCAGATGCGTGCGCAGCGCCTCGATCAGGCGCTTTTCCTCCTCTGCGCGGATCTCGGTGCGCAGCATCGGCCCGGCGACGGCGGGCTGCCATGACAGCAGAAGGTGCGCGCCGTCGGGCATCCGCGCGGCCTCGGCCCGGGCCAGTGCGCGGTCCGCGTCGGGGGCGCGCAACTCCATCACCACCGGCGTAGCACCCAGCCATTCGGCAAGCGTGGCCACCTCGGGGGAAGCGGTGGCTTTGGTGTCGGTATAGGCAAAGGGGGCAATCGGCGGCACCTGATTGCGCTCTATCCCCACAAGGGCAATGCCGACCAGCAGAACGAAGAGGGCGAGACAGGCCAGCAGCAGCCCCTTGCCAAGACCGCGTCCGGGCCGCTGTGTCATCGTCAGGGTCATCGCCGTCTCCTGTCCTGTCTGCCGCGCGTGCCCCGGCACCGGATCACGCCGGTGCCGGGGTCTCTGGGGTGTCGGGTGATGGCCCTATTGCTTGGCCTCAAGCACCCGGATGCGCTCTTCGAGTGCGGCCTTCTCGCGCAGGCGGGTGTCCTCGTCGCGGATCCGCGCCAGCGAGCCGATCAGTTCGGACCAACCCTGGCTGTAGGTGAAGCCACCCGGATTGGCATGGGCCAACCCCTTGAAGTGGCGCATGACCTCCTGCTCCCACATCTGGGCGAACTCGTATTCGACGGCGGTCGGGTTGTTGCCGTTGCTGACGAAGAGACCGAAGAAACCGCCGACCGCGTCCTCGTCCGGTGCGGGCGGGGCCGGGCGGTTGGTTGTCTGTCCGATCAGCAGGCCATCGTTGAACAGTCCGGTCATCACCGTCCGCGCCTCTTCGACCAGACCGACGCCTTGGGTGGTGCCCTTGTCGATCATCTGGAAATAGCTGTCGGCAAAGCTGGGCGAGTGGCATTGCGAACAGGTGGCGAGCCAGAGCTGCTTGCGGTCCTCGAACCACGGATGATCGAGGTTTTCGGCAATCGACGGCATCGGCGCAAAGCCCCAACGCACCTTCTGCACGAGGTTGTGCGAATAGTCGCCACCCGATTCCATGTGGCAGGTCTGATAGGTCGGCGCGGTATATCCCGCCGAGGTGAAGGCCTCCGACAGCGGCGCCTCCCAGTCCCACGCGTCGCCGCCGGTCTGGTAGATGATGCCGTGACGCGACAGCATGAAGGCCTCGAATTCGTTGTGATCGACGCCGTTGTGACAGTTCGAGCAGACCTCGGGCTTGCGCGCCTGCGCCACCGAAAATTCGTGGCGGGTGTGGCACTGGTTGCAGGTCGCCTGCGTGGTGTGGCACATGGTGCAGCCCTCGGCGATCTCGCGTTCGGCCATGCCGGCCCAGATCGCGGTCTCGTAATTGGCCAGCATCGACAGCGCGTGGCTCGGCCGGCCATCAGGCCATTGGCCCTGCGGCCAGCTCAGCGTGTCGCGCTCGGATTCGCGCTCGGCGAATTCGCGGACATGGCATTGCCCGCAGGCCGCCGCATCGGGCAGCACCAGATCGGTCTTGTGATTGCCCGCTTCGGCCCCCACGCCCATATGGCAATCGGCGCAGCCGACCGCGCCCAGCACCGTGCCCTCGGCCAGCACGCCCATGGCCTGCAAATTGCCTTCGACCTCGGAAATCATCGCCTTCTTGTAGGCGCGGCTGTCCTCGTCGGGCAGGGCGCGGATCGCGTCGAGATCGCCATGCACGCTGTTTTGCCAGCTATGCACCCAGTTTGGCGTCACTGTCTCATGGCAGCTTGTGCAGTCCTGCGCGCTCACCTCGAAATCAAGGTCATCGCGGCCCTGATAATGGTTGGTCGGGTCGAGATAGGCGGAAAAGGCGATGGGTTCCCACAGATCGGCGAATTTGCCCCGACCGGCCCCCTGGCTCGCGTCGCGGTAGCGTGCGGCGACCGCGTCATAAAGCACGTCGGGCGGCGCGTCCTGCGCGATCCCGAGTGCCTCGAAAAGCGCGGCCGGTATCTCGGCGCTCGCCGTGCCCTGCCAAAGGAACAGCGCGGCGATGCCGGCCGTGATGCGTCCTGTAAATCCGCTGCATGCGATTTTCACTGTCATTCCCTCCCGTCTCGATCTTCCGCAATGGCGGAGTCGTCCGAGCACAGGATGTGGCAGGCCGCGCCTGCGATATAGGGCCAGCCCGGCCATTCCTCATGGGTCCGGCAAGCGGGCGTGTGATGGCGATTGACATATATAGGAATCCTTTGTAATGATGCCAGACGGAGGTGATCATGACACATTCCCAAGCACTTGAAGCGTTTTCGCGGATCGCGGCAGTGCTGCGTTCGTTCGCCTGGCAACGGGCCGAGGCGGCTGGCCTGAGCCCGACGCAGGCGCAGATTCTGAAGCGGCTTTCAGCGCGGGGACCGTCACGGATCAGCGTTCTGGCCGATGATCTCGGGGTGACGCAGCCGACCATCAGCGATGCCGTCGCAGCGCTCTTGCGCAAGGGGCATGTGGCGCGTGCACCCGATCCCGAGGATGGCCGCGCGGTGCTGTTGCACCTGACGCAAAGCGGCGCGCAACACGCCGAGGCCGCCCGCGTACCCGCCCCCGCGATGCTGGCGGCGCTGGAGACGCTGCCCGCTGCCGACCGGGGCGCCATGCAGCGCGGGCTTGTGGGTCTGATCCGGGCCTTGCAGGAGGCGCGCGCGATTCCGGTGCAGCGCATGTGTGTGACCTGCGCGCATTTCCGCCCCCATGCCCATGACGATGCGGCGCGCCCGCATCACTGTGCCTTTGTGGATGCCGCCTTTGGCGATGCCGCGCTGCGGATCGACTGCGGCGACCACGAAGACGCCGCCCGTGAGGATCTCGCCCCGCTTTGGGCGCGGTTCTCGAAGGTGGCCTGAGACGGGCGCCCGGAACCGCGGCAACGGCCCGGGCGCCCTTTTGCCAACCAATCCAAAGGATGAAAAGGAAGCCTCTCACCATGACACGGAAATCTGATCTTTACCATGCCGGAGCCACGGCAGTCATCGCGGCCCTGCTGCTTGGCGCGCCTGCCATGGCCGGTGGCGCGCATGACCATTCGGGCGGTATCACCGCCGCCGCGGGCGACCCCGCGCCCTTTGACATCACCCATGCCCGGATCACCACCGAGGGGCGCGTCGCCAATTTCCACATGGCCGTCTCGGGCAAGGCGGGGGAAAGCCGCCCGGCACCCACCGGCGCGCTCGCCGGGTCGCAGGTCTTTGCCTATGTCTGGCCGACCACACTGGATGCGGCCACTGTGGGGTTCGACGCCGGCGCGGGCATTCTCGCCATGGTGGCGACCGCGCATCCCGATTTCGACGACACGCCGCTTTACGATGAGAACCGCGATGGCGACCGGGGCAATGACGGCGGGTTGTGGCACAGTCACTGGGTCGTGCTCGGCCCCGACGACGCCTGTGGTGCGGGCGCGCTCAAGGTGATCGACATCCCCGAAGGTGCCACGCCGCGCTTGCCCGCCACTTGGCCCGGTCTGCCGCTCTTGATCGACAGCCCCGGCTGGGATCCGGTGTTTTCGGGCGAGACCGTCGAGATCGCGGTGGCCTTTGACGATATCGGCCCGGTCGAGTCAACGGGCTTCGACGGGGTGACTGCGGGCTTGCGGGTCAACGCCAATGTCCACGCGCCACTTCTCTGCGTGACCGATGTCTTCGATGTAGCCTCGGGCGATCTGAGCCTGCCCGGCCGGGTTAACCACTAACCCATGGCCGGCGGCATCCTCCCTGCCGCCGGTTCCGAGACGAAAGCGAGTGCCATGTCCGATCTTGCCCCGCCGATCCTTGCTTCCGAATGGCTGAACACGCCCGAGCCCCTCACGCTCGACGGCCTGCGCGGCCGGGTGGTGGTGATCGAGTGTTTCCAGATGCTCTGCCCCGGTTGCGTCAGCCACGGCCTGCCGCAGGCGATGCGGATCGCCCAGACCTTTCGCGCCGAGGATGTCGCGGTGATCGGGTTGCATTGCGTGTTCGAGCATCACGCGGCGATGACGCCAGTGGCGCTGCGCGCCTTCCTGCACGAATACCGTATCCGCTTTCCGGTGGCGGTGGACAGGGCGGGCGAGGGCGGACCGCTGCCGCGGACCATGGCGGCTTATGCTCTGGAGGGCACACCGACGCTTTTGCTCATTGATCGCAAGGGGTCGCTCAGGGCGCGGCATTTCGGACAGGTCTCCGACCTTGCGCTCGGGGCTGAGATCATGATGCTGGTGCAGGAACGTGCAGGGGAATGACATGATCACGGGACGCATTGTGGCGGTCCAGACCGGGGCAATTCGCCCGCTGGGGCCGAAGGGCGTGCCGAGCGCTATCGTCAAGACCCCCGTCGCCGGCCCCGTGTCTATCGGCGCGATGGGGCTGGCGGGGGATGCACAGGGCGACCCTGCGCGCCATGGCGGGGTGGACAAGGCCGTCCATGTCTACCCGATGGCGCACTATGCCTCCTGGGCGCGGGACTTACCCGAGCAGGCGGACCGGCTCACCCCCGGCGCCTTTGGCGAGAATATCGTTCTGGACGGGCTGAGCGAGGCCGATATCTGCATCGGTGACCGCTTCGATCTGGGCACGGCGCGGGTCGAGGTGTCGCAGGCGCGTCAACCCTGCTGGAAGCTCAACCTGCGCTTTGGCGTGCCCGACATGGCGCGTCGGGTGCAGGTGAGCGGGCGCACCGGCTGGTATTTGCGGGTGCTGGTGCCGGGCCATGTCGCTGAGGGCGATCAATTGGTGCTGACGGCGCGACCCAATCCCGACTGGGATCTGGAGCGCGTGCAACGGCTGCTTTACCGCGATGCGCTTGATCGCGCGGCGCTGGCAGAGTTCACGGACCTCGCCGGTCTTTCCGCCTCGTGGCGGGCGCTGGCGCTGCGGCGGCTTGAAAGCGGGGCCTTGGAGGATTGGGAGCCGCGTCTGGATGGATGAGAAAGGTCGGGGCCGGTAAGCCCCGCCCTGCACTCAGATAACGCCCTGAGCGCGCATCGCCTCGGCGACCCGGATAAAGCCGCCGATATTGGCCCCGAGCACATAGTCGCCGGGTTCACCATATTCCTCGGCGGTTTCGGCGCAAGTGTCGTGAATATTGCGCATGATAACACCCAGCCGGTCCTTGGTCTGATCGAACGTCCAGCGGTCGCGGCTGGCGTTTTGCTGCATCTCCAGCGCCGAGGTTGCCACGCCGCCGGCATTGGCCGCCTTGCCCGGCGCAAAGAGGATGCCAGCCTTGCGGAAAGCCTCGACCGCATCGGGCGTGCAGGGCATGTTCGCACCTTCCGCCACCACGCGCACGCCGTTCTTGATCAGCACGCCCGCATCCCGCGCGGTGAGTTCATTCTGCGTGGCACAGGGCAGCGCAATATCGCAAGGCACATCCCAGATTACGCCCTTTCCGGTGGCGATGAATGTCGCATCCTTGCGGGTCTTCACATAGTCGCCGATCCGGGCGCGGCGCACTTCCTTGATCTCGCGGACGAGGTCAAGGTCGATGCCCTCTTCATCCACGACATATCCGCTGCTGTCGGAACAGGCGATGATCCGTGCGCCGAGTTTCATGGCTTTTTCCATCGCATAGATCGCCACATTGCCCGAGCCCGATACGACGGTGCGATGCCCTTCGATGCTCGTGCCCTGCCGCTCCAGCATGGATTGAACGAAATAGACCGTGCCATAGCCGGTCGCCTCGGTGCGCGCCAATGAGCCGCCATAGCTTAGCCCCTTGCCGGTCAGAACGCCGGCCTCGAAGCGATTGGTCAGGCGGCGATACTGGCCGAACATCCAGCCCACCTCGCGCCCGCCCACGCCGATATCACCCGCAGGCACGTCGGTCTTGTCACCGATATGGCGGAAAAGCTCGGTCATGAACGACTGGCAGAAGCGCATGATCTCGCCGTCCGAACGATCCTTGGGATCGAAGTCTGATCCGCCCTTGCCGCCACCGATCGGCAGGCCGGTCAGGGCGTTCTTGAAAATCTGCTCGAAGCCGAGAAACTTGATGATCGACAGGTTGACCGAGGGGTGGAACCGCAGCCCGCCCTTGTAGGGGCCAAGCGCGGAATTATACTGCACGCGAAAGCCGCGGTTGACATGGACCTGGCCCTTGTCATCGGTCCACGGCACGCGAAAGATGATCTGGCGCTCGGGCTCACAGAGCCTGTCGATCAGCGCGTCTTCAAGATAGTCCGGGCGCTTTGCGACCACGCGGCCAAGGCTTTCGAACACCTCGCGGGCGGCCTGATGGAATTCGGCTTCACCGGGGTTCCGGGCGAGTATGGTGGACAGGATTCCATCGAGTTTTTCGTCTACGGTCATGAGATGCCTTTCTTTTTTGGGCTTTGCTTAGGGCCTGCCCCTGGCAATGACAATTCATAACTGCAGGCGCAGGATGCAAAGGGTTGGCGCAGCCCGGCGATGACGCAAACAGGATTGCCTTGGCCAAGGTCCAGGTCACGCCGGTTCACGCCAATATTGGTTCGCTGCGGCGATGGTGGCGAAATGGGTGGCCACCACGGCACTGACCGCGATCAGTGCATCGGCATCTCCGGCGTATTCGGGGCGCAGCCGCTCGCGTTCGGCGGCATCGGGCTGGGTTTTCTTGACCGCGATGCGTGCAAGCTTGATCGCCAGGTCATAGCCTTCGCTCGGGGTCGGGGCGATCAGGGTAGGCAGCCAGTTTTCCATATTCTACTCCTCTGGATTTAATGGGGCGTCACGGTCCCTTTTGGCCGGGATGATGCGCCAAGCGGCACCCTCTGGGTCGTCGAATTGCTGGTGGTGCAGCGCCCAGAAAAAGGCGCCAAGCCCGACCGCGCCCATGCCGAGCGAGAGCGGAATAAGAACCAAAAGACTCATGACGGCGCCCCGGGCGCCCCGATGGCGCGCCAGACCGCCCATGTTCCGTGACCGAGCACCGGATAGATCACGATCAGGCCCACAAGCCCGGTTGCCGCCGACAGGGCCAGCCCCGCCGCGACGATGACGCCCCAGGCCAGTGCCGGTGCAAGGTTCTGCGTGGTCATGGCAAAGCTGGTCCCGAGCGCGGTCAGCGCGTCGCGCCTTTCGGCCATCAGCATCGGGACGGAAAACAGGCTGATGGCAAAGGCGAAAGCGGCAAAGAGCCCGCCCACCGCCGTGCCGGTCGCGATCAGCGCCCAGCCGCGCGGGGTGGTCAGCACATTGGCCAGCGCATCGCCTGCGCCGGGAAAGGGGCTCAGCCCGAAGAACAGCGCATAAAGCAGGTCGGCTGCGCGCAGCCAGAACAGCACCAAGAGCCCCAGCATCAGCCCGGCATAGGCCAGTTGCCCGCGCGACCGGGGCCGCACAATGAGCATCGCGCCAAGGCTGACCGGTTCGCCCGCCGCAAGGCGGCGGCTTTTCTCGTAAAGTCCAAGTGCCAGAAACGGCCCGACGATCAGGAACCCGGCAAGCGCCGGCAGCGCGAGATAGAGCAGGCCCGCGGCGTGGAGCCCGATCAGCACCGCCCAGGACAGCACGAACAGGAACAACCCGTAGGCAAGGCTCGGCCCCGGGGTGCTTCGAAAATCGCGCCAGCCCGCAGCCAGCCAGCCCAGAGCGCTCCGCGCGGGCAGGTTGCGGGCAAAGGCGGCGGGCGGGCGGCGCGGCGGGTGCAGGGTGGGAAGCGGCTCCAGCATGGCGGGTATCCTCAGCAGGCGGGTTTCGCGGGCATCCGGTCCGGCGCGGGCGTGACACAGCCGGTTTGCGATTGAAACGCGACGGTGATCAGATGCGCATTCGCTGCGACGAAAAGCCCGGTCAGCAGCACCGCACCAAGGATCGCAAGGCGCTTTTGCAGGGCCATACTCATTGCCCGGCTCCGGCGTCAGCCTCACCAAGGCGTGCGACATACAGCGCGAGCAGGTTGATTTCCGCCGCACTCAGGCGGTCCTGCCATGAGGGCATCACGCCTTGGCGGCCCCGGCTCAGCGTGGTGAAAATGGTCTTTGTGTCGCCGCCATAGATCCAGTGATCGTCGCTCAACACGGGGGCGCCGATCCCCAGCCCGCCCGCGCCCCGCTCGCCATGGCAGGCGGCGCAATTCTCGTCGAAAAGCATCGCCGCGCTGCCGTCGTGATCGGCCGCGCCCGAAGGAAGCGCCGCGACATAGGCCGCAAGATCGTGACGCTCAACGCGCGAGATCCAGTCAAAGGCGGGCATCTGGCCAAAGCGGGTGTCGGGGTGCGGGCTGTTGATGCCCACGCGCAGGGTCTCGGCGATGGTCTCGGGGTCGCCTTCCCAAAGCCAGGCGGCGTCGGTCAGGTCGGGAAAACCCGGTCCGCCCGTGGCGTCGTCGCCGTGGCAGGCGGCGCAATTGTCGGCAAAGAGCCGGGTTGCGGCGGGCATGGCGCGCGCCATCAGCGCGTCGTCACCCGACAGCGCGGCAAAATCGCCGTTCGCAAAGGGCGCCAGCCAATCCGCCCGCTGACCGGCCAGACGTTGGTAGCCCGTCACCGCCATTTCCCCCTGATCGAGGCCCAACAACCCGCGGGTGTAATCGCGCCCCAGCGGCCAGGCGGGCAGCAGCACCCAGGCGATGAGTGAATAAGTGAAGGTCAGCACCAGCGCCCAGAGCGATTCGGCCTCGAGCAT
>PHEC01000088.1 GCA_002841115.1 Alphaproteobacteria bacterium HGW-Alphaproteobacteria-6 | reverse complement strand
GATCGGCAGCCCGTCGGACTTGCGGGTCAGCGGCGGCAAGGCGTGATAGGCGCGAAAGATGAAGGCCGAGCCATCGATCAGATGCAGATGGCACCCCTTTGCGAAAGCCATGTGACCCCCCTGCCCGCCAATGACCGGCCCGCCTGTGACCGGCCCGAGTATTGCCATGATCCCAGCGCCGGCGCCACCCTTGCGGATGTCCCCGGCCTTTCGCCGGGGAGGGGATCGCGACCGGGCGCCGGGAATCACCCGGGCTGTGCGCCAAACACATGCTTTGGTCGCATTTCGCGATCCGACCTTTCGCGATAGGCTGGCCGGACGAAAACCAGGAAGGGAAACAAGATGCGCTGGACCAAACCCAAGGCCGTCGAATTCCGCTGCGGCATGGAAATCAACATGTATGGCCCTGCCGAGGACGACGAGCGCGACCTCTTCTGACGCCCCGATGCTGGTGACCGTGCTCGGTGCCGGGGCGGGGGGCGGGTTGCCGCAGTGGAACTGCGGCTGCCGCAACTGCCGCGACGCGCGGGACGGGCGGCTGGCGCGCATGTCGCAATCCTCGGTCGCGGTTTCCACCGATGGCCGCGACTGGGTCGTGCTGAACGCATCGCCGGACATCCGCGACCAGATCGGTGGTTGTCCGGCGCTGTATCCCCAGGGCCTGCGCGGCAGTCCGATCCGCGCCGTGGTGCTGACCAATGCCGATGTCGATCACGTCGCGGGCCTGCTGACCCTGCGCGAAAAGACCGGCTTTGCGCTGTTTGCCACCGCCGGGGTTCTGGCGGTGCTGCGTGACAACCCGGTCTTCGGGGTGCTCGATCCGGCGCTGGTCGGCCGCCATGCGATCACGCTCGATACCGCCTTCGTCCCGGCCGCGGGGCTGACGGTCACGCCCTTCGCGGTGCCCGGCAAGGTCGCGCTCTATCTCGAGGATGGGGCGGGCGTCGACACCGAGGCGATGGGCGAGCAGACGGTCGGGCTGTGCATCGCCACCGACCGGGCGCGGCTTTACTATGTGCCGGGCTGCGCGACGGTGCCCGACTGGCTGGTGGCACGGCTGGCGGACGGCGACCTGTTGCTGTTCGACGGAACCGTCTGGGACGACGCCGAGATGGTGGCGACCGGGACCGGCACCAAGACCGGCGCGCGGATGGGCCATGTCGCGATGCAGGGGCCGGCGGGCAGCCTGGCGCGGCTGGCGCCGCTGACCGGGTGCCGCAAGGTCTTCGTGCACCTCAACAACACCAATCCGGCGCTGCAGCCGGACGGGCCCGAGCGGCGGCAGGTCGCGGCGGCGGGCTGGACGATCGGTCAGGATGGCATGGAGTTTCGGCTATGAACGCGATGGCAGGGACGCGCGACGCCTTCGAGGCCCGTCTGCGCCGGATCGGGGCCGAGCGTTATCACGACCGCCACCCGTTTCATGTGATGCTGCATTCGGGCGGTTGCAGCCTCGATCAGGTTCGCGCCTGGGTGGTCAACCGGTTCTACTACCAAAGCCGGATCCCGATGAAGGATGCCGCCTTCCTCAGCCGGGTCGAGGACCCGGCCCTGCGCCGGGCCTGGCGCTCGCGGATCGAGGATCACGACGGCACCGAGACCCGCGAAGGCGGGATCGCGCGTTGGCTGAAGCTGGCCGCGGCGGTCGGGCTTGACCCCGATTACGTCGCCTCGGCCCGCGGCGTGATGCCGGCCACCCGCTTTGCCGTCGATGCCTATGTGCGCTTTGTCCGCGACGCGCCGCTGGTGCCGGCGGTGGCCGCGTCGCTGACCGAGCTTTTCGCGCCGAAGATCCATGCCGAGCGGATCGCCGGGCTGCTGGAGCATTACGATTTCGCGACGCCCGAGACGCTGGCCTATTTCCGTCACCGGCTTGACGAGGCGCCGAAGGATGTCGCCTTCGGCCTCGGCTTCGTGCTTGACCGCGCCGTCAGCCCGGCCGAGCAGGACGCGGCGGCGGCGGCGCTGGTCTTCAAGACCGATGTGCTCTGGGCGCAGCTTGACGCGCTGCATGCGGCCTATGTCGCGCCCGGCCGCATCCCGCCCGGCGCCTGGCAGCCCGGCGAGGGGATGGCATCGTGACGCCCGCGGCGATCCCCTCGCTGCCGCGCGGTGTTCGCCTGCACCACGACCGGCTGCGCGGCGCCGAGGTGCTGCTTGGCCCCGAGCGCGCCCTGATGCTTGATCCGGTTGGTGCTGCGGTCCTGGCCGAGGTCGACGGCCGGCGATCTGTCGGGGCGATCGCCGCGGTTCTGGCGCGCCGCTATGATGCGCCCGAGGATGCCATCCGCGCCGATATCGCCGAATTTCTCGGCGATCTGGCCGACCGGCGCCTGGTGGATCTGGACGATGGCTGATCCGGCCGTCGCGCCCCTGCCGCCGCCGCCGATCGCGATGCTGGCGGAACTGACGCATCGCTGCCCGCTGGCCTGCCCCTATTGTTCCAACCCGCTCGATCTGGCGGCGAAGGCGGTCGAACTTTCGACCGAAACCTGGGCGCGGGTCTTTCGCGAGGCGGCAGCACTCGGGGTCTTGCAACTGCACCTGTCGGGCGGCGAGCCAGCTTCGCGCCGCGATCTCGAGGTGCTGGTAGGGCACGCGCGCGATGCCGGGCTTTACACCAACCTGATCACCTCGGGGATCGGCCTGACCCGCGCCCGGCTGGTGGCGCTTGATGCGGCCGGGCTCGATCACATCCAGCTTTCGGTTCAGGGCGTGCGCGCCGAGACCGCCGACCGGATCGGCGGCTATGCCGGCGGCTTTGCGCGCAAGATGGACCTGGCCGCAGAGATCGCCGACCTCGGGATTCCGCTGACCCTGAATGCGGTGATGCACCGGCACAACCTTGATGACCTGCCCGAGACGCTGGACCTTGCCGTCCGGCTGGGCGCGCGGCGGATCGAGGTTGCCTGCGTGCAGTTCCAGGGCTGGGCGCTGAAGAACCGCGCCGCCCTGCAGCCGACGCGCGAGCAGGTCGAGCGCGCCAAGCGCGTGGTGGCCGAGGCGCGGGCGGGCCAGGCGGGGCAACGCGGGGCGGGGCAAGGCGGGGCGGGGCAAGGCGGGGCGGGGCAAGGCGGGGCGGGGCGGCTGGTGATCGACTTCGTGCCGCCGGACTATTTCGCCGATTTCCCCAAGGCCTGCATGGGCGGCTGGGGATCGACCGGGTTCAATGTCACGCCCGACGGGACGGTGTTGCCCTGCCATGCCGCGCAGACCATCCCCGGCCTTGTCTTCCAGACCGTGGCCGAGGCCGACCTGGCCGCGATCTGGTATCGCGGCCCGGCCTTCATGGCCTATCGCGGCATCGGCTGGATGCCGGAGCTGTGCCGGGCCTGCGACCGCCGGGACGTGGATTTCGGCGGCTGCCGCTGTCAGGCGATGGCGCTGACCGGCGATCCGGCGGCGACCGATCCGGTCTGCCGCAAGTCGCCCGGCCGCGCGGCGCTGGATGCGCTGGTCGCGGCAGAGGCGACGGCAAAGGCGCCGCCCGCCTTCGCCTACCGCCGCCCCGAGCGCCCTGATCGCCCTGATCGCCCTGGCGCAGCCTGATCGCGCCCGCGATGCCGCGTCATCGGCGCTTGACGGGCGGCGCGGCGACCGCAAGACTCAGGCGGTTGATCGGCGGATGCCCGGCCCCGGTGGCCCTGCCGGCGGCGGGCGCCAGCCGAGGATCGTCGCAGGGAGGCGAGAATGCTTGTCGCGGATGAAACCCTCGTCCCGCAGGGAGCGGCCTATTATCCGGTCGCCGAGCCCGCCCCGACCCGGCACTACGCCTTCCTGCTGATGGCCGATTTCACGCTGCTTGCCTTCAGCGCCGCGATCGAGCCGTTGCGGATCGCCAACCAGCTGTCGCAGCGGCCGCTCTATCGCTGGAGCGTGCTGTCCGAGGATGGCCAGCCGGTGCGCAGCTCGTCCGGCGTTCATGTCGCGGTCGACGGCCCGATCCTGCCGATGGGCCGCGACACCGTGGTTTTCGTCTGTTCGGGCACGCTTGGGGGGCGCAAGCCGGCGCGCGCGACGCTGGGATTCCTCAATCGCCATCACCGGCTTGGCGGCACCGTCGGCGGGATCTGCACCGGGGCGGTGACGCTGGCCCATGCCGGGCTGCTGAGCGGGCGGTCCTTCACGCTGCACTGGGAAAACCAGCCGGGATTCGTCGAACTGTTCGACGATCTGGTGCCGACGCAGCGGCGCTTCGAGGTCGACGGCCGGATCCTGACCTGCGGTGGCGGCGCTGCCGCGACCGATCTTGCGCTGTCGATCATCGCCCGGGATCTCGGCCGCGACTTTGCCACCGTCGTTGCCGACATGTGCCTGATGCGCGACGATGCCGGCGCCAACCTGTCGCAGCGCACCTCGCTTGGCATGGTGCTTCAGACCCGCAATCCCCGGCTGATCGCGATCGTCAGGCTGATGACCGACACTCTGGAAACCCCGCTGTCGATGCCGGCACTGGCCGATGCCGCCGGCTACACCACCCGCCATATCGAGCGATTGTTCCAGCGCAGCCTCGGTGTCGCGCCGGCCCGGTTCTACCAGAACCTCCGCCTTGACCACGCCCGCAACCTGCTGACCGAGACCGACCTGTCGCTGTTCGACATCGCCGCCGCCTGCGGGTTCAACTGCAAGTCCTACTTCGCCAAGGCCTTCAAGCGCCGGTTCGGCCGCCCGCCAAGCCGCTTCAACGATCGCCACCAGGCCGCCGCACCGGACCGCCCGCCAGCGGTCACCGGCGGACGATCGCACGATAATTGACTGACCGGTCGGGCTATGCAATGACTTCGGCCAGGATGCCCGCCCGGATGCCTGCCGGGGGCGCCCGATAGGGCCCAGCGCAGGAGAGGAGACGCCATGGATCGATCCGAACCGGTGGTGAGCGACCTTTCCGGCGGGGTGCTGCGCCTGACGCTCAACCGCCCCGAGCGGCTGAACGCCTTCAACGAGCCGATGCATCTGGCCCTGCGCGCCGGGTTCGAGCGCGCCCGCGACGATGCGGCGGTGCGCGCGGTGCTGCTGACCGGGGCCGGGCGCGGCTTTTGCGCGGGCCAGGATCTTGGCGACCGCGATCCGCGCAAGGGCGGGCCGGCGCCCGACCTCGGCCAGACGCTGGAGCGGTTCTACAATCCGACGCTGAGGCTGATGCGCGGGCTGGAGAAGCCGATCGTCTGCGCGGTGAACGGTGTGGCGGCCGGGGCCGGGGCGAATATCGCGCTGGCCTGCGACATCGTCCTGGCGGCGACCTCGGCACGTTTCATCCAGGCCTTCGCGAAGATCGGCCTCATTCCCGACGCCGGCGGCAGCTGGAATCTCGCGCGGATCCTCGGCGAGCCGCGCGCCAAGGCGCTGGCCCTGACTGCCGAGCCGGTCAGCGCCGAAACCGCTGCCGGCTGGGGAATGATCTGGCGGGCGGTGCCGGATGACGCGCTGATGGCCGAGGCCGGCGCCCTGGCCGCCGCGCTGGCGGCCGGCCCGACGCTTGGCCTTGGCCTGACCAAGCGGCTGATCCAGGCGGCCGCCGGCAACGATCTTGATACCCAGCTTGACCTCGAGCGCGACTGCCAGCGCCAGGCCGGGCAAAGCGCCGATTATGCCGAGGGCGTCATCGCCTTTCTCGACAAGCGCAAGCCGGAGTTCCGCGGCCGATGAAACCCGCCGCCGACATGACCCCGCAGGAACTCGCCGAGGCCTCGGCCCGGGCAATGTGGAACGACGACAGCGCCAGCCAGCGCCTCGGCATGGTGCTTGAGCATGTCGCGCCGGGCACCGCGACCCTGTCGATGACGATCACGCCGGCGATGTCGAACGGCCACGGCAACTGCCACGGCGGCTATATCTTCACCCTGGCCGACAGCGCCTTCGCCTTCGCCTGCAACAGCTACAACCAGGTCGTGGTCGCCCAGCATTGCGCCATCACCTATCTGATCCCCGGCCAGGTCGGCGACCGGCTGACCGCGACCGCCACTGAAACCGCGCGCCGGGGGCGCTCGGGCATCTATGACATCCGTGTCACCAACCAGTCGGGCGAGCATGTGGCGGCGTTCCGCGGCCATTCGCGCACCGTCCGGGGCAGCCACCTGCCGGGTTGACCGGCGCCGATTCCCAAGGGAGGACGACCATGGAAGACCTCGCACCCCGCCCCGGCGACCTCGACCCGATCGAGACCGCATCGCGCGACGAGATCGCCGCCCTGCAGTTCCACCGGATGAAACGGTCGCTGAAACATGCCTATGCCAATTCGCCCTTCTACCGGAAGCGGTTCGATGACCACGGCGTGCATCCCGAAGACCTGAAGACGCTGGCCGACCTGGCGCGGTTTCCTTTCACCACCAAGACCGACCTGCGCGACACCTATCCGTTCGGCATGTTCGCCGTGCCGCGCAGCGATCTGGTGCGCGTCCATGCCTCGTCCGGCACCACCGGCAAGCCGACGGTGGTCGGCTACACCAAGCATGACATCGATGTCTGGGCCGATGTGGTGGCGCGCTCGATCCGGGCCGCGGGCGGGCGGCGCGGCGACATGGTCCATGTCGCCTATGGTTACGGGCTGTTCACCGGCGGGCTTGGCGCCCATTACGGCGCAGAGCGGCTGGGCTGCACCGTGGTGCCGATATCGGGCGGGATGACCGAGCGTCAGGTCACGCTGATGACCGATTTCCGGCCCCGCATCATCATGGTGACCCCGTCCTACATGCTGTCGATCCTCGACGAGTTCCGCCGCCAGGGCATCGACCCGCGCGACAGCGCGCTTCAGGTCGGCATCTTCGGCGCCGAGCCCTGGACCAATGCGATGCGGCACGAGATCGAAGAGGCCTTCGACATGCATGCCGTCGACATCTACGGCCTGTCCGAGATCATGGGCCCCGGCGTGGCCAACGAATGCGTCGAGACCAAGGACGGGCTGCATGTCTGGGAGGATCACTTCTATCCCGAGATCATCGACCCCGAGACCGGGGCGGTGCTGCCCGATGGCGCGATCGGCGAGTTGGTGTTCACCACCCTGACCAAGGAAGGCCTGCCGATGGTGCGCTACCGCACCCGCGACCTGACCCGGCTGCTGCCGGGCACCGCGCGCAGCATGCGGCGGATCGAGAAGATCACCGGACGGTCGGACGACATGATCATCCTGCGCGGGGTCAATGTCTTTCCGACCCAGATCGAGGAGCAGATCCTGAAATGCGCCGGGCTGGCCCCGCATTTCCAGATCGAGCTGACCCGCGGGGCGGGCCGGCTGGACGAGATGACGGTGCATGTCGAATGCACCACGGCGGCCGGGGACGCGGCGGCGCGCGCCGCCTCGGCCCGCGACCTCGCCCATCATATCAAGTCGGTGGTCGGCATCTCGACCCGGATCGCGGTCGGCGATCCGGGCGGGGTGCCGCGCTCGGAAGGCAAGGCGCGGCGCGTCGTCGACAACCGCCCGAAGGAAGGCTGAGGCGACGGCCCCGGGCCGGAACCGGCCGGCGCCCCGGGCGGACGGTTGACGGCCGGATCGCCTCAGTCGAGGCCGATCAGCACCCGGCCCGCGGCGAGCCTGACCGGATAGGTGGCAAGATCGACGCAGACCGGGGCACGTTTCGCCTTGCCGGTGCGGTAATCGAACTGGCCGTTGTGCTTGGGGCATTCGATGACGTGATCCATCACCAGCCCGCCCGACAGGTGAACCTGTTCATGGGAGCAAAGCCCGTCGGTGCAGAACCACTCATCCTCGGGGCTGCGGTAGATCGCAAAGGTCCGCCCGGCGTGATCGAAACGCATCACGTCCTCGGCCTCGACATCATCCACGCCACAGGCGTCAATCCACTCGGTCATCGGCGCACAGAATAATCTAGTGTATTGATTATGTGCATTTTTTTCGTATCTCCAAACTGTTGACTTTGGGTCCTGCTACTCTGGAATACGCCCCGATATCCCCGGACTTTCCCCTCTACGACGACTCATTGCACACATGAGCCGCACACGATAATGGCCGCCATCACCAGACTTCCCTCCGGTGCCTGACCTCGGTCCAGATCAGACGAAAGGGCCGCCTTGCCGCGCGAGACGGCCCGAAGCCGCGACGACGCCCATCGTTGGGCCCTGCCCAGGCGGAGAGCCCTGCGTCGATCAGGAGTTGGCGCCTGCAGGCACGTCCGTATCCCGCCTCCAGACCTTTGGCGACCTCGCAGGCCTCATATAGCCGAAATGTGCGAGGTAGGGAATCCTCCGCGGCACGCCTGGGCGGCCGACACGCCCCGCTCCGTCACCAGCCTTACCGCCTCGATCTTGAACTCGCGGCTGAACTTCCGTCTCGTCATTTCCACTCTCCAGTTCCATGATCACGATCTTATCTTCGTGTCCACGAAATCGGCAGCAGGCCAGCTCGACCCCTCAGCCTCGCGGAGGCGTCGCTTGCCGATTGCACACGGATCGCACATCGGCACCCCCGACCCGCCTGACTCCGCTACGGATTCGGTCCGATCCTCGAGAGAACAGTCACAAGAGCCGGGTCAGGAATGAGCCGTCAGACCTGCGGCCCGCCTTCGGTCACGCTTGTGATAGTCATGCGCGAAAGATTCGGTGGTCGCCAGAAGGGCGGTGCCGCACTGGATGCCCTGCGCCCCCATTGCCAAGGCTGCGGCCCGCCCTGCCCCGCTGGCGATTCCCCCCGTGGCGACCACCGGCACCAAGGCCGCGCCCAGAACCTGTTCCAGCAGCACGAAGGTGCCGACACGGCCATGCACATGCCCGCCCGCCTCGACGCCCTGCGCGATCAGCACGTCGGCACCGGCCGCCTCGGCCACGCGGGCGGCCTCCATGCTGCCAACCTGATGCAGAACCTTGCAGCCAGCCGATTTCACCCGCCGCACCACACCTGGCATCACATCCCAGAAGAACGAAAAATCCGTCACCCCAAGATCGAGGCAGCGACCGATCTGACGGTCGAGCAAGCCTGTCTCGGTCGCCGCCGGGATGAGATTCACCGCGAAAGGCCGGTCGGTCGCCTTGCGCAGCGCCGCCACCTCGCGCGCGATCAGATCTGGGTCTTCGCGCACCATGCCAAGGGCGGCATACCCGCCGGCATTGGCCACCGCCGCTGCCAGTTCCCACCGCGATACCTCGCCCATCCCGGCCAGCAGGATCGGCACTTCGCAGCCGAGCAGGTCGCAGAGCGGGGTGTGCAAGGCCCCCTGATGACGGTGAGCGATCGTGTTGCTGCCCTCCCTTGGGCAATTCGATGGCGCAGGAATTGCTGCAACACCACCGCGTTGTTTCTGTCCTCGTTTTTCGAGGCATAGAGCAGCGTGACGATGCCATCCTGCGCATGTCCGGCAAGTTCGCCAACAAGATCGTCTTGCGCGGCCAGTTCGCGCAGGTATCGCTCCTTGAACGCATCGAAACGGTCCGGGTTGTCGTGGAACCACTGGCGCAACGCATCTCTCGGGGCGATGTCCATGGCCCAGATATCCAGCCTGGCGCGGTCCTTCGGCACACCGCGCGGCCAGAGGCGATCAACGAGGATCCGCTTGCCATCCGAGATCCGCGCGGCCCGGTAGATCCGCTTGATGCGGATGCGCGCGGCGGGATCGTCGGGAACGGATGGTCTCGGCGGCATCGCTTACCCCTTGCGGGCGGGTTCGAATTGCGGGAACAGCACGTCATTTTCCAGCGCGACATGCGCTTCCAGGTCGTCGATGAATCCGGCCAGCCCCTGGTAGAGCGCGGTCCATTTGCGGCAGGCGCCTTCGGGCAGCGTCAGATCGGCCGTCAGCGCGCGGATACGGCCCACCTCGGCGCCGTGGTCGTCGTGATCGGCGCGCATCACCGCGATGGGATTTTCAATCCCCGGCATCCCGCCCCGGCGGATGGCGGGAAAGAGGATCAACTCCTCCTTCTTCATATGCACTTCCAACGCGCCAATCAGGTGCTCAAGCAGCGCGGACAGGCCCGCGGGCACGGCGAGCGCATCGGCATGGACCTGTTCGACCTTCGCGGCCAACGCGGCGAGATCGGGCAATTGTTCGCGGTGGCGCGCATGAAAGCGCGTCTCGATATAGCGGGTCATCTCGGCCGGGTCGGTCGGGGGAAGGCTCCGGGTCATGGTGGTCTCCTCTCTGGCAGGGTCAAAGGCGCGGCACGGCACCGTCCCGCGCCGCATCCTCGATCGCAAAGCTGAGCGAGCGCGCGATGCGTTCGGCGCGATCAATGACGAGGGCCGCGCCGACGGTCGGGCAGGTCTGGTGCGCGGTTTCGCGAAAGAGCGTCAGCCAGCGCTCGAAATGCGCCCAGTCAACCGGCAGGCCCGCATGTCTGACCACCGGCGCGCCGTGATAGCGCCCGGTCATCAGGGCGACCGAGGACCAGAAATCGACCATCTTAGCCAGATGCGGGCCCCAATCGGCGATGTGTTCGACAAAGATCGGGCCAAGCACGTCATCGGTGCGCACCTTGTCGTAAAAGCGATGGACCAGTGCCGTCAGCCGAGCCTCGTCAAGACCGGTCTCGGCCATGAGTTCGGCGGTCATCGCAGGCCGGACCGAGCGGATTGGCGTAAGCTGTGCAGCATCAGTTGGCATGGCGCGGTCCGGCTGTTCGGGGTTGCATTACAGGCTAGACCTGTTAATACGTATTGTAAATACCTATTAAAGGAAACTTGGGGCGATGCGCCTGACCTCATTCACCGATTACGGCCTCAGGATGCTGATGCGCATGGCAAGCGCGCCTGATCGTGCCTTTTCCACGGCCGAACTGGCCGAGGAATTCGGACTGTCGCGCAACCATCTGAGCAAGATCATGCAAAAGCTGGCGCAGGGCGGCCATGTCACCACCCGGCGCGGCGGCGGCGGCGGCGCGACCCTCGCCCGTTCGGCGCGGGATATCCGGCTGGGCGGGGTCGTTCGCCTGCTGGAAGAGGGTCAGGCGCTGGTCGAATGTTTCGGGCCGGGTGGCGGCGATTGCTCGATCAGCGGGTGTTGCGGGCTGAAGGCGCGGTTGCGCAGTGCCGAGGCGGCTTTCCTTGCCGATCTCGACCGCTCCACCCTGGCCGATATCGCGCTGGCCCAACCGGAAGGGGCCGAGGCATGATCCGCGGGCTCAGCCTACCTGAACGCCAATGGGCGCTGGCGCTCTCAGTGGCGCTGGCCCTGCTTGGCCTGGCGATGGCAGCGGCGGCACGGCAGGGGCCGATGGCGGTGCATGGCGGCATGGCCCTGGCGCTTGGCCTTGGGCTGATCTTTGCGGTCGGCGGCGCGCTCTATGATGGCGACGCCCCCGCCGATCGGGCAGGACGTTATTACGACGATCCCACGCGGTTCGGCATCGTGATGACGCTGATCTGGGCAGTGATCGGGATGGGCGTCGGCGTCTGGGTGGCGGCGCTGCTTTACTGGCCCGAGGCGACGCCGCTCTGGCCCTGGACAAGCTTTGGCCGGTTGCGCCCGGTGCATACCACCGGCGTGATCTTCGGCTTTGGCGGCAATGCGCTGATCGCCACCTCGTTTCATGTGCTGCAACGCACCTCGCGGGCGCGGCTTGCGGATGCGCTCAGCCCCTGGGTGGTGCTGATCGGCTTCAACCTCTTTTGCGCCTGGGCGGTGACGGGCTATCTGATGGGCTCCACCCAATCCAAGGAATATGCCGAGGCGGAATGGTATGCCGATCTGTGGCTGGTGGTGGTCTGGCTGATCTACTTCGCGCTTTACCTGCGCACATTGGCGCGCCGGAACGAGCCGCATATCTACGTCGCCAACTGGTATTACCTGGCCTTCATCCTGGTCGTGGCGATGCTGCATATCGTCAACAACCTCGCCCTGCCGGTCAGCCTTGCCGGGACCAAGAGCTTCACCATCTGGGCGGGCGTGCAGGATGCGATGGTGCAGTGGTGGTATGGCCACAACGCCGTGGCATTCTTTCTGACCGCCGGGTTTCTGGGGATGCTCTATTATTTCCTGCCGGTGCGCTCTGGCCGGCCGATCTGGTCCTATCGCCTGTCGATCGTCAGCTTCTGGGGCATCGTGTTCTTCTATATCTGGGTCGGCTCGCACCATCTGCATTACACGGCGCTGCCCTATTGGGTGCAAACACTGGGCATGACCTTTTCGGTCATGCTGCTGGTGCCAAGCTGGGCCTCGGCGGGCAATGCCATCGCCACGCTGAACGGCGCCTGGCACAAGGTGCGCGACGACGCGACGCTGCGCTTCATGTTCGTGGCGGCGGTATTTTATGGGCTTTCGACCTTCGAAGGCTCGTTCCTTGCCATCCGGCCGGTGAACTCGCTGTCACACTATACCGACTGGACCGTCGGGCATGTGCATTCCGGCACGCTGGGCTGGGTGGCGATGATCATTTTCGGCGCGATCTATACGCTGGTGCCGCAATATTCGGGACGGGCAGAGATGGCCTGGCCGCGCGCAGTGGAATGGCATTTCTGGCTCGCCGTGAGCGGCACGCTGATCTATGTCGTCTCGCTCTGGAATGCGGGCATCACCCAGGGGCTGATGTGGCGCGCCTATGACCAGAACGGCGCGCTGTCCTACAGTTTCATCGACTCGGTGCGCGCCATGGCCCCCTATTACCTTTTGCGCACGCTGGGCGGCGCGCTGTTTCTGGGCGGCGCGATCCTCTGCGCCCTCAACACCCGCGCGACGATGCGCGCCGCACCCCAAGGGGTGGTGACGGGCGATCACCCGCTTGCCCCCCAACCGGCGGAGTAGGCCAATGCTGCGTCTGCATTACAACCTTGAAAAGCTGTCGATGGGGCTGGTCGTCGCCATCATCATCGTCGCGTCGATCGGTGGCGCGGTCGAGATCGCGCCGCTCTTCACCATCGACGAAACCGTCGAGATCCCTGACGACCTGCGCCCGCATACGCCGCTGGAACTGGCCGGGCGCGAGATCTACCTGCGCGAGGGCTGCTATGCCTGCCACAGCCAGATGGTGCGCCATCTGGCCGACGAGATCGACCGCTACGGCCCCTACTCGCTTGCCGCCGAAAGCGCCTGGGATCACCCGATGCTCTGGGGCTCGAAGCGCACCGGGCCGGATATCGCGCGCCTTGGCGGGAAATATTCCGACGCCTGGCATGTCGCGCATCTGATCGACCCGCGTGCCGTGGTGCCGGCCTCGATCATGCCGGCCTATCCGTGGCTGACCGCGACGCTCGACACCAAGAACCTCTCCGCCGAGCTTGCGACGCTGGCGCGGCTTGGCGTGCCTTATGGCGAGGCGTTGATCGCGAATGCGGCGCGGGATGCGCTGGCACAGTCGCGCCCCGAGAGCGACGGCGCGGACGGTGTGCGCGAGCGCTATGGCGAGGGTGTGGCGGTGCGCGCCTTTGACGGCGATCCCGCACGCCTGACCGAGATGGATGCACTGGTGGCCTATCTGCAATCGCTCGGCACGCTGACCGCGGCGGCCCGCGACACCGTCGGACAGGAGATGGGGCAATGAGCCATGACAGCCTTGTCTTCATCGCCAAGACCTTTGGCCTGATCTGGCTGATGGGGTTTTTCATGATCGTCGTCGTGCTGGCCTATCGCCCCTCGGCGCGCGCGGGCCATGACCGCGCGGCGCGCTCAATCCTGCCGCCCGAACCGGAGGAACGGAGATGACCCGCCCGCCCCATCACGAAGCCGAAACCGACCCGGTCACCGGCTTTGAGACGACCGGCCACGACTGGAACGGCAT
>PHEC01000087.1 GCA_002841115.1 Alphaproteobacteria bacterium HGW-Alphaproteobacteria-6 | reverse complement strand
CCGGCGAACGGTAGTGGCCTTCGGCCACCAGTTCGAGCTGATTGACGACAGCGTCGGCCAGCGTGGTGGAGAGCGGCATCTTGCCACCGTTCCAGCGCGGAACTGCCGGACGTTGGCCGTGTGCGCGTTTGACCCACGCCGTCATCTCGTGCACGCGCACCAATTCCAGTAGCCGGCCGCTGAACAGAAAACAGTCGCCGGGTTTCAGGCGCGCGGCAAAGCTCTCTTCCACCTGCCCCAGGCGCGCACCCCCCACGAACTGCACCGACATGCTGGCGTCGCTGACGATGGTGCCGATGTTCATGCGGATGTCGCGCGCCGCGCGCGGGTCGCGCAAGCGCCAGAGCCGGTCGCGGCAGACCAGCCGCTGCCAGCGGTCATAGGCCTTCAGCGCATAGCCGCCGGTGGCGACGAAATCGAGGCAGGCATCGAAATCGGCACGGCCAAGCCCGGCATAGGGGCCGGCCGAGGTGACCTCGGCAAAGATCGTGTCGGCCTCGAACGGGCCGGCGCAGGCGGAAATCAGCAGAAGCTGGCACAGCACGTCCAGCGGGCCGGGCCCGCGCGGCTCGCCGTCAAGGTCGCGGGCGCGCACCGCCGCCAGCGCGGCCTGGCATTCGATCACCTCCCAGCGGTTGGCCGGCACGAGGAGCGCCTTCGACGGCGTGTCGTAGCGATGCCCCGCCCGGCCGATCCGCTGCACCAGCCGCTTGACGTTCTTCGGCGCGCCGATCTGGATCACCAGATCGACATCGCCCCAGTCGATGCCGAGGTCGAGCGTGCCGGTGCAGACCACGGCGCGCAGATCGCCCGCCACCATCGCCGCCTCGACCCTTTCG
Organism: Alphaproteobacteria bacterium HGW-Alphaproteobacteria-6; assembly: GCA_002841115.1. Lineage (GTDB taxonomy): Bacteria > Pseudomonadota > Alphaproteobacteria > Rhodobacterales > Rhodobacteraceae > Albidovulum. Next base: position 15,874 of record PHEC01000087.1, on the reverse strand, counting down.
CGCAGCTCGCGGGCGAGCGAGCCGTGGTGGATGGCGATCGGCAGGCCGTCGTCGTTGGCCAGCCAGAGGTCGCGAAAGAACAGTTCGGCCTGGGCGCGGGTGTTGTGGAAGATCAGCGTGGTGCGGTGGCGGCGGATCGCGGCCAGCACCTCGGGGATGGCATGGCGGCCGCCGCCGCCGGCCCAGGGCGGCGGGGTCGCGGTATCGAGCATGGCGATATCGGGGTCGGGGCCGGGATCGGCGTCGATGATCGCGCAAGGATCGGGGTGGCGGGCAAGAAAGCGGGCGATCGCGGCGGGGTCCTCGACCGTCGCCGACAGGCCGACCCGGCGCAGACCTGGGGCGAGGCGCTCCAGGCGCGCGAGGCACAGCATCAGCTGATCGCCGCGCTTCGAGTCCGCCAGGGCATGGATCTCGTCGACGATGACGCGGGCGAGGCCGGCGAAGACCCGCGGCGCATCCTCGTGGCTGAGCAGCAGGGCAAGGCTTTCCGGCGTGGTCAGCAGGATATGCGGCGGGTCGGCGCGCTGGCGGCGGCGCTGGGCCTGGGGGGTGTCGCCGGTGCGGTCCTCGATGCGGATCGGCAGGCCGATTTCGATCACCGGCCGCGTCAGGTTGCGGCGGATATCGGCGGCGAGCGCCTTCAGGGGCGAGACATAGAGCGTGTGAAGGCCCTTGCGACCAGCCTCGGCAAGCTCGATCAGCGAGGGCAGGAACCCCGCCAGCGTCTTGCCGCCGCCGGTCGGCGCCACCAGCAGAAGCGCCGGTGCCGCGGCGCGATCGAGAAGTGCTTGCTGATGCGGATGAAGCTGCCAGCCGCGCGCGGCGAACCAGTCGGCGAAAGGGGCGGGCAGGGTGGGCATGAGCGCAGTCTATGCGGCGTCCCGCCGGGTGCAAGCCGGTGCGGCTGCCCCGGCGTCGCGCGCGGCCTAGCCGGTCGCGCTGCGCCTCAGTGCAGCGCGCGCGACTTCATCGTGCGAAAGATCTGTTCCATCGCCCGCGGCGGGATCAGATGCGCGCCGGTCAGCGCGGTATCCAGCGCGCCCTCGATCTCGCTGATCAGATGGCTCATCGCCTCGGCGCTGCCGTCCGGGCCGAAGCCGGCGGGGTCGGTCCCGGGGCCACCGGGGTTGCGGCCCATCGAGGCGCCGATCATCTCCAAGAGCTGCGCCTCGTCGATGCCCTGCGCCTCTGCCCAGTCGAGCGCGATCCGCGTCATCGCGGTCGAGGTCGCGGCCAGGCAGTCGCTGAGCACCTTCGAGGCCATCGCGGTGCCGTAGGCGCCCATGCGGTGGCTCTGCCGGCCGAGGATGTCGAAGACCGGCTGCAGCCGCGCGATATCGCCCGGGCGCCCGCCCAGAAGGAACGACAGCCGGCCCTCGGCGGCGGCCCGCATCCCGCCGGTGAATGGCGCGTCGATCAGCGCGACGGCATCGCCGATCCGGCCGCGCAGCGCCCGCACATAGCGCGGCGACAGGGTGGCGGCGATGACGATGGCCTCAAGGGCGGTGGCGCGGCGGGCGAAGGCGGCGGTCTCGAACAGCAGCGCCTCGGCCTCGGCGATGTCGCGCGCCAGCAGGATCAGCACCCTCAGCCCCGCCGCGAATTCCGCGGCGCGGGTGCCGTCATCGGCCGCCTCGCCCGGCGCGGTGGCACCAAGGCCGTAGCCGGCCGCCGGCAGGCCCGCCGCGTTCAGCCGCGCCAGCATCGGCAGGCCGACACCGGCCGACCCGGCCAGTCCAATGCCCTGCATCAATGGACGATCCTTTCCTCGCGCACGAACATGTTCGCCCAGGCGCGATCGATCAGATCCGGCGTCATCTGATAGGGAATGCCTTCGAAATTGCAGATCGCGATCATCTGGTCGATCAGGAAGATCGGCTGGTAATTGGCGAACTCGTTGTTGATCGTCGGGTATTTCACCTTCAGAAGATGCACCAGCGTGCGTTCGTCCAGCGGCATCTTCTTCTTCTTGGCGACCATCGCGAAGATCTTCAGGAAGTTCTCCTGGCTCGGTCCGTCGATCTTGATCTTGAAGAAGATCCGGCGCAGCGCCGCCTTGTCGAAGATCTCGTTGGGGTGGAAGTTGGTGGAAAAGATCACCAGCGTGTCGAAGGGCACTTCGAACTTCTCGCCCGATTGCAGCGCCAGGATGTCCTTGTTCTCCTCGAGCGGCACGATCCAGCGGTTGACCAGCTTCTGCGGCGGCTCGGCCTGGCGGCCGAGGTCGTCGACGATGAAGACGCCGCCGGTCGATTTCATCTGCAAGGGCGCGGTATAGGTCCGCGCCGTCGGATTGTAGGTCAGGTCCAGCATGTCGAGCGACAATTCGCCGCCGGTGATCACGGTCGGGCGCTCGCACAGCACATAGCGGTTGTCGAAGCGGTTGGACGAGCGGCGCAGCGCGTTCGGATCATCGATGCTGGCCTCGGCGGCCGAATGCACGATCGGGTCAAAGACGGTGATCACCTGGCCGGAATACTCGATCGCGCGCGGCACATAGATCTTGTCGCCAAGCGCGTCGCGAATGCCGTTCGAGATCGAGGATTTGCCGTTGCCCGGCGGGCCATACATCAGGATCGAACGGCCGGAACCGACCGCCGGCCCGAGATGGTCGAGAAGCTCATTTGGCAGGATCAGGTGGCCCATCGCACTGGTCAGCTGCTGGCGGGTCATCTGGATGTTGCGGATCGACTGCTTCCTGACCTGCTCGCGGTAGCTGTCGAGCGGGATCGGCATGGCGCCGTAATATTCGGACTGGCTGAGCGCGTCGAGGGCGCGGGCCTTGCCGGCATCGGCCAGCTGATAGCCCATCTCGCCGCCCGAGTTGGCGTGCAGCGTGCCGGTCGCCTCGAGCAGTTTCTGGCCGCGGGCGATGTCGATCAGCTCCTGGGTCACCGGGATCGGCATCGCGATCACCCGGGCGATGTCCGAGACCAGTTCCAGGTTCATCCGGAACATGGTCTTGAGAAGGATGTCGCGCATCATCACCATGCCGAGGCCGGTATCGGCCATGCTGCGCGGCGGGGTCGGCGCGGTGACAGTCACGATCTGCATGTTCATGGCGAGTGCCCTGTGCCTCTGCTCTCAATTTCGCGCGGTTTGGACCATCGCGTTGCCGTATTGGCCGCGCAGGTTCCGCTCCGGCATTTCCTTGCGCATCCTGCAAGGCTATTGTGGCCAAAAAATGGAAGATCGAGCGGACAGACCTGACATGATGCGACCCAATCCGTGGCGGCTTGCTGCCCTTCTCATCCTGATCGTTGCGGTCTTCGGCGGCGCCGGGCTGGTCAAGGGCGCCTTCTATATCGGCAAGCACGAGGGCGACACGCTGCACCTTGCCGAGATCGTCCTGCGCATGGCGGCCGGGCAATGGCCGCACCTTGATTTCATGACCCCGATCGGGGCGCTGGCGATGGCGCCGCTTGCCCTGCTGGTGCGGCTTGGCGCCGGGCTGGGCCATGCGATCTTTCTGTCGCAGATACTGGTCGCACTGATCCTGATGCCGGCGGTGATCCGGGTGGCGCGCAGCCGCTTCGGCAGCCCCTGGGGCTGGGCCTACGGCGGCTTCGTGATGATCCTCTGCGTGGCGCTGGTCCATGGCGAGGCGCAGCGGGCGGTGTCGATCTCGATGCATTACAACCGCTGGTCCTGGGCGATCGCCTATGTCGTGCTGCCCCTGGTGATGATCGCGCCCGAGGGGCGGGCGCGGCCGTGGCTGGACGGGGTCATCCTTGGCCTTGGCATGGCGGCCCTGGTGCTGATCAAGGCGACCTATTTCGCGGCGCTGATGCCGGCGGTGGTGGTGACGCTTCTGGCGCGGCGCTGGTGGGGCATGGCCGGCGCGGCGCTGGTCGCGGGTCTGGCGGTGGCGGGGATCGTGACCCTCTGGGCCGGGGCCGGGTTCTGGGCGGCCTATCTCGGCGATCTGGTCGCGGTGGCGACCTCGCCGACCCGGCCGCAACCCGGCGAGCCCTGGACCGCGGTCGTGGCGGCGCCGGCCTTCATGGGGGCGAGCCTGACACTGGTCGCGGCGGTGATCCTGTTGCGCCAGGCCGGGCGGATGAGCGAGGGGCTGATGCTTCTGCTGCTGATGCCGGGGTTTTTCTACATCGTCTTCCAGAACTTCGGCAATGATCCGCAATGGCTGGTCCTCGTGGCGCTTTTCGCGCTCAGGCTCAGGCCGGCGCCGGGGCTGCGGGGCGGCTTCGGCTGGGACCTGGGGGCGGCGCTCTCGCAGGTCGCGGTGCTGGCACTGGCTTTCGGTGCGCCCTCGGCACTGAACCTCGGCTACAGCCCGTTCCGCCATCTGGCGACGCCGGCGGAAAAGATGATCCCGCTGCTGTCCGGCCTGCCCGCGCATGACGACGTGCTGGCGCTCGAGGCGCGGATCCACGGCATGACGCTGACCGTCGCCGGTGACGGCCCGGACACGCCCTATGCCGGCTACCGGGCCATGGCCGACCGCGGCGAGCCGGCGCTGTTGAACGGCGAGGAACTGCCGGTCTGCGAGCAGCAGACCGGCGTCGTCGCCTGGTTCGAGACGGTGACCCGCGAACTGATCGCGAACGGCCATGCCGGCCAGCGCCTGATGGCGGCCGATCTATATTCCAGCTTCTGGTTCTGGGGTGATTTCCGCCCGGTCGAGGGCGCCGCGCCCTGGTCCTATGGTGGCACCGCCGGGCTGGGCAATGCCGATTATCTGGTGGTGCCGCTCTGCCCGGTCGCCGCCAGCGTGCGCAACAGCATGCTCAAGGCCCTGATCGACGAGAGCTGGCGGCTGACCGAGGTCGAGCGCACCCCGCTTTACATCCTGATCGAGGCCAGCGCGCCCTGAAGGGCGGTCAGTGTCGCGGGGAAGGCCATCAGGACCATATAGGTCACGAAGGTGCCGACCAGCGCCAGGCCCATCGGGAAGTCCTTGCGCGTCCACGATACCCAGTCGGGCGCCATGGCGCGCACCGCCGGGATCGCCCGCAAGAGCCGATGCGCAAAGAAGGCGCCGAGCAGGAAGGCCGCGAAGAGCGGCAGCACCAGCCCCAGATGCGAGACGCTGACGAAGGGCGCGGCGGCGGCGGCGAACTTGACATCACCGGCGCCGACATGGGCGACGGCGTTCAGCACGAAGCCGAGCGCCAGCACCACCGCGAAATTCAGCCAGCGCCAGGCCCAGGGTTCCAGCGGCACCACGACAAGGCCGACGAAGAAGAACACCGCCATCAGCGCCAGAACCGCGCGATTGGGGATCTTCATCGTCTTCAGGTCCGACCAGGCGACCCATGCGCAGATCGGCAGCACGAAGAGCAACAAGACCAGATAGGCCTGTTCGGCGGAGATGTTCAGCATCAGAGGTTCAGCCCTTCGTCACTTGCGCATCCAGCGCCTCGAGCGCGCGCGCGGCCTGTTCGAAATGGACCGGGCTGGTATCGACCGCGTCCTGCAACAGGCCCTTGCCGGTCACCACATCGCCCTGCTTGATCGCGCTCAGCGCGGCGGTATAGAGCAGTTCCGCCCGCTCGCGCTGGGTCATCGGCACGATCGGGATATCGTATTTGCGCTGGGCGGCACGGGCCAGGACCAGGTTGTTCTTGGCGGTGAAGACCGAACTGTCATAGGTCAGCGATTCCGCGAACAGCTTTTCGGCGCCGGCATGATCGCCGCGCGTCAGCTTGGAAAAGCCCCAGTTGTTCAGCACCCCGGCCGGCCGTGTCGTCAGCCCGGCGGCGGTCTCGTAGAAACTGTCGGCCTTGGACCATTTCTTGTTGGCATCCGCGATCATCGCCTCGATCCGGTAGCGGTCATAGGTCTCGTGGGTCGGCGGGATGGTGTTCAGCACCGCCTCGGCGCGGGCCCAGTCATTGGCGCGGATCAGCGCCTCGGCATAGGCGACGCGGTCCTCGTCGGTGCCCTGCGGCCCCTCGGCCACGGCCTGCCAGACCTGCGCCGCCTCGGTCGGCTTGCGCGCCCGGATCAGCGACTTGGCCAGGCCGCGCTGCACGTCGATCCGGTCGGGGTTCTGTTCGGCGGTCTTGCGGAAATAGGCCACCGCCTCTTCGGGGTCGGCCACGGTCAGCATGATGTCGTTGAGGTTGGTCTCGTCGATCACGTTGACGCTTTTCAGCGCCTGCTCGACCTTGGTGTCGGAACTTTTCTCACAGGCCGCCAGCGCAACCACCCCTGCGATGCAGAGGGCATTCAGGACAGGGTGGCGCATTTGCTGCGTCCTTTACTGCTTCTGCCTCAGGTGTTGGTAAGCAGCAGGTATCGCCCGTTCCCGCGTCTCACCAGCGAAAATTCGCTTTCTTTCGGCGGATCATAATCCGGTTCCCCGCGCTTGGCGAGGGCAAGTCGCAGATTCTGGCCGATGGCGTCCGTTTGGCCACTGTCCAGCGCGAAGGCGGTGCGAAAGACCTCGGCGGCCTCGGCTACCGCGCCGCGTTCCATCAGCACAACGCCGAGGTTGTTCCAGGCCGGCACGAAGCGGTCGTCGACCTCGATGGCGCGGCGCAGGATGGTTTCGGCCTGACCGAGCCGGCCAAGGCGCAGGTTGGCCGAGCCGATCGCCGACAGCACGTCGACCGTGGCGCCATGCTGCGAGGCGGCGCGCAGATAGGCCTTCAGCGCCAGCTCGTATTCGCGCGCCGCCATCAGCCGGTGGCCGACGATCAGGCCGTCGACCGCATCCTCGGCGTCGACCGGGCCGGAAGGCGCGAAGGGCGAGGCGCCGCGCGCCGCGGCGCCGGACGCGCCAAGGCCGCCCGCCGGCTGGCAGGCGGCCAGAACCAGGCCGCAGATGGCAAGCAGTCCCGCCGGCGTTTTCTTCATGTCCTCAGAACTGGAAGTTGGCGAAGAGCTGCATCATATCGTAGACGGACGGACCCACAAGGATGATCAGCAAGGGCGGCACGGTGAACATCATCGTGCCGAGGGTCATCTTGGTCGGCAGCTTGTTGGCGGCTTCCTCGGCGCGCATCACCCGCTTGTCGCGCATCTCGCTGGCATAGACGCGCAGCGCCTCGGCGATCGAGGTGCCGAAGGTCTGCGACTGGATCATCACGGTGACGAAGGATGCCACGTCCTGCACCCCGGTGCGCTCGGAAAAGCTGCGCAGCACGCTGATCTTGTCCTTGCCGGCCTTGACCTCCTGGCTGACGATCTCGAATTCCTCGGCCAGCGCCGGGTAGCCGGCGTTCAGTTCCTTCGAGACCCGGATGATGCCCTGGTCGAGCGACTGGCCGGCCTCGACGCAGACCAGAAGCATGTCGAGCGCATCGGGAAAGCCGTTCTGGATTTCTTCCATGCGCTTCTGGACGCGGCGTTCGACCCAGTATTTCGGCAGGTAATAGCCGACCGCGCCGGGAATGACCACGGCCAGCGCCAGCTGCGTGGTCGAGACCTCGCCGGTGGCCGAGGCGACGATGGCATAGATCACCCCGACGATCAGGAAGAAGATGCCGAGGATGAACTGGGTGGCGTGGAAGGTCCGCACCGCGTTCTTGCCGCGATAGCCCGCCCGGGTCATCTTCAGCCGCGACGTGCTCATCTCCTCCTCGGTCTTGGGTTCGAGGAAGGTGGCGAACTTGTCGAGCTTGTCCGAGCCCCGCTCGGCGCGCAGCGACTTCTTCACCGGCGACTTGCCGGAAGCGGGGCCGCCACCGCCTGCGCGCGACGACTCGCGCAGCTTGGACAGGGGGTCGACGCGCTTTTTCAGGATGGTCGGCAGGACCATGGCAATCAGCAGGATGCCGAGGAGGCCGACCGCGGCCAGCGGGCCGAGCGGGCCCATCTTCGCGACCAGATATTCGTTGACGGCGGTCAGCATGGTTTTGGCCCCCTCAGACCTTGATGTCGACCATCATCTTCATGAAGACGACGTTGATGGCGAGGAAGGTGAAGACGACCAGCGCCGCCGGGATGAAGGCGGGCGTGTCTTTCACTGTGTCGAAATAGTCGGGCTTGGCGACCTGAATGATCGCCAGCACCACCAGCGGGAACGAGGACAGGAAGACGCCCGACCATTTCGCCTCGGCGGTGATGGCGCGGACCCGGCGGAACAGCCGGAAGCGCGCCCGGATCACCTTGGCCAGGCCGTCGAGGATCTCGGCGAGGTTGCCGCCCGATTGCTGCTGGATGGTGACGGCCACGGCGAGGAAGCGCAGATCCTGCATGTCCATCCGCTCGGCCAGTTCCTTCAGCGAATCCGACACCTCGCGGCCGTAGGCGCTTTCGTCGGCGATCATGCCGAACTCGGTGCCGAGCGGGTCGGCGACCTCCTTGGCGACGATCTGGATCGCCGAGGCGAAGGGATGGCCGACGCGCAGGGACCGCACCATCAGCTCGACCGCGTCGGGCAGCTGTTCCTCGACCATCGACAGGCGCTTCTTGGCCTTGTTGTTGACCCAGATGAAGACCGCGCCCACCCCCATCACCACCGCCAGCGCCATCTGCACCGGGGTCGAGGCGGTGGTGCCGATCTTCAGCCCGAGAAAGGCGACGACCGACAAAAGCCCCATGATCCCGATCAGCGCCTTGGGCGAGAAGGCGATATTGGCCTTTTGCGCCTTCGCGGCGAGGATCGAGTAAAGCGGGATGCCGCGCGACCTCAGGTGCTGGCTGGCCTCCTTGCGCAGCTGTTCGAGAACCTGCTCGCGCTGGCCGCCCTTTTCCAGCAGGTCAAGCCGGCGGTTGACCCTGGAATTGAGCGAGATCGACTTGCCGAAGGCGACCAGATAGATGCCCTCGACCAGAAGCAGGACGGCGATGAAGATCAGGCCATAGATGATCGGGGCCGGGCTGATGATCATGTCTGTTACTCCGCCGCGATGGGTTCATAGATCGAGGCCGGCAGGTCGAAGCCCCACTGCCGGAACCGTTCGGCGAAGTGCGAGCGCACCCCGGTCGCGGTGAAGCGGCCGATGATCTTGCCGTCCGGCGCCAGGCCGAGGCGTTCGTAGCGGAAGATCTCCTGCATCGAGATGACGTCCCCCTCCATCCCGGTGATCTCGGTGATCGAGACCATCCGGCGCGAGCCGTCCTGCAGGCGCGAGGCCTGCACGATCAGGTTGACGGCGCTGGCGATCTGGGCGCGCACCGCCTTGATCGGCATCTCGATCCCGGCCATGGCGATCATGTTTTCCAGACGCGACACCCCGTCTCGGGCCGAGTTGGCGTGGATCGTGGTCATCGAGCCGTCGTGGCCGGTGTTCATCGCCTGAAGCATGTCGATGACTTCCTCGCCGCGGGTCTCGCCGACGATGATCCGGTCGGGACGCATCCGAAGCGCGTTTCGCAGACAATCGCGCTGGGTCACCGCGCCCTTGCCCTCGACGTTGGCCGGGCGGCTTTCCATCCGGCCGACATGGACCTGCTGAAGCTGAAGTTCGGCGGTATCCTCGATCGTCAGGATCCGCTCGGCATTGTCGATGAAGGACGAGAGCGCATTCAGCGTCGTGGTCTTGCCCGACCCGGTGCCGCCCGAGACGATCACGTTCAGCCGGGTCGAGACCGCGGCCTGAAGATAGGCGGCCATTTCCTCGGTGAAGGCGCCGAATTTCACCAGATCGTCGACGCCCAGCTTTTCCTTCTTGAATTTCCGGATCGAGACCAGGCTGCCGTCGACCGCGATCGGCGGCACCATCGCGTTGAAACGCGAGCCGTCGGCCAGGCGGGCGTCGACATAGGGGTTGGATTCGTCGACCCGCCGGCCCACCGCCGAGACGATCTTGTCGATGATCCTGAGAAGGTGGCGTTCGTCCTTGAAGGTGATGTCGGTCAGCGTCAGCTTGCCGTCACGCTCGACGAAGATCTGCTGGGGGCCGTTGACCAGGATGTCGTTGACGGTCTCGTCCTTCAAGAGCGGCTCGAGCGGGCCAAGGCCCATCACCTCGTCGTAAAGCTCCTGAAACAGGGTCGAGCGTTCCTCCTTGTTCAGGACGATGCTCATCCCCTCCAGGACCTCGGTCGAGATCGACACGATCTCCTGGCGCAGGTCGGCCTCGGTGGCACTTTCCAGCGCGGCAAGGTTGAGGTTGTCCAGCAGGCTCTTGTGCAGCTCGACCTTGAGCTCGCTCATCCGCTCCTTGCGCTTGCGTTCCTTGTCGGCGGCGATCGCCTGGGCCGAGGGCTGGACCCCGGGCTGGCCGCCAGGGCGGCGCGAGACCAGCGAGCGCGGACCGCCACTGGCGGGCGCTGCCGGTGCCTCGTGCAGCGACTTGACCGGTGCGGTGGTCGATGCGGCCGGTTGCGGGGCGGCGGATTTCTTGTAGCGCGAGAACATGCGTCAACCTCTGATCTCAGGCGGTGCCGGCTTCGACGGCCTTGTTCAACTCGTGCAGCGACTTGGCCAGCTTGGCGATCTCGCGGCGCAAGGGGTTCTTGGCGGCGGTTTCCGACAAGGGAAGGCCGTGGTCGTTCGACTGGGTGACCTGGCGCGAACCATCGGGCAACTGCAGCTCGATCGTGATGTCGAGGCTTTCTGCCAGCCGCTTGACCCGGCTCTTGCCGCTGAGGTCGGTGAACTTCGGCGCCCGGTTCAGCACATAGCGCAGCTTCTCGAAGGGCAGTTCCTCGGCCTTGAGGGCGCGGATCATCCGCAGCGTGTTCTGCGCCGAGCGCATGTCCAGCTCGAGCATGGCGAAATAGACATGGGCATGGCTGAGAACCGCCTCGGTCCATTGCACGACGGTCGAGGGCATGTCGATCACGACGAAGTCGAAATTCGCCCGGGCCACGTCAAGCACCCGGTTGATGTCATCCGACGACACGATGTCGAGCGGCAGCATCTCGGAGGGCGCGGTCATGACATGCAGCTTGTCGTTGAAGGTCAAAAGCGCCTGCAGAAAGCTGGTGTTGTCCATCGAGCCGGTGTCCGACAGCATCTCGTAGACCGCCTCGCGGCGCGGCAGGTCGAGATAGGTCGAGACCGAGCCATACTGGAAGTCGAAGTCCAGAAGGCAGACCCGCGGGCCGCCATCCTTCTGCACATTGGCCAGTTCCCAGGCGAGGTTGACCGCGAAGGTCGTGGCCCCGGTGCCGCCGGCAAGGCCGTGCACCGGCAGGATCACCCCGTCGCGGTCGGCCTTGGATTTCAGGCTGGGCCCGGCCATCTGCGGCTGGATCGTCAGATCGGCCTTGGGGGCGCGGTGGATCCGCTCGATCGCCTCGTGCAGCGCGTTTTCCGGCAACGGATAGGGCACGAAGTCGTCCGCCCCCAGCTTCAGCAGCTGATGCAGCGCGATCGGGCTGACCTCTTCGGCGATCAGGATCACCCGCACGCCCTTTTCCTTGGCGGTGGTGATGATGCCGGTGATCCGGGCCAGGTCGGCCTCGTCCTCGCTGTCGACCGCGATCGCCACGAATTCCAGCGCATCGGCGTCCGGCTGGTTGAGGAACAGGAGCGCGTCGTCGAAAGTCAGGTCGCCCCAGCTTTCGCCCAGCTCCGCCTCCATGTCCTCGATCAGAAGATCGAAGTTGCTGACATCGCGCGAGATCGTGCAAGCCACGATCGGCGCGGGTTCCGGTTGCAGGGCTGCTACACTGCTCATTCGCTCTCGTCCTTCCTCACGCGGAGTCTGGTCTTGGTGCTGATCGTCCGGTTCCGGCATCGATTCGCCACTGGTCCAAGTCCATCCACCCGGGCGCGACTCTGCGGCCGCACCTGTTACTCCCGAGTATCGAAACTGGCGGGAAATCTTGGCAACATTGGGGCCAAATCATCGTAATTATACGGTTTGAACGAACGATCCAAAGAAGAGGGCGGTCTTTGTTGCCAAAGACCGCCCTCAAACCTGTTTTCGCTGCCTTGGGGCAGGGCCCCCCGGCGGTGGCCGATCAGCCGCCCGCGTCCGAACCCGCAGCACCGCTGCCTTCGGTCACCTCGGCCTGGGTATGGATCGGTTCGGCGCTCTTGACGTATTCGCGCCAGATCACCTCGGCGTATTTGCCGTTCAGGATGGTCGGGTTCTTCTCGACGAAGCCCGAGACCTCGGTCACGGTGCGCCGGTTGCGCCGCTCTTCGGTCTGCACGAAAACCACCGGCTGGGTTTCGCCGAAGGAGGCGACCGCCTCGAGCCGCGACCGGCTGACGCCCTGGCTGGTCAGGAAGCGGACCACCGCCTGCGCCCGGCGCAGACCCAGCCCCTTGTTGTAGGCTTCCGAGCCGACCAGGTCGGTGTGTCCGTAGACGCGGAAGCGCACCTCGGGGAATTGCCGGATCCAGTCGGCCTGGCGCCGAAGGGCCGTCTGCGCCTCGCCGTCAAGGGTCGCGCTGTCGAAGGCAAAGTTGACGGTGTTCTGCGCCTCGGCGGCGAAGCGTCGCGTCAGATCGATGACCATCGAGCGCTGACCCGACATCACTTGCGTGTTGGTCATCGTCGAATTGCCGAAGTCGCCGGTTTCGATCTCGCTGCCCGCCTCGCTGTAGAAGGCCCGCGCGATGTTGGTTTCGCGCGAACAGGCGCCCAGGGCGATGATGCCGGCCGACAGAAGGAGAAGTTTCACATGCGTCTGCATTGGCTTACTCCATCACATAGCCATAGGAACCCGAGAAGTCCTGCCGGGCAACCTCGCCGGCGGCACCCTGGGGCTGGTTGCCGCGCGCCGCGGTCTTGCCGAGCAGGAAGAACTCGGCCTCCGACGGCGGGCGGACCCGGTCGGTCGGCAGCGCCAGCGCCTCGCCGCGGGTCGGCGAGATCAGGTGCGGGGTGACGATGATCACCAGTTCCGACTGCTCGCGCCGGTAGTCGGCGCTGCGGAAAAGCGCGCCCAGCACCGGAATGTCGCCAAGCCAGGGCACCTGGGCATTGAGGTCGGTGAAGTCGTCCTGCAACAGCCCGGCGATGGCGATGCTCTGCCCGTCGCGCATCTCGACCGTGGTCTCGGCCTCGCGGGTGAAGCTCGGCAGGGTGATGTTGTTGGTCGTGGTGACGTCGGTGGTATCCAGCGCCGAAACCGCCGCGTTGATCATCAGGTTGATCGTGTCGCCATCGACGACGCGCGGGGTAAAGGCCAGTTCGACGCCGAAGGGCTTGTATTCGACGGTGATGACGTTGTCGGTATTGGCGACCGGGATCGGCACCTCGCCACCGGCGAGGAACTTGGCCTCCTGTCCCGACAGCGCCGACAGGTTCGGCTCGGCCAGGGTGCGGACCATGCCCTTGTTTTCCAGCGCCTCGAGCAGCGCGCCAAACTCCAGCCCGCCGATGTTGAAGCTGGCGCCGACCGCGCCGGTCAGCGCGGTGCTGACGGTGGCGCCGGTCAGCACGTTGTTGACGCCGGCGATGTTGTTCGCCGCACCGGCGCGGAACCGGCCGCCCGGGTTGAAAAAGCCGATCGAGCCGGAAAGCTGCTTGCTGACCGAACGCTGCATCTCGGCAAAGCGCACCTTCAGCATCACCTGCTGGACGCCGCCGACCCCCATCAGGTTCGACACCCGGTTCGGCGCATAGCGCTCGGCCAGGTCAAGCGCGCGGTCGAGTTTCGCGGTGGACGACACCGTGCCCGACAGCACGATGCCGTCATTGGCGGTGCGCACCTCGATCTTCTCGCCGGGCAGGATCTGTTGCAGCCGCTCCTTGAACTCGGCGACATCAAGCGTGACCTGCACGTCGACATTGGTGATCAAGGAGCCGTCGGCGCCCAGAAGCGTCAGCGTCGTGCGCCCGGGGGCCTTGCCCAGCACATAGATCGACCGGTCCGACAAGGTCGAGATATCGGCGATGCCGGGGTTTGCGATCGAAAGTTCCGCGAAGGGCTGGTCGGCCTCGACCACCACCGCGCGGTTCATCGGCACACTCAGCGCCGACGAGACCGACCCTTCCAGAACGCGCAGCGTCTCGGAATGGGCCGCCGGTATCGCCGTCATGGTGAGCGATACGCCCAGCATGCCAGCCGTGAAGACTGTCTTGAAGCTCATGTGACCTGCCTCTCCGATCACGGTTCCGTTTTCGGGTCTATCTCGCCCATCTTGTCGCCACCATGCGCGACTTGTCAATTTTTTGCAATAATCAACGGTTTGGCGGGCTGCCTTTATGTGGACAAGTGGCAACACAGCGGAAAATCTAGCGCAATGGCAAACGCCGGCCACCCTATCTGGTGGCCGGCGTCGCAGGGTGTCCTGCGCTGGCCCGGGGCGATGGCCCGGGCCAAGCTGTCAGTTGGTGCAGGGGATCTCCTTGACGACCTCCTCGGTGCCCGTGCCCCGATTGGTCTTGATGGTGCAGACCTTTTCCGGTTCGGGGGCGGCGACGACCTCTTCGGGCTGGATGCCGAGAAGGCTGTTGCGATCGATCTGGACCGCGCCAACCTCGGTCTCGTCGCCGGCGCCGACCAGCGACAGTGTCAGGTTTCCGGTCTGCTGGGCCAGGGCCAGGGCCGCGACCTGCTGCGGCGTCGCCTCGATCGTCACGGTGCGCGCGATCATCGTCTCTTCGCTGCGGTCGGCATCGGCGCTCTGGTTGATCGCGATCAGCCGGACGTTCCGGTCGATCAGCTTGGCGACATCCTGGCCGCCGACATTGCCGCTCCAGTAGACATCGACCCGGTCGCCGGGGCGCAGAAAGCCCGACACGCCCGAGGTCACGTCGACATTGATCGCGAAGGCGCGCATGCCGGGGCTGAGGTTGGCGTTGATGCCGGCGTCGATGCCGGGTTCGGTGATCTTCGCCGCCAGCAGGGGCTCGAACGGCTCGTAGCTGCGCAGCACGGCGCGCGGCCGGGTCTCGCCCTCGTAGAACACCGGCACGATCGCCGGATCACCGCCCTGCGGGGCGACGATCGCGTTGAAGGCGCCGGTCGGCACCATGCCTTCCTGCCACTTGATCACCTCGAGATCGGTGCGGGTCAGCCGGTCGCCATATTTCAACTGCTTCTTGGCGACGACGACATTGACCAGCCGCGGCGCTTCCAGCTGCGCCTGGCGCAACAGATCGCGCTCCATCTGCGTCTGTGCGATGAAGCCCTGCGCCATATAGACTGCGAAGCCGGCAAGGCCGAGCCCCAGAACCAAAACCAGACCGAATACCATCCGCATGGCGACCCTCTTGTCAAATCTGATCCGCAGGCAGGGTTCGACCCCGGCCACGGCATGTTGTCCTAGCCTGATTTATCGTCAGGGAATACGGCGAAATGGTGGTCAAAGGGCGCCGTGCAGGTGGAATCTGCCGGAAATGGAAACACTCGGCGGGCTGGCGCGCATGATCGGGCCGCGCGGCATGAAAAGGGCGCCCCGACGGGGGCGCCTCTTTCCGGATCGCGGGGGGCAGCGCGGCGGGGGTGCCGCGCGGGGCCGGGTGCCGGATCAGTTGAAGGTGGTGTTGATCGTCGCGCTGCCGAGGTGGTCGCCGGCGCGCTGGCCGATCGAGCTCATGTTGCCGCGCAGGCCGGCCATCGCGATCGCCGACAGGCCGACGACGGCGGCGGTCAGCACCACCCAGTCGACGGTGACGGCGCCGGACTGGTCGGCGGTGAACCTGGTGACGCGCTTGAACAACTTCATCTCTTGCTCCGTTACTGTCCGGTCGCGGCGCTTGCCGGTCCGGAAAACCCTGTGTGCCCTTGGCCCTGGTCCGAATTAACCGCCAGTTCGTGGCGCGAATGCGGCGGTTGTCGTGCATTTTCGCGGGCTTCCGGGCGATTGCGGAAACAGTCCTGTCGCACGGTGGAAACGCGAATCCGGTCCGCCGGCGGCGTCCTGGCCAAACGAAAACCGCGCCCCGAGGGGCGCGGCATCGTTGTCCGGTGGACGGATCCGGCGCTGTGCCAGGTCCGGCCGGGCCGAGATCAGTTGAAGGTGGTGTTGATCGTCTGGCTGCCGAGGTGGGCGTTGATCTTGGTGGTCAGCGCACCGGTGCCGCCCTTGATCGCGGCCAGCGCTGCG
>PHEC01000263.1 GCA_002841115.1 Alphaproteobacteria bacterium HGW-Alphaproteobacteria-6 | reverse complement strand
TCCGCCGTCGAGTGTGTCAAAGCCGACGCCGCCGAAGATCAGGTCGTTCCCGAGGCCACCGAACAATCGGTCGTTGCCCGACCCGCCGTCGATCGTGTCGTCCCCAGCCCCGCCGCGAAGATCGTCGTTGCCGCCCAGGCCGACAAGCGTGGTGCCCAGATCCGAGGCCACCAGAACATCATCGCCGGCGGTTCCCGGAAGGTAATCGACCGCTGCCGGCGGCGAAAAGCGCAACAGCCCGAAGAGGTCGGTCTCGGCGAAGGCGCTGATCGGGATCGAACTGCCGGTGATGCTGTCGATGCGGATCGTGGTGCCCTGATAGCGCAGCTCGGCCCCGGTCGCGGTCATCACTGCGGTCATCTGCCCCAGCCCGCGCAGAAGCGGAAACGAGGTCAGGTCAAGCCGGTCGATGCCGACCTGATAGTCGGTGATGTGGATCGTGCCGGCATGGGGCGACAGCACGAAGATGTCGCTGCCCGTCCCGCCGGTCAGCAAGGCCGCGCCGCCGGCGCCGCCGCCGACCAGAACATCGTCGCCCGCCCCGCCTGCGAGCGCGGTGGTTCCCGCCCCGGCGACCAGCAGGTCGTCGCCCGACCCGCCAAGCGCCGCACCGACTGGCGCGACGATCACCTGCCCGGCCGTGCCGAAGCCGAAATCGAACTGGGTGATGCCGGTCTCGCTGGCGCTGGTGACGAAGACCTGGGCACGGGTGCCGGTCAGCGCCGCCGCGATGGCGGTGACATCGGCCAGGGTCGTGGTCGCGGTATCGGCCAGGGTGGTGCGGTGGATCAGCCGGCCGTCGGGCAGCAGCTCGAGCACCGTGATGCCGTCGTCGCCGCCGCCGACGAAGACATAGGCGCGACCGCCGATCATCAGCGTCTCAAGCGCGGTGACCCCCTGGAACCGGGTCAACAGGGTGTCGACGACATGATCGACGGCAAACAACTCGCCCCCCGCAAGCACCCGGAACACCGTCAGCGACGAACTGACACCGGCGCCGGCGATGACGAAGGCGGTGCCGGCGACCGTCGCCGTGGCCAGCCCCGTCGGCGCCGAAAAGCCGATGCCGCTGGTGCTGTCGACGGTATCGGCAAGGCTCAGCCCGCCGGCGGCGGACAGCGCATGGCTGGTGATCCGCTCACCCGCGGCCGAGGCGGCGATGACGTAATGCGCGCCCTCCACCACGACCGAGGTCAGCGCGTCGATCCCGGCCCCGGCCGAGGCCGATCCGCCGGTCTGCGCCAGGGTGACGCTGCCAGAGCCCGAAAGGCTGTAGACGATGGGCGCCGCGGCACCGTCGCGCGCCGCCAGAAGATACTGCTGGCCATTGATCGACAGCGTCTCGATCGCCACCAGATCATCGGCCGGACCGGAGCCGGCGGCAAAGCTGACGACGCCGCCAAAGCCGCCGCTCGCGGTCAGCGCATAGGTCGCCTGGGCCGCCCCGCTCAGCCCGGCCGGCAGGATCATGCCGCCGTTCGCGCCGCCGGTCACGGTCAGCGCCGGCGTGCCGAGATGGCCAACCGCGGGACCGAAGCTGACCTGCGCGATCGGGGTTGCCGCACCCGAGGCCGCGCCGATGCCAAAGGCCGCATAGCCGCCGATCCCGGGTCGCGTCACCGCATAGAGCCGCGGCTGCCCGCCGATCCAGGCAATGTCGAGATCGGTGACATTGGTGACGAAGGCATCGATGCCCGCCCCCAGCACCGTGACATGTCCAAGAGAGATCAAAGGTTTGTATCCTGCTCCGGTCCGGCTGCTCGTGATCCAAGCCACGTCCAAAATTAGGCGAGATTGGTTAAGGCTTCACACAGCACACAAAAGGCAAGGGAAGGGGCAACCCGTGATACGGGCAGAACCGACCCTAACAGGTTGCTGAAGTAGGACTTCGGGCAGTGTCTGGCGGGAAAACTGTTCCTGTCCCGCCCTCCGATCCCGTCGCCGAGGGACGCGCCCGGCCCTGGGGGGGCGCTTTGCCACGCCGGGGCCATGGTGCTTTATGCCAGCCAAGCCATTCCGAGCGTTGT
>PHEC01000262.1 GCA_002841115.1 Alphaproteobacteria bacterium HGW-Alphaproteobacteria-6 | reverse complement strand
CTGCGCCAGCGCCAGGGCTGCCGGGCCGAGGTAGCCCTCGTTGAGTGCCACTTGCGGACAGGCGGCGTAACACAGCATGCAATTGATGCACATCGACAGCGGACGGTATCGGGCCAGTTGCGCCGGGGTCTGGCGATACTGGTCGTCGCGTGGCGGCAACTCGCGCGGGATCAACCAACTCTTGACCGCTGCCATGCCATCGACGAGACGGTTTTGCTGTACCACCAGATCGCGGATCACGCCCAGATTGGCCAGCGGTTCGACCGTGATCCGGTCCGGTAGATCGCGCATGAATGCCTTGCACGACAGGGTGGGGTTGCCGTTGACCATCATGCCGCAACTGCCGCACACCGCCATGTGGCACGACCAGCGATAGCTCAGACTCCCGTCGAGATGATCCTTGATGTGGTTGAGCGCATCGAGCACCGTCCACTCTTCGCTGCACGGCACCTCGTAGCTCTGCCAGCTCGGTGTCGATTCCTGCTCCGGCCGGAAACGGCGCACGTCGATGGTGACGACACGGGCGTCTTTGTCGCCATTGACCTTGCTTGGGCCGGCTTCGTTGGGGTCGGCCGTGTTTGGATTGAGCGCATTCATGTCGCTGCTCCGCCATAGACGCGCGCAGCCGGTGGCGAGCGCGTGATCGTTACCGGTTTGGTGCTGAGGCTGGGCGGCTGCTCGCCGCCGTAATGCACCAAGCTGTGATGCAGGAATTGCCGGTCGTCGCGTTCGGGGAAATCGAGCCGCTGATGCGCACCGCGCGATTCACGCCGCGCCAACGCGGCATGTACCATCGCTTCGCCGACATCGAGCATCGCACCCAGTTCCAGCGCCTGGAACAACTGCGTGTTGAACACCATGCTGTGATCGTCGATGGCGAGCGTGCGATAGCGCTGGCGCAATGCCGCCACTTTCGTGCACGCCGCGCGCAGCAGGGCATCCTCGCGGTAAATACCCGCCGCGCTTTCCATCAGATCATGCAACTCGGTGCGCAGGCCGACGATGGTTTCACTCGACTTCGGGCGTTCCAGCAACGCACGCACAGTGGCGAAGGACTCGGCGATTGCCGGTTCCCATGCGGCCTCGTCGCGTTGCTTGCCGGCGCGCGCATGTTGCGCCGCCTGCAGGCCGGCGTGTTCGCCGAACACCAGGATTTCGGTCAGCGAATTGGAGCCAAGGCGGTTGGCGCCATTGATGCTGACGCAGGCGCATTCGCCGGCGGCATACAGGCCGTCGATCCGGGTCGCCGCATCGATGCTGGTGTCGATGCCGCCCATGGTGTAGTGCACCACCGGCCGCACCGGGATCGGCGCGTACACCGGATCGACGCCGACGTAGGCGCGGGCCAGTTCGCGCACCATGGGCAGGCGCTCGTCGATCACCTTTTCGCCGAGATGGCGGATATCCAGGTGCACCACATCGCCGAACGCGCTCTTGATCGTGCGGCCCTTGCGCTGTTCGTGCCAGAACGACTGACTGAGCCGGTCGCGCGGCCCGAGCTCCATCGCTTTCGGGCGCGGGTGCGGTTCGGGCGGGCCGAGATTGTAATCCTGCAGATAGCGGTAGCCATCCTTGTTGACCAGCAGGCCGCCTTCACCGCGCGCGCCTTCGGTGATCAGGATGCCGGTGCCGGGCAGGCCGGTTGGGTGGTACTGGACGAACTCGATGTCCTTGAGCGGCACCCCGGCACGATAGGCCATCGCCATGCCATCGCCGGTCTTGATCGCGCCGTTGGTGGTGAACGGGAACACCCGGCCGGCGCCGCCGGTGGCGATGATCACCGATCCGGCGAGGAACACGATCGGCTCGCCCGACTGCATGTGCAATGCAGTGATGCCGCCGACTGTGCCATCGGCACACAACAGATCCAGCGCGAACACTTCGTCGAAACGCTGGATGCTCGGGAACTGTTGCGAGGTCTGGAACAGGGTATGCAGGATATGAAAGCCGCTCTTGTCGGCGGCGAACCAGGTGCGCTGGTGCTTCATGCCGCCAAACGAGCGCACCTGCACGCCTCCGGCATCATCGCGATTCCACGGGC
>PHEC01000086.1 GCA_002841115.1 Alphaproteobacteria bacterium HGW-Alphaproteobacteria-6 | reverse complement strand
GCGCCGGCCGAAGCCGCGCGCCGGGTCATAGCCGCGCAGCGCCAGCGCCATGAACAGCACCAGACAGACCCCGGTCCAGAACAGCGCCGGCCCGTTCCAACGCAGGTAAAGCGCGAAGCGGATCGCCTCGACCGCCTGGGTAAAGGGATTGAGCGCACAGATGTCGCGCAAGAGGGCCGAGCTTTCGGCCATCTTCCACAAGGGATAAAGTGCGGTCGACAGGAAGAACATCGGGAAGATGACGAAGTTCATCACCCCGGCAAAGTTCTCAAGCTGGCGCACCGTCGACGAGATCAGGAGGCCGAGCGCGCCCAGCATCAGCCCGGTCAGCACCAGGACCGGCAGCACCGCGACATAGCCCCAGGGTTCCATCACGATGCCCATCGCCGCGGCGATCGCCAGGAAGATCGCGATCTGCAGGATCGACACCAGGGTGCCGGCAAGAAGCTTGCACGACAAGAGCCACCAGCGCGGCAGCGGCGCGGTCAGCAAAAGCCGCATCGAGCCCATCTCGCGGTCATAGACCAGGCTCAGCGAGGACTGCATGCCGTTGAAAAGCTGGATCATGCCGATCAGGCCCGGGACGATGTAGACCTCGTAGGTGATGTAGGTCTGGTAGGGGGGCGCGATCGACAGGCCAAGGGCGGCACGGAACCCGGCGGCGAAGACCACCAGCCAGACCAGGGGGCGGACCAGCGCGGCGACGAACCGGCCGCGCTGCGCCACAAAGCGCAACGCCTCGCGGGTGACGATGGCACCAAGCGCGATGAGCCAGGCGTTCATGTTGCTCCCATCCCGGCCCCTGCCCCCATCCCGGCCCCCGCCCCCGCCCCTGCCCCCGCGCCGGCGGTCTCGCCGGTCAGCGCCAGGAAGGCCGCGTTCAGGGTGCCGCCGCCGGCGATCTCGGAGGCGGTGGCGCGGCACAGCACCCGGCCACGATGCAGCACCACGACCGGATCGGCGGACGCGATCTCGTCGACCAGATGGGTGGCCCAGAGAACCGCCATGCCGCCGGCGGCAAGGTCATGGACATGGGCGGTGATCGCCTGACGGCTGGCCGCATCGAGGCCGACGGTCGGTTCGTCCAGCAGCAGGACCTCGGGCGCGTGGATCAGCGCGCGGGCAATCTCCATCCGCCGGCGGTGGCCGCCGTTCAGCGCCCGCACCGGCTCCTGCGCGCGCTCGCGCATCGCCAGCCGCTCCAGTGCGGCGTCGATGGCGCTGTCGGCCCGGCGCCCGGCAAGCCCGTGCAGCCCGGCGAAATAGCGCAGCGAGCGCCGCACCGTCAGGTCGAGGTCAAGCGTCGGCTGCTGGAACACCACGCCGATCCGCGCCAGCGCGGCGCGCGGCGCGCGCGCAAGATCATGGCCGGCGACGGTGATCCGGCCGGAAGGCGCGACCAGAAGCCGGGTCAGAAGCGCGAAAAGCGTGGTCTTGCCCGCCCCGTTCGGACCCAGAAGCGCGGTAAAACGCCCCGGCTCGGCCACGAAGCTGACGCCGTCGAGCGCGCATTTCGCACCATAGCTGTAGCCCACCGCCTCGACCGTCAGGCCCGTCATGCGTCGCCTCCGCCCGCCACGATGGTCGCAGGCCGCCCGCCGAGGTGCAAGACGCGACCGGCAAGCCGGCGCGCCTCGGCCGCGGAATGGGTGACAAACAGCGTCGCCGGCCGCGCCGCGGCGATCAGCGCCCCGGTCAGGGCCAGCATCTCGTCGCCGGTTGCGGGGTCGAGCGAGGCGAAGGGCTCGTCCAGCACCAGCGCCTGCGGATCGCCGGCCAGCGCGCGGGCAAGCGCCACCCGGCGCTGCTGGCCCAGCGACAGCTGGCCCGGGAAAAGGTCGGCGCGGTCGGCGATGCCGACCCGGGTCAGCGCCGCCAGTGCGCCGGCGCGGCCAAGACCGGGATGGACCAGCATCAGGTTGGCGGCGGCACTTCGCCACGGCAGCAGCATCGGTTCCTGAAACACCATGCCCAGCCGGTCGGGGCGGGTGACCTCGCCGGCGAAGTCGCGGTCGATGCCGGCGACGATGCGCAACAGCGTCGACTTGCCGATGCCCGAGGGGCCAAGGATCGCCACCACCTCGCCCGGCGCGACGGTGAAGCGGATGTCGCGCAAGACCGCGCCGCCGGCAAAGGACTTTGCCCTGATCGCGACCTCGATCATGCGCCGCGCCAGCGCCGGGCCCGCGCCTCGATCGGTTGCAGGACCAGCCATTCCACCGCCAGCATCACCGCGACGAAAGACAAGGCATAGACCAGCACCATCGCCACGTCGAACTGCTGGAAATGCAGGTGGATCTGAAAGCCGATGCCGTTCGAGCGGCCGAGAAACTCGACCACCAGCACGATCTTCCAGATCACCGCGATGCCTGACCGTGCCGCCGCCGCGACAAAGGGCGCAAGCTGCGGCAGGGTGACATGGCGCAGGCGCCGCCCGGGTGACATGCGAAAGACCGCAGCCATCGCCGCCAGCCCGGGGTCGAGCGCGCGCGCCCCCTCGCGGATGATCGTCACGACGCCGGGGATCTTGTTCAGCGTGACCGCGACGATGGCGGCGGTCTCGTTCAGGCCGATCCAGAGATAGCACAGCACGATCAAGACCAGCGCCGGCAGGTTCAGGAACACCACCAGCCAGGGATCGAGCCAGCGGTCGATCGCCGGCCGCCGGCCCATGACCAGGCCAAGTGCCGTGCCGATCGCCATCGCCAGCGCGAAGGCCCAGAGCACCCGGACCAGCGTCCGGGCCAGATGCCAGGGCAGCCGCCCGGCGGCGATCTCGTCGCGCAAGGGCGCGCCAAGCGACCAGGGCTGCGGCAGGATCAGCCGGTCGCCGGCCAGCGCCGCCGCCCCGACCCACAGCGCCAGCAGCGCCAGCAGCGACAGCGCCCGGACCGCCGCGGCAGGGATCGGGGTGGGGGTCGGAACCTCAGTCAAGGGACAGGAAGACCCCTTCGGGCAGGGTCGTCGCCTTGCCGACAAGCTGGTCTCCGCCCAGGTCGGCCATCAGCCGCAGGAAGCGGTCGGCCGCATCCCGGTCGACCCGCCCGCCCGAGGGGATGCCAGCACGGTAGCCCTCGCGCAATGCGACGAATTCCGCCTCGGTCGCGGCGTTCATCAGCGGGCGGATCGCCGCCCATGCCGCGTCATCACGGCGCAGCCGGTCCTTGGCGGCGGCCGAGGCAAGGGCAAGGCCGCGGGCCACCTCCGGGTGGGCCCGGACAAATTCGCCCTTCAGCACATAGCCCAGAAGCGGCATGTCGGGGTCAAGCCCGAGCGCGGCGGCGGCCTCGGCCACGGTGACGAGGTCATGCATGCCACGGGCCTTCATCCGGGCGAGAAAGTGCCAGAAATTGACCGCGCCGGCGGTCTCGCCGGTGATCCCGGCCTGAAAGATCAACGGCGGCGCGCCGAAGACCTGCTCGGTCTCGTCGGCCAGGTCGAAGCCGTATTGCTGGCGCGCATAGGCGCGCAGGATCAGCCAGCTCTTGTCCAGCGGCCCGCCGGCGATGCCGATGCGGCGGCCCCTGAGGTCGGCCAGCGTCGCGATGCCGCTGTCGTCGCGCACGACCAGGCCGCCGACAGCGCGGGAATAGGGAAGAAAGACATAGTCGCGGCCCTCGGCCCGCATCATCGCCACCCAGATCCAGTCGGCGACCATGACATCGGCCTCGCCGCCGGCAAAGGCGATGCGGGTGGCGGCATTGTCGGCGTAATCCTGCACCACCATCACGAAACCGTTCTGCCGGTCATGGCCCTGCGCCGTGATCGTGGCGATCTCCCAGTTGACGGTGCCGGTCTTCAGCATCGCCGCGCGCAGTTGCGGCAGATCCTGCGCAAGGCCGGCCGGGGCCAGCGCTGCAAGAAGGATTGCGGCGATCCCCGCCATCAGGCGCCAGCCCCGGACCATGCCGCCGTCTCCCTCGTCCCGCCTGCGGTTCATTCGATCGCGATCACGACACCCTGGCTTTCGCCGCTGCTGCCGGGGATCGCCAGCCGGTAGCGGCCCGGCTTGATCGCGACGAAGGACAGCACCGCCTCGCCGGCGTCGTCGAACTCGAAACTGTCGATCGCCATCGGGCGCACCTCGATGTCGTTGATGACGATCTCGTTCATCCAGATGGCGCGGAAGAACTCCGGCCCCGAAAGCCCCAGTTCGGCCGAGCCGTCGGCACGGATGCGCAATTCGTAATAGGCTCCCGATTGCAGCGTCACCGGCCCGGCGGCCAGCGGCTGGCCCGACGCCAGCGTCACCTCGATCGGCGCGCCGCGGTTGCATTTGGCCAAGAGCCCGGCAAAGCCGAATTCGGTGCAAAGCGGCGCCGCCGCGGCCGGGCCGGCGGCCAGCGCGGCGATCAGGGTCAGGGTTGTCCGCATCGTCTCTCTCTCCTCTTGCTCACTCGCTCCGGTCCGGGGCCACGACCACGCCCCAGGGTTGCTCGCCGACCGCGACCGACCGGATCACCTTTTCCGCCTTCACGTCGATGATGCTGACATCATTGGAGTTTCCGTTGGTGGTGATGAGATAGGCCTGGTCCGGGGTGAAGGCCATCTGCCAGACCCGCTGGCCGACCAGAAGATAGTCGATGACCTCGTCGGTCGCCGCGTCGATCACCGCGACCCGGTTGGAGGGGCCGAGGGCGACGAAGATGCGGCGGCCGTCAAGGGTGGCGCGGATGCCGACCGGTTGCAGCCACTCGGGCTGCACGCCGGGCACGTTGAAACGGATCGTGTCGATCACCGCCGGCGCGTCCATGGTCATGTCGATCACCGAAACCGTGCCGCCGATCTCGGCCGAGACATAAAGCTTGCTTCCGTCGGCGGTGAACTCGGCATAGCGCGGGCGCTGGTCGACCAGCACGTTGTGGACGATCTCGAAGCTTTCGGTGTCGATGAAATGCACCATGTTGGTGGTCTCGGAGGTGTTGATCAGCAACCGCGCGTCGGGGCTGATCGCCATGCCCTCGGGCTCGACCCCGACCGGGATCTCGGCCAGGACCTGGCGGGTATCGACATCGACCACGGTGACGAGGTTGTCATCCTCGTTGGCGACGTAAAGCGGATTGCCCGAGGGGTGCAGCACGAAAAGCTCGGGGTCGGGCCCGGATGGCAGGGTGCCGATCTCGGCATAGGTGTCGGGATCAAAGACCCGCACCGTGTCATCATCCGAGGCGCAGACGTAAAGCCGCCTGCCATCGGGGCTCATGGTGATGCCGCGCGGCCGGTTGCCGGCAGGAAACTCGGCGATCTTCTCCCAGGTCGTGCTGTCAAGGACGCTGACGCTGTTGCCGCGCTCGTTGCTGACGAAGACCTTGTTGGCCAGGGCGGGCGAGGCCACGCCGCCAAGGAGCAGGGCGAGGCTCAGGACTGCCGGACTCGGGCGGCGGGCGGCTTTCGTCATCTCATCCTCCGAAGGCGGTGCAGGCGGTTTCGGGCCGGTCCGGGCCAAGCGTGTCCAACTCGGAGCCCTGATGCAGATAGCCCTCCTGCGGCGAGACCGACACCGTCACATGGCGGTCGCTCAGCAGGATCGGCTGGCGCAGCTGGCCGTTCCAGGGGCGGAAGGTCACCTTCTGCCCCTTGAAGGCGGCCAGCTCGAAGGCCTCCGACAGCACATAGTCGCGGATCACCGCGGGATCGGCGCTGCCGGTGCGGGTCACCGCCTCGCCGATCACCCGCAGCGCCAGCCAGACCTGATAATCCTCGGCCCGCATCGGCCGGCCGGCCAGACGCTCGAACCGGCGCTGGAACTGGGTCGCCCCCCAGGCCTCGTGCGCGGCATGCCAGGAGACCGGCATCAGCCCGGCCGAGCCGGTGACCGGGCGCGCGTCCCAGTTGCGGTAGGGCAGATGGGCGGCAAAGACATCGGCCTCGTCGACGGCGACGATCACGTCGTGATCGGGCGCGCCCTGGGTGAAGACCGGGATCTGGCGCTGGACCTGGACATGGCCGCTGTCGGTGCGCCGGGCGCCGCCGGTGTCGGTGAACTCGCGTTCCTCGACCAGTTTCGCGCCGAATTTCGCCGCCGAGCGGCGATAGGCCTCGGCCAGCAGCCGGTCGCCGGGGTGCGAGCCGGCGATCATCAGGATCCGCGGCCATTTCTTCCAGATCAGGAATTGCACCAGCGCATCGCTCAGCATCATCCGGCTGGGCGCGACATGCAGCATGTTGGCCCGGCAATCGGCCTCGCGCAGCCGCTCGTCGGCGGCGCCGGCATTGAGGACCAGCGCCCCGGGCCCGGCCGCATCGGCCAGCGCCAGCGTCACCGCCGCATCGCCCAGAACCACGATCAGCGCCACGCCGTCGGCGCGCAGCGCCTCCAGCGCCGCCGGCGCCGCCTCGGGTGCGACGGCGACGCTGCGGGTGTCATAGGTGGTGCCGGTGAACCGGCCGGTGGTGGCATTGTCCTCGGTCGCCAGCGCCGCGCCGGTCAGGCCGAGATCATCGGGCGGCAGGTCGAGCCGCGAGATCGGCAGGGGCAGCGTGCTGTCGATGCGGATCACCGCGGCGCGCACCTCGAGCGCCGCGGCCGCGGTCGCGAGCCAGATCAGCGGCAGCGCGGCGATCAGGGGCATGGGGAACCTCAGCGGCACAGCTCCTTCACATCTTGCGCGCGCCCGTCGCGCGCGCAACACCGGCCCGGCGCCGGTCGGGCGCCGGTCGGACCCAGCCAGAATGCCCGCCACCGGCGCATCGCGAAACCGAGACTTTCGGCGCATTGCCGGCCCCGGCGCCGGGCGCCAGACTGGCCCGATGATGCTGACCCCGCGCCCCAGCCGATCCGCCCTGCCCGCGGCACCCGCACTTGCGTCCGCGCTCGCCCTTGTCGTGACACTCGGCGCCGGCGCCGCGGCGGTCCGGGCAGAGACACCGCCCGGCCTTGACGGTGATGCGCGCATCGCCTTTCTCGGCCTGACCTTCATCGATACCTCGACCGAGGGCGCCTATAACGGGGTGCGCGCCGACGAGGTCGCGCGGCTGGCGATGCTGGAACAGGCGGTCGCGGACCGCTTCGCCGCCGAGGGTTTCACCATCCTGCCCAACGATCCGATCGCCGCCGATCTCGCCACAACCACCAACCCCGCCGACTGCAACCGCTGCGAACTGGCCTTCGCCGCCAGGATCGGCGCCGATTATGTCCTGGTCGGCGAGGTGCAGAAGGTCTCCAACCTGATCCTGTCGATGAACCTGGTGCTGCGCGATGTCGAAAGCGGAGCGATGCTGCGCGGCCGCTCGGTCGATATCCGCTCCAACACCGACGACAGCTGGCGGCGCGGCATGAACTACATCCTCGACCACACGATCTTCAAGCCATGAGGTCCGCCATGCGGTTGATACGGTTTCTCTCGATCATGCTTCTTGCGGTGCTGCCGACGCTGGCGCTGGCGCACGGGCCGACGCGGCAGAAGGTGACGCTGGGCACCGACCTTGCCGCCGCGCCGGCCGAGGTCTGGGCGGCGATCGGCGACTTTCAGGACATGGGCTGGCACCCGGCGATCTTCGCCACCACCGGGGCGGGCGGCAATACGGTCGATGCCACCCGGGTGCTGACCCTTGGCGCCGAGGGCGGGCCGGTGATCAACGAGATCCTCTACAAATACGACGCCGCGAAGATGAGCTATTCCTACCGCATCACCGAGGTCGATGTCGCGGTGCTGCCGGTGACCAACTATTCCAGCACGATCACCGTGACCGCACGCGACGGCGGCGGCGCCCATGTCGAATGGCGCGGCGCCTTCTACCGCGGCTTTCCCAACAACGATCCGCCGGAAGCCCTGAATGACGATGCCGCGATCGCGGCAGTCAGCGGGGTCTATCAGGCCGGGCTGGATGCCCTGACCGCGCGGTTCGGCGCCGGCCAGTGACCCCGGCCGCGATGCGGGCGCCGATCCTGGCGGCGGCACTCGCGATCGGCCTTGCCGCACCGGCCGCGGCCGAGACGATCTATGTCACCAATCAGGGATCGAGCGATCTCAGCATCATCGACGGCGACAGCCTGATTGAGGCGGCGCGGGTGCCGGTGCCGGGCAACCCGGCCGGCCTGGCGGTGGCCCCGGCGCTTGGCGCCGTCTTCGTCGTCAGCCCCGAGACGCGGGTGCTGCGCCGCCTGGCCCTGAACGGCGGCGCGATCACCGGCGAGGCGGTTCTTGACGGCCTGCCGATGGGCGTGGCGGTCGACGCCGCCCGCGGCCGGATCCTTGTCACCGACTGGGCGGGCGGACGGATCCTGGTGCTCGATGCGGCCACGCTGGCGGTCACCGGATCGCTGGCGACCGGCGCGGTGCCGGCCGGCGTGGCGCTGTCACCCGACGGCCGCTTCGTGGTCAGCGCCGACCGCGACGCCGACCAGCTGTCGGTCTTCGATGCCGAGACCTTCGCGCCCCTGCACCGCATCCCGACCGGCCATCACCCCTGGGCGGTGGCCTTCGCGCCCGATGGCCGGGTGCTGTCGGCCGATGTCCTGGCCGACAGCCTGACCGTGGCCGATCCGGCGACCGGCCGGATTCTGGGCCATGTCGCCACCGGGGCGCGGCCCTACGGCATCGCCTTTGCCGGCACCCGCGGTTTTGTCACCAACCAATACGGCGACAGCGTCACCGTCTTCGATGCCGCGACGCTGCGGGTCGAGGCAACGGTTCCGGTCGGCGAATACCCCGAGGGGATCGATGTCTCATCCGACGGGCGGCGGGTCTATGTGGCGAACTGGATGTCGAACACCCTGGGCGTGATCGACGCGCAAAGCCTTGAACCGCTGGGCGAGGTTGCCACCGGCGACGGGCCACGCGCCTTCGGCCGCTTTGTCGCGCCCTGAGCCGCGCGCCCGCCCCCGCGCTACTGCCCGCCCGGTTCGGGCGTCAGCAGTTCGGTCGGCCAGCCGCCCTCGGCCCAGCCATCGGTGCCGGCCGGAAACCAGTTGACCTGGCTGTAGCCGTAGCCGACCGCGCGCCGGGCGGCATTCCACGACATCCAGCACTCGGCGAGGCAGAAGAAGACCAGCGGATGGTCGGGGTTGCCGCCCGAGACCCGGGCCAGCCCGGCGCGGAAGTAATCCTCCATCGCCGGCGCCAGCGCGCCGTAGCCGGCATTGGCCAGCCAGATCGCACCGGGGATCGAGTGTCGCGGCTTGTCGCGCCAGACCGTCCCGGCCGGCAGGTTGGCGGGCCGCGGCGGATTGGGCAGGACATCGACGAAGGCGGCCGCCCCCGACAGCCACCGCTCATGCGCGGCCGCGGGGTCGAGCACCCGGGCACCGGCCAGCGTCGCCGGAACCTCGGCGCGGTAGTCCGCGGTGCGGTAGCCATCAGGCTCGGCCACCTCGGCCGGCGCCGGACCGGGGGCGAGGCAGGCCGCGACGAGCGCCGCGAAAAGCGCCGCCGATCCGCGCCCCGGGGTCAACGGGCCACCACCTTCACCGCGGTCCCCATATCGTCGAGGATCGGCACCCCGGCCTCGGACAGGATCGCGTCGATCCGCGCCTGATTGCGGCGGATCAGAAGGTTCAGCCGGCGCGTCCAGGCCTTTTCGCCCAGCCGCACCCCCATGGTGATGCGGTAGAACATCCGCGGCTGCCCGGCCTCGGCCAGAAGCGGCGTAACG
Source organism: Alphaproteobacteria bacterium HGW-Alphaproteobacteria-6 (assembly GCA_002841115.1). Taxonomy (GTDB): domain Bacteria; phylum Pseudomonadota; class Alphaproteobacteria; order Rhodobacterales; family Rhodobacteraceae; genus Albidovulum. The sequence continues at coordinate 4,272 of PHEC01000086.1, read as the reverse complement.
CTCAGCCCGGGATGATCGGCCTTGACCAGCGGCCCGCCGATCGGCCCCCAGAGGATGGCGCCGTCGATCCCGCCCGCCTCGAGGTCGGCCAGCATGTCGCCCGAGGGATCGCGGTAGCGGCGGTCGACGAAAAGCTCATAGCCCCTGGCCCGTGCCATCAGCCGGTGGCGGACCATATGCGTCGCCGGCGCGCTGCCGGCCACCACGCCCAGCCGCTTGCCCTGAAGGGCGGGATCGCCCAGCCCCGTCACGCCGGAAAGCGGGCCATCGGCACGGCTGATCAGCACATAGGCAGAGGTGTAGTAGTGATTGGTGTTCAGGACCAGTTCATCGCCCTGCGCATAGCCGATCACCACGTCGCATTCATTGGCCGCCAGCGTGCGGCGGATGAAGCCGGTGGCCATCGGGAACCAGGTGTATTCGACCGGCAGGCCAAGCTCGGCAGCGAAAAGATCGGCGATGCGGTTCTCGAATCCGCTGCCGTCCTCGGCCGACATCGGCCGGTTGGCCGGATCGGCGCAGACCCGGAACGCCGTCTGCGAGACCAGATCCGAGGTCTGCTGCGCACCCGCGGCACCGGCGGCCGCAAGCATCAGGCAAAGGCCGGCGGCCAGCCGTCGGAAAGGATGGCGCGGGCGGTTCTCAGGTGCCAAGGCAGGCCGCCTCCGCGGTGCGCATCTCTTCGGGCTTCTCCTCGCGCTTGGCGGGGCGCCCGCGCGGCACGGCATCGGTGCCGCGGGCCTTGAGATAGGTGTAGATGTCATCGAGATAGCACATCACGTTGAGGTTGGTGCCGAAGGACGGCATCACCGATGTCTGCGCCGCGTTGACCTTCGTGCGCCCATCCGCGACGACGCCGATGAAGTCGTAGTAATCCATCGCAACGGCGGATTCCTTCAGCGCCGGCGCATAGCTTGAGCCCTCGCCCTCGGGGCCGTGGCAGACATGGCATTCCGAATGATAGCGGCGAAAGCCGGAATAGGTCGCCCAGTCGAGCGTGCCGTCGGCCTCGATCTTGTAGGTCGGCACGCCCTCGGCGGTGAACCAGCGCCCCTCTTCGCGGGTAATGGCGGTCAGGTTGTCGGCAGCGGCCAGGTTGTCGGCGGCGGCCTCTTGTGCCGGGGCGGCGGTGGCGGTGGCACCCAGCGCCGCAAGCGCCAGCGCGGCACGGCGCAGGCGCGGTTGCAAGCGCGGTTGCAAGCGCCGGTGGCGGCAGGCGGTGCGGTCTGGGTTCATGTCCTGTCCTCGGTCCGGTTGGGGGGAGGCCGGCGCGGGTATTGCGCCGCGCCGGCCTCTGTCCGCCTGAGTGGCAAACGAGATGCGCCGGCCCGCGGGGAGCGCGCGGGCCGGCATCACCCCGTCAGTTCGGCAGCGCGAAGACCGTCAGCGCCCCGCCCAGCGCGGTATAGTCGCTGAGTGCTGCATAGCCGCCGACCGCGCCCAGACCGTCATTGGGGTTGGTCAGGCCCGCGGCAAGGCCGATCCCGGCCCAGCCGCCGACACCCGACAGGATGGCGACATACTGCTTGCCGCCATGCTGGTAGGTCATCACGTTGCCGATGATCCCCGACGGCGTCTTGAACCTGTAAAGTTCCTCGCCGGTATTGGCGTCGACCGCCTTCAGATAGCCCTCGAGCGTGCCGTAGAAGACCACGTCACCGGCCGTCGCCAGCGCCCCCGACCAGACCGAGAACTGCTCGGGCAGCGACCACTTGATCTTGCCCTCCTTGCCGTCCCAGGCGATGAAGTTGCCCATGCCGCCATGGCTTTGCGGCGCCGGGAACATCGCCAGCGTCGCGCCGACATAGGGCTGACCGGCGGTATAGCTGACGCGGAACGGCTCGTAATCCATGCAGACATGGTTGGTCGGCACATAGAACAGCTCGGTCTTCGGGCTGTAGGCCGCCGGCTGCTGGTCTTTCGAGCCAAGTGCCGCCGGGCAGATGCCGGTCGAGTTCACGTCTTCGCCGTTCTGCTCGGTCGAATATTCCGCCACCACCGCCGGACGCCCGTAGGTGGCCGAGGCCGGATCCATGTCGACGCCGGTGGTCCAGTTGACCGCCGGGTCGAATTTCTCGGCAACCAGCAACTCGCCCGTCACCCGGTCGAGCGTATAGCCAAGGCCGTTGCGATCGAAATGGGTCAGAAGCTTGCGCTCGGTCCCGCCGATGGTCTGCTCGGTCAGGATCATCTCGTTGATGCCGTCAAAGTCCCATTCGTCATGGGGGGTCATCTGATAGACCCATTTCGCCACGCCGGTGTCGACGTCGCGCGCGAAGATCGTCATCGACCAGCGGTTGTCGCCGGGCCGTTGCGCGGGGTTCCAGGTCGAGGGGTTGCCCGAGCCGTAATAGACCAGGTTCAGCTCCGGGTCATAGGAATACCAGCCCCAGGTGGTGCCGCCACCGATCTTCCACTGATCGCCTTCCCAGGTGTTGGTGCCCGAATCCGGCCCGACCGGCTTGCCGAGATGGGTGGTGTTCGCCGGATCGATCAGCGTGTCGCTGTCCGGCCCCATCGAATAGCCGCGCCAGGCGACGCTGCCATCGGCCATGTTGTAGGCGGTGACATGGCCACGCACCCCGAACTCGCCGCCCGAGATGCCGACGATCACCTTGTCCTTGACCGGGATCACCGTCGCGGTATTGGTCTCGCCGATCGCCGGATCGCCGTTCTTCACCGACCAGGCCACGGCACCGGTCTTGGCGTCAAGCGCCACCAGCGTGGTGTCGGCCTGATGCAGGAAGATCTTGCCCTCGCCGAAGGCCAGCCCGCGGTTGACCGTGTCGCAGCACATCACCGGGATGACGTTCGGATCCTGCTTCGGCTCGTATTTCCACAGGACCTTGCCGTCATTGTTCAGATCGAGCGCATAGACGATGTTCGGAAACGGCGTGTGGACATACATCACGTCGCCGATCACCAGGGGCGAGCCTTCATGGCCGCGCAGCACCCCGGTCGAGAAGGTCCAGGCAACCTGGAGGCCGCCGACATTGTCCTTGTTGATCGCGTCCAGTTCCGAATAGCGCTGGTTGGCATAGTCGCCGGTCTGGATCGCCCATTGGCTGGGATCGTCGATCAGCTTTTGCAGCGCCTCGTTCGCCGTTGCCGCAACGCTGCCGCCCAGCGACATCGCCGTGGTCAGGATAAGCAGTCTCTTCATCGGTTCCTCCCGTCTTTCAAGCCATGGTTTGCGCATCCGGGTGCAATTCCCCCGATCGTTTCGGGCAGATCGCCTGCCCGTTCCGTCTCGTCCCTCGCTCCGGTGTCGCGCCTCCTCCCGGTCGATCGCGCGATCCCCCTTTGTTTCCAATCGCTGTCCTCAGGCCGCCGCCAGCCTTTCGGCATGCCAGCGGACGTGATCCTCGCCAAAGCTCGCGACGAAGAAGTAGCTGTGGTCATAGCCGGCCTGCAGGCGCAGCATCCCCGGTTGGCGCCGTTCGGCCAGAAGCTTCGCCATCGCCTCGGGGCGCAACAGCGGCAGGAACTGGTCGTCGGCGCCCTGATCGATCAGCACCTCGCCGGCCCAGCCCTGTTCGGCCAGCACCAGGCAGGCGTCATAGGCGGCCCAGTCGGCCTCGTCGTCGCCGAGATAGGCCGACATCTGCTTGCGCCCCCAGTCCGAGCGGGTCGGGTTGACGATCGGCGCGAAGGCCGAGACCGAGCGGTAGATCGCGGCATTGCGAAAGGCGATGGTCAGCGCGCCGTGCCCGCCCATCGAATGGCCGGTGATGCCATGCACCCTGCTGAGCGGCAGCTCCGCCTCGACCAGCGCGCGCAACTCCTCGACGATGTAGTCATACATCCGGTAGTGCTGTCGCCAGGGCTCGCGGGTGGCGTTGAGGTAGAACCCCGCGCCCTGGCCAAGGTCATAGGCCGCGTCATCGGCGACACCGGCGCCCCTTGGCGAGGTGTCGGGAAAGATCAGCGCCAGGCCCTGGCGCGCGGCATGGGCCTGCAACCCGGCCTTGGTCATCGCGTTCTCATGGGTGCAGGTCAGGCCCGACAGATACCACAGCGCCGGCACCGGCCGCTGCGCCGCCTGCGGCGGCAAGAAGACGCCGAAGGTCATCTCGCCGCCGCAGGCCGCCGAGCTGTGGCGCCAGACCGACTGGACCCCCCCGTGACAGCGTGACTGCGAGACGAGATCCATGCCGCCCCCCGTCAGTAGACCACGACCGAGCGGATGCTCTCGCCGGCGTGCATCAGATCGAAGCCCTTGTTGATGTCGTTCAGGGCAAGGGTATGGGTGATCATCGGGTCGATCTCGAT
>PHEC01000085.1 GCA_002841115.1 Alphaproteobacteria bacterium HGW-Alphaproteobacteria-6 | reverse complement strand
GGGCCAGCGCGGCGCGTCCTTCGGGCGCGGCGCAGGGTGCGCCGGTCCGGCGGGTGATGTCGGCCAGCACCGCCTCGCCGATCGCGACCCGCGTCGCCTCGGGCAGGACCGCCGCGGTCTGGCGGATCAGTGCCCCGGGCAGCCAGAAGGCCGCGCCGGCGGCAAAGATCGCCAGCACGATCGCGGCCAGCCAGCCGCGCAGCCGGCCCGGATGCGGCCGTTGCGCACCGATCATCGCGTGAACCTTGGCGATCGCCGCGATCATCGCGGTATCGCCGATTTCCAGCTCTTCGGCGGCATCGGTGCCGGGCGCGTAGACGGCGGGTTCGTGGCCCGGATTGCGCCGCAGCACCGCGGGCAGCGACCAATGCGCCAGGGCCCGGTCGCTGCGCGCATCGGCAATGACAAGGGTCGCGTCGCCGAAAGCGACGATGACCTCGCGCCGCTGGGCGCCGGGGCCGTCGCGCCACAGGCCCTGGCATTCCAGGCGCTGATACTCTGGTAGCGCGGTCATTGCGGTCGGGCCTGCCCCCTGCCTCGTTGCCCGAAGGATAACCGATTGGGGCGGCAGCGACAATCGAGCGTGGCGGGGCAGGTCCGCCGCGCCCGGGGCCGCGGTATTTTCCTGTCGCGCCGGTCCGGCCCCGTGCTAGCCTGCCGCAAGGTGCGGAAAAGGGGGGGGCGGTGCCGCAAGCCCGGGTCTCGGGACGAAAGGTCAACTGGCGCGATGCCGGCGCCGGACCGCCGGTCATCCTGTTGCACTGCTCAAGCAGTCACAGCGGCCAGTGGAAGGCGCTGATCGAGGCGCTGCAATCCGGTTTTCGCTGCCTGGCGCCCGATCTGCACGGCTACGGGCGCAGCGACGGCCTTGCCGCGGACGGTCGCGCCTATGGCCCGCAGGACGCCGCGATCGTCGCCTACCTTCTGGACCAGGCCGGCGCCCCCGCCCATCTTGTCGGCCACTCCCTTGGCGGGACGGTGGCCCTCAGGGCGGCGCTGGAATGGCCCGACAAGGTCCGCTCGCTGACCCTGATCGAGCCGGTGCTGTTCGGGCTTCTGGAGGCGGCCGACGACCCGGACCGGATTGAATACCTGCAGATCGCCCATGATATCCTCGTTCTGATGCATTTCGGCCGCCCGGCCGAGGCCGCGCAGAGGTTTACCGACTTCTGGATGGGGCCGGGGGCCTTTGACGCCGCGGGCAGCGACACGCAGGCCTACATCGTCGATACGATGCCGCGGGTCGCCGATGACTGGCTGGGGATTTCCCGTCTCGCTCCGGACAGTCTTGGCGTTGCCGATCCGGGCCGGCTCGCGGTGCCTTGCCATCTGGTCGAGTCGGAACACAGCCGGCCCTCGGTGAAAAGGATCATGGAGCTGCTTCGGGGTGCTTTGCCCGAAGCGACATGCTCGCAGGTGCCTGGGGCGGGCCACATGGCGCCCGTCACCCATCCAGAGAGGACAAACGCGATCGTCGCTGCCTTTCTGCGCGGCCATTAGCCGGCTGCTGAAGAGGGACTTCGGCCAGTGTCCGGCGAGGAAACCTTTCCTGTCCCGCCATCCGATCCTGGCGCCGAGGGACGCGCCCGACCCTCGGGGGGCGCTTTGCCACGCCGGGGCGGCGGTGCTTTATGGTAGTCAAGCCCTTCCGAGCGTTGTGCTATTACCGACGGTGCCATGCGCCCTCCCGCCGGGAGGGTCGGGCGCGGCCCGGGCTGGTCGCCCGGGCCAGTGCTTGTGGAAAGCGTGGCGAGGAACGGATTTCCGATCTCAAGGGTGAAAACGGCTGGAGGCGTGACTTTTTCGGCAGCCCGCTAGAGCGGATCGCGTTCATTCGCATTCACACGACCCACTCTAACCTATTGATTTGGCATGTCCGAGGAGCGCAAAACCGGTTCCCACTTTTGCGCGAGATGCTCTAGCCGGCGGTCCGGCGCTTGTGCCTGCCCCTTGCAGGCCTCGGGCGTCCGCGCTCAGCCCGACGGCATCGCCCGCGCCCGAGCGCGCAGCTCGAACTTCTGCACCTTGCCGGTCGCGGTCTTCGGCAAGTCGCAGAAGACCACATGCTTCGGCGTCTTGAAGCCGGCAAGCCGGGCGCGCGCGAAGGCGATCAACTCGGCCTCCGAAACGTCCTGCCCCTCCTTCAGTTCGACAAAGGCGCAAGGCACCTCGCCCCATTTCTCGTCGGGCCGGGCGACAACGGCGCAAAGCATCACCGCCGGATGATGCATCAGCGCCCCCTCGACCTCGACCGACGACACGTTCTCGCCGCCCGAGATGATGATGTCCTTGGCCCGGTCGGTGATCCGGATATAGCCGTCCTTGTGCTGAAAGGCGATGTCGCCGGACCGAAACCAGCCGCCGCGGAACGCCTCGGCGGTGGCTTCGGGGTTGCGGTAATAGCCCTTCATCACCGAATTGCCGCGGATCGCGATCTCGCCGGTCGTGGCATCGTCGCGCGGCACCGGCCGGCCGGCGTCGTCATGGACGGTGATGTCTTCCATCATCGGCATGGCAACGCCGGTGCGCGCCTTGATCGCGGCGCGCTCTTCGGTCGGCAGGTCGTCCCATTCGGCGCGCCACAGGCATTCGGTGGTCGGCCCGAAGGTCTCGGTCAGCCCGTAGACCTGGGTGACGTTGAAGCCCAGGGGCTCGATCGCGGCCAGCGTCGCGGCCGGTGGCGGCGCGCCGGCGGTGATGACCTCGACGACATGGTCGAAGGCGCGCCGGTCCTCGGGCTTCGCATGGATGAGCGCGTTCAGCACGATCGGCGCGCCGGCGAAATGGCTGACGCGCTCGTCGGCGATGGCGGCATAGATCGCCTTCGCGGTGATGTCGCGGCAGCAGACCAGCGTGCCGCCGACCAGCGGCATCAGCCAGACATGGCACCAGCCGTTGCAGTGAAAGAGCGGCACGATGGTCAGATAGACCGGATGCAGCACCATGCGCCAGCTGACCACCGTGCCCATGGTCGTGAGGTAGGCGCCGCGGTGGTGATAGACGACACCCTTCGGCCGCCCGGTGGTGCCGGAGGTGTAGTTGAGCGCGAGGCTCTCCCATTCGTCGCCGGGCAGAATCCACGGCGCGCCCGGGTCGCCCGCGGCCAGAAGCGCCTCGTATTCGGGGTAGCGTCCCGAGGGTGCGATCCCGGCCTCGGTGTCGGCTACCTCGACGATCGCCGGTGCCGGGCCCTCCATCGCCGCGACCGCCGCCTCTGCCAGCGGCAGGAAGGCGGTATCGACCAGCACCACCCTGGCCTGCCCGTGATCGAGGATATGGCCCACCGTGTCGGCATCAAGCCGGGTGTTGATCGTGTTCAGCACCGCGCCCGCCGCCGGCACCCCGAAATGTGCCTCGGCCTGGGCCGGCACGTTGGGCAGGATCGTCGCCACCACTTCGCCCGGCCGCACCCCGCGCGCGACCAGCGCCGAGGCAAGCCGGCTGACCCGGGCATGATACTCGCCATAGCTTCGCCGGGTGCCGCCATAGACCAGCGCCGTCCGGTCGGCGAACAGATCGGCCGCCCGCGCCAGATGCGACAGCGGTGTCAGCGGCACGAAATTCGCCGGTGTCCTGTCCAGCCCGCTCTCATCCGCCAGCCAGCCCATCCTGCGTCCTCCCCCGGCCGCGGCACGTCGCTAATGGACGCGAATACTGCCAGTGCTGCGGCTTAAAGGATACGGGAAAATCCGCTACCCGGAGCGATGATGACCACGATTGCCGATCCGCGGCCCGAAAGCCGCACCCTTGCCGCCGCCGGGCTGATCCTTGTCTTCGCGACGCTGATCGGCTTCACCGACAACTTCGTGCGGGTGATCGCCGAGGACGGCGGGCTGTGGCAGTTCCACGCGATCCGGACGGCGATGGCCATACCATTGCTGATCGCCGCGGCACCGCTCTTCGGGCTCAGGCTCAGGCCCCGCCGCCCTGGCGCCGTCGCGCTCAGAAGTGCGGTGCACGGGCTGGCGATGGTGATCTACTTCGGCTGTCTCGCCTTCCTGCCGGTGGCGATCGTCGCCGCCGGGCTCTTCACCGCGCCGATCTTCACCCTGCTGATCTCGCGCTTCGCCTATGGCCAGGGAATCGGCCCCTTCCGCATCCTCGCCGTCGCCATCGGCTTTGTCGGGGTGATGCTGGTGCTGAAGCCGGGGCAGGGGGCAAGCCCGGGCATCGCCACGGTGCTGCCGGTGGCGGCAGGCGCGCTCTACGCGCTCGGCAATATCGCGACCAGGACATGGTGCGCCGGCGAGCGGGCCGAGGTGCTGCTGATGGGCTTCTTTCTCGCCCTCGGCCTCTTCGGCCTTGCCGGCATGGCGGTGCTCGCGCTCTGGCAGCCCGTGGTGGCCGAGGGCGCCGCGGGCTTCATCCTGCGCGGCGCCACCTGGCCCGGCGAACGGTTCCTGTTCTGGACCCTGGTGCAGGCGGCGGGATCGCTTCTCGGGGTCGGGCTGATGATCCGCGCCTACCAGATCGCCGATGCCGGCCGGGTGGCGGTCTTCGAATACGTCATCCTGCCCGCCTCGGCGCTCTGGACCTGGGCACTCTGGGGAGAGACGCTCGGCCCCCTCGCCGCCGCCGGCATCGCGCTCATCTTCGTCGCCGGGCTGGTCATCGCGATCAGGGGACGCTAGAGCGGATCGCGTTCATTCGCATTCACGCGACCCACTCTGACCTTCTGATTTCGCATGTCAGAATAGCGCAAAACCGGTTCCCACTTTTGCGCGACATGCTCTAGCCGGCGCCCGCTCGGCGCAGACCGACGCGGCCGAGCGGCTCCGGCGACTTTCTTTGTCGCCTGTCTTTCGCCAAAACCGGATTCCACTTTTGTCCGACCGGCGCTAGATTGCCTCATGATCCTGTCGCGCGGACGCCGCTACATCTTCATCCATGCCCCGAAGACCGGGGGCACGGCGCTGACGCTCGCACTCGAGGCGCGGGCGACGAAGGACGACGTGATCGTTGCCGACACGCCGAAGGGCAGGGCGCGGCGGCAACGGCTTGCCGGCATCGAGACAGCGGGCCGGCTCTGGAAACATTCCACGCTCGCCGACATCCGCGGCCTCGCCACCGACGTGGAAATCGCCGGCTTCTTCACCTTCACGCTGGTGCGCAACCCCTGGGACCGGATGGTCAGCTACTACCACTGGCTGCGCACCCAAGGCTTCGCCCACCCGGCCGTGGCACTGGCGCGGGGAAACGACTTCAGCAGCTTCCTGAACGCCCCCGAGACCCGCGCCGCCTTCGCCACCCATCCCTATCCAAGCTACGTTACCACGGCCGAAGGCCATGAACGCTGCGACCTCTACCTCCGCCTCGAACATCTCGCCGAGGACAAAGGCCCGCTCGAGGCCCATCTCGGCTTCCGCCTGACGCCGCCGGCGCGCGCCAATGCCACCGACCGCGCCCGCGACTGGCGCGGCTACTTCAGCGACCGCGACGCGGCGGTGCTTGCCGAAACCTGCGCCGCCGACATCGCCCGCTTCGGCTACCGCTTCGATCCCGACTGAGCTTCTTCGTTGCGCAAATACCCTCAGGGGGTGTGGGGGCGGAACGCCCCCACCTCAGGCCGCCTTGGCGCCGGCGCCGAAGCGGTGATAGAAGCTCTCGCCCCTCGCCGCCATCTCGCGCAGCAGCGCCGGCGCGTTGAAGCGCGCGCCATGCGCCGCAAGCCCGTCGCAGATCGCCACCGCCCGGGCCGCGCCGATGATGTCGAGCCACGAGAACGGCCCGCCCGACCAGGGCGCAAAGCCCCAGCCGAGGATCGCGCCGACGTCGCCCTCGCGGATGTCCTCCAGCACGCCCTCCTCCAGCGCCCTGACCGCCTCCAGCACCTGCGCCATCATCAGCCGGTGCTGCACCTCGGAAAGCTCCGGCTGCTCGGCCGCCACCGGCCAGTGCCCGCCAAGCCCGTCCCAGAGGCCAAGCCGCCCGCCCTTGTCGTCATAGGCATAGAACCCCGCACCGGCCTTGCGCCCCAGCCGGCCCGCGTCAGCCATGGCGAAAAGAACCGCATCGACCGCGTCATCAGGATAGGCATCGCCCATCGCCGCCCTGGTCGCCCTGGCGATCTTGACGCCGAGGTCGATCGAGGTCTCGTCGACCAGTTGCAGCGGCCCGACCGGAAAGCCGAGAAGCCGCGCCGCGTTCTCGACCAGCGCCGGCGCCACCCCTTCGGCGACCATGCGGATGCCCTCGTTGATATAGGGAATGATGCAGCGGTTGGCGTAGAAGAACCGCGCGTCGTTGACCACGATCGGGGTCTTCCTGATCTGGCGCACGAAATCCAGCGCCTTGGCCACCGCGACATCGCCGGTTTGCTTGCCCTTGATGATCTCGACCAGCATCATCTTGTCGACCGGGCTGAAGAAATGGATGCCGATGAACTGCTCGGGCCGGGCGCTTGCCTTGGCCAGATCGGTGATCGGCAGGGTCGAGGTGTTGGTGGCGAAGATCGCGCCCGCAGGGATCACCGCCTCGGCCTTCGCTGTCACCCCGGCCTTGACGCCCGGATCCTCAAACACCGCCTCGACCACCAGATCGCAACCGGCAAGGGCGGCGTAATCGGTGGTGGCGGTGATCCGGCCCAGAACCTCTGCCTTCTTCGCGGCGCTGACGCGGCCGCGCTTCATGCCCTTGTCAAGCAGCCCCTCGGAATAGGCCTTGCCGCGGTCGGCGGCATCCTGGCCCGCGTCGATCAGCACCACCTCGATCCCGGCGAGGGCCGACACATAGGCGATGCCCGCGCCCATCATCCCCGCCCCCAGAATGCCGACCTTCGCCACCCTCTGGTCGGCGACATTCGGCCGGTTGGCGCCCTTCTCCAGCGCCTCCTTGTTGAGAAACAGCGACCGGATCATCGCCGAGGACGAGGGGTTCATCAGCAAGCTGGTGAACCAGCGCGCCTCGATCCTCAGCGCGGTATCGAAGGGCACCAGCGCGCCCTCGTAGACCGCGCTCAGCAGCGCCTTCGCCGCCGGATAGACGCCTTGGGTCTTGCCATGCACCATCGCCGCGGCGCCGACGAAGGTCATGAATCCGGCCGGGTGATAGGGCGCGCCGCCCGGCATCTTCCAGCCCTTCTGGTCCCAGGGCTTGACGCAATCGGCATCCGTTGCCGCCAGCAGCCATTCCTTCGCCCGCACCAGAAGCTGGTCGGGCGCCACCACCTCGTCGATCAGCCCGGCGGCCTTCGCCGCCTTGGGGTCAAGCATCTTGCCTTCCAGCAGAACCGGCGCCGCCGCCATCGCGCCGACCATGCGGCTGTAGCGGGTGGTGCCGCCGCCGCCGGGGAAAAGCCCGACAAGGATCTCCGGCAGGCCGATCTTCGCCTTGGGATTGTCGGCCATGATCCGCCGGTGACAGGCCAGCGCCACCTCGGTGCCGATCCCGGCCGAGGTGCCGGGGATGGCACAGACCACCGGCTTGGCCCCCTTCAGGGTCTTTGCGTCCATCCCGGCACGCTCCAGCTTGCGCAGGATATGGTGGCCCGACATGGTGAAGTCGAACAGCGCCTGCGCCGGATTGTCGCCGGCTTCCTCGCGAATGCGCGCCAGCACGTTCAGATCCATGCCGCCGGCGAATGTGTCCTTGCCCGAGGTGACGATGATCCCCTTCACCGCCGGATCGGCCAGTGCCGCGTCAATCATCTCGCTGACCAGCGCGAAAGCCTCGCGGGTCATCACGTTCATCGACTTGCCCGGGCAGTCCCAGGTCAGGATCGCCACGCCATCGGCATCGACGGAATAGGTGAAGTCAGCCATTTTCGGTTCCTTTCGGCCAGCCGGGATAGGGGGTGCTGTCCTTGCGGGACATGATCCGCACCCCGTCCTTGCGGGTATAGTGAAGGTCGATATCGGGATAGTGGCAGGCATCGTCGCGCGCCCGCGTGCCGACGATCAGGTAGCTGACCGGGCGATCGCTGCGGTTGATCAGGCAATGCGCGTTGGCGACCCCGGCCGGCCAGCAGGCGGCATTGCCGGGGCGCATCACCGTCTCGCCGCCATCCTCGATCAGCGTGCATTCGCCCGCCGTTGCCATCACGAATAGTCCTCGTGCCGGTGCCAGTGACGCAGCGAGGATTTCGCCCCGGGCTCTACGCTCACCAGGTTCGCCCCGAACTGGGTCAGCCCGCCGGCATCGCCGAGCCGAAGCGACGAGCGGCCCGCCATCCCCGAGGCATAGGGCTCTGGGTAGATCGAGCCGGTGCGCGGCACGATTTTCCTCTGGTCGATCACGGGCATGGTCCGGCTCCTTGCGGCGGGCAAGCCCCCTCCCCCATCCCCTCCCACGAGGGGAGGGGGGGGCGCAGGCGGCGCGGCTGGCGCTTGCCCTCCCCCCCATGGGGAGGGAGAGGGTGGGGGGCGACGCGCACCCGGGACCATCCGGCGATGTCTGCCATCGGCCTCAGACCCGCTCGATGATCGTCGCGACACCCATGCCGGAGGCGATGCAGAGCGTCGCCAGCCCGGTGCCCTTGCCGCTGCGCTCAAGCTCGTCCAGAAGCGTGCCGATCAGCATCGCCCCGGTGGCGCCCAGGGGATGGCCCATGGCAATGGCGCCGCCGTTGACGTTGACCCGGTCGGGCGAGACGTCGAAGGCCTGCATGAAGCGCAGCACCACGCTGGCGAAGGCCTCGTTGACCTCGAAAAGGTCGATGTCGCCGATCGCCATGCCAGCGTCGCGCAGGATCTTCTCGGTCACCGGCACCGGGCCGGTCAGCATGATCGTCGGGTCGGTGCCGATCTTCGCCGTCGCCCGGATCCGGGCACGGGGCTTCAGGCCCTGTGCCTCGCCGAATTCCCGGCTGCCGATCAGCACGGCGGCGGCTCCGTCGACGATGCCGCTGGAATTGCCGGCATGGTGGACATGATTGACCCGCTCCAGATGCGGGTATTTCATCAGCGCCACCTTGTCGAAACCCGGCATCACCTCGCCCATGTCGCGGAAGGCGGGCTTGAGCGCGCCCAGCGTCTGCATGTCGGTGCCGGGGCGCATGTATTCGTCATGGGCCAGGATCGGCAGCCCGTTCTGGTCGCGGATGGTGATCACCGACCTGGCAAACCGCCCCTCCTGCCAGGCCCGCGCCGCCCGCTTCTGGCTTTCCACCGCCAGCGCATCGGCATCGTCACGGGAAAATCCGTATTCGGTGGCGATGATGTCGGCCGAGATCCCCTGCGGCACGAAATAGGTCTTCATCGCAAGCGACGGGTCCACCGCGATCGCCGCCCCGTCCGAGCCCATGGCGACGCGGCCCATCATCTCGACCCCGCCGGCAATATAGGCCGCGCCGGCCCCGGCCCTGACCTGATTGGCGGCAAGGTTCACCGCCTCCATCCCGGAGGCGCAGAAGCGGTTGATGGCCAGGCCCGGAATGCTCTCGTCGAGGTCCGAGGCGAGCACCGCCGAGCGGGCAAGGCAGCCGCCCTGCTCGCCCACTTGCGTGACATTGCCCCAGATCACGTCCTCGACGGCATGGCCGGACAGCCGGTTCCTTTCCTTCACCGCGTTGAGGACGCGGGCCGACAGCGCGACCGAGGTCACCTCGTGCAGGCTGCCGTCGGCGCGGCCCTTGCCGCGCGGGCTGCGCAGGGCGTCATAGATATAGGCGTCTGTCATCGGTCTCTCCGGTTAGTCGCTGACCTGAACGCAGGTCGCCTTGACGGTGATGGCGCGGGTTCTCAGCTGTTCCTCGATCTGGGCGCGCGCCATCTCGCACAATGTCGGCCCGCCGATGGCGATCTCATGGATGCGCACCTCGTGGGGCACGTTGTCCTGGGTAACGGTGTAGATCACCGCGACGAGCAGCCACTTCATGTCGGATCCTCCGCTCCGGCGCGCTCGGCGGGATTGCCGGGCATCAGGTCATAGGGATGCATCCAGCCGGGCAGGGCGGCGATATTGCCCAGCCAGCGGTCGATGTTCGGCCATTCGGCGCGGGCGAAGCCGAAGGGCTCAGGATAGTAGAGATAGCCGCAGCAGGACAGGTCGGCGATGGTGACCCCGTCGCCGACGATCCAGTCACGACCCGCCAGATGCGCGTCAAGCGCCGCGAATGCGCCCCTCAGCCGACCGGCGAGCCAGGCGATCACCGCTTCGGGGCGCTTGTCGGCGGCCAGGAAATTCATCATGAAGCGCAAGGGGCCGGCCTGCGAGGACATCTTGTGATTGTCCCAAAGCACCCAGCGCAGCACCTCGGCCGCCTCGCCGGGCGCGCCACCAAACCGGCCGGTTTCCTGCACGACGTGATACATGATCGCGCCCGACTGGGTGATGACCCTGCCCGCGTCCTCCAGCACCGGCACTTCGCCCATGATGTTGAGCGCGCGAAATTCGGGGCTGCGCGTGGCGCCGCCGAAGAAGTCGACAAAGACCGGCCTCCAGTCGTAGCCGGCCAGCGTCATCGTCAGCGCCGCCTTGTAGGCATTGCCGCTTTCACCGAAGCAGTGAAGCCTTGCCGTCATGCCGCCGTTCCTTGTCTGCCGGCAGCAGCGGGGGTTTCACACCCCGTCGCCATTGGTGCTCGAACCGATGGCGCACCCGATGGCGACCCCGTGGGGTATTTGAACAACGAAGAAGAACGCTTTGTTAACCAGAATCGCCCCAGCCTGACCTTGCGGTACAGGCTGGGGAGCCGATGACCGTCAGCGAAGAAGCCGCCCCGGTGCTCGCGAGAAGCACCCTGAATCCAAGGGCCGGCGTCGGTGCCGGGGCGCGCATTCGGCTTCTTCGTTGTCAAAATACCCATTCTGCCCTCTCGTGTCCCTCACGCCTTGCGATCGTCAAGCTCGGCCTTGAAGAGCCGCAGCCGGTGGCCGAGGTTTTCGGGGTCGGTCACACTGGCGAAATGCTCGAAAAGGAAGGTCAGCGCCTCGTCCACGGACAGGCCGGCCTCCTCGGCAAAGCGGGTCAGCGAGCGATAGGCGTCGTTGGTCACCGCGACCGGGAAGCGGCGGGTCAGGCGCAGGCGTTTCGGCATCTCTCCTCCGTTCTGGCGGCCGCGACGGGCGGGGGGCGGTCCGGCAAGCCTGCCCCCGCCGCGAAAGCTTAGAACGCCTCGGGGCCAAGCGCCATCACGGTCTCGGCACCGGACTGGATGCGGGCAAGGTGGGTCGCGGTGATCGGCAATTGTCGCGCCATGTAATAGCGCCCGGTGGCCAGCTTCGTCTCGTGGAACGCTGCGTCAGAGGTGCCGGCGTCGAGTGCCGCGCGCGAGGCTCGGGCCATGCGCGCCCACATCAGGCCAAGGCAGACATGGCCGAAGAGATGCATGAAGTCGTAGGATCCGGCGAGGGCGGCATTGGGGGTCTTCGCGCCGTTCTGCATGAAATACATGCCGGCCGCCTGAAGATCCTTCGACGCCGCCTTGAGGGGCTCGAGAAACTCGGCTTTCAGCGCCGCATCGCCGTCGTTTTCCTTCACGAACGCCTTCACCATCTCGAAGAAGGCCATGACATGCTTGCCGCCATCGGCGGCAAGCTTGCGGCCGACAAGGTCCAGCGCCTGCACCCCGTTGGCGCCTTCATAGATCATGGTGATGCGGGCATCGCGGGCGAACTGCGACATGCCCTGTTCCTCGACATAGCCGTGGCCGCCGAAGATCTGCTGGGCATTCACCGTCGCCTCGAAGCCCTTGTCGGTCAGGAACCCCTTGATGACCGGGGTCAGCAGCGAGATCAGCCCCTCGGCCGCCGCGTCGCCCGACCGGTGCGCCCGGTCGATCAGCGATGCCCCCCAGAGGGTGAAGGCGCGCGCACCCTCGACGAAGCTTTTCTGGTCCATCAGGTTGCGGCGGATGTCGGGGTGGACGATCAGCGGATCGGCCGGGCCGGCGGGGTTTTCCGCCCCGGTCACGGCGCGGCCCTGCAGGCGGTCTTTCGCGTAGGCGACCGCGTTCTGGTAGGCGGCCTCGGCCACGGCATAGCCCTGCAGGCCGACACCGATCCGCGCCTCGTTCATCATGGTGAACATGTTGCGCATGCCCTTGTGGAGGTCGCCCAGAAGGTAGCCGGTCGCGCCGTCGAAGTTCATCACGCAGGTGGCATTGCCGTGGATGCCCATCTTCTCCTCGATCTTGCCGACCGAGACGGCGTTGCGCGCGCCGAGGGAACCGTCCGCCTTCACCATGATCTTCGGCACGATGAAGAGCGAGATGCCCCGGGTGCCCTCGCCGCCGCCCGGCGCCTTGGCGAGCACCAGATGGATGACGTTGCCGGCCATGTCGTGGTCGCCGGCCGAGATGAAGATCTTCTGCCCGGTGATCTTGTAGCTGCCGTCCGCTTGCGGCTCTGCCTTCGTTCGCAACAGGCCGAGGTCGGTGCCGCAATGCGGCTCGGTCAGGTTCATCGTGCCGGTCCAGTCAAGGCTGACCATCTTCGGCAGCCAGGTCTGCTTTTGCGCCTCGGTCCCGTGCGCGAGGATCGCCGAGATCGCGCCATGGGTCAGGCCCTGATACATGTTGAAGGCCATGTTGGCCGAGACGAAGATCTCGCCGACCGCTGTCCCCATGACATAGGGCAGGTTCTGGCCGCCGTATTCCTCGGGCAGGTCAAGCCCGTTCCAGCCGCCCGCCTTCATCGCCTCGAAGGCGTCCTTGAAGCCCGAGGGCGTATGGACCACGCCGTTTTCCAGCCGGCAGCCTTCGCGGTCGCCCGCGGCGTTCAGCGGGGCCAGAACCTCGCGGGCGATCTTGCCGGCCTCGTCGAGGATCGCCGCGGTGAAGTCGGGCTCAAGCTCGGCGTAGCCCGGCACATCGCTTTGCGCGACCCCGAGCACGTCGTTCAGGACGAAAAGGATGTCCCGCGTCGGGGCGGTATAGGTCGGCATTGTCGTCTCTCCCTCGTTCCTTCTGTCGGTCCGCCTGCCGGGGATGCCGGGCCGGCGTGGCCGTCGCGGTCCGGTCTTGCGATCAGGCGGCGGACGGGCCGCGCAGCCTGGCAAGCATCTGTTCGCCGCCGCTGATCTGGTCGCTCAACTCGGCGATCGCGGCATCAAGATCGTCGCGCTGGCGGTGCATCTGGTCAAGCCGCTCGCGCGCCAGCTCGATGGTCCTGTGCAGTTGCGCCTGATGCTGGTCGTCAAGGTCATACATGTCCAGAAGCTGGCGGATGTCGTCGAGGCTGAAGCCGAAGCGCTTGCCGCGCAGCACCAGTTTCAGCCGGGCGCGGTCGCGTCGGGTGTAAAGCCGCCGCTGGCCCTGGCGGACCGGTGACAGCAGGTCCTTGGCCTCGTAAAAGCGCAGGGTGCGCGGGGTCACGGCAAAGGCGTCGCACATTTCGCGGATGGTCATCACTTGGTCACTCATGACAATGGCCCTTTCATGCACAGTCGTCGGTCGATGCCGGGCCAGATGCGTCTGTGCCCGCCATCCTGCAAGGCCGGTCGCGGCGCGCGGTAGTGTTACGTCGCGTCACGCCAACCGGTGACGCAATGTCCGGATATAGCGCCCCGGCGTAAACGCAACTTTACGCGAGGGACAATCTGTCGCGGGGGGGCCGGCGGATACCGGCGCGGCGCCGTCAGTCGCCAAGCGTTGCCGCGGTGCTGTCGCGCAGGCTGCGCAGATCGGCCATCGTCGCCTCAAGCTCGGCGCGCTGGCGTTCCAGCGCTTCCAGCTGGCGATCGGCCAGCGCGATCCAGGCGCGGTATTGAGCGTCGCTGCCGCTGCGGCCGTAAAGCAAGAGCCACTGGCGGATCTCCTCGAGGCTGAAGCCGAAGCGGCGGCCGCGCAGGATCAGCGTCATCCGCGCCGTTTCGCGCGGGCCGTAAAAGCGGGCGCGGCCGTCCTTCTCGGGCGCCAGCAACTCGATATACTCGTAATAGCGCAGGGTGCGCGGGGTCACGTCGAACCGGGCGCACATCTCCTTGAAGCTCAGCCG
>PHEC01000261.1 GCA_002841115.1 Alphaproteobacteria bacterium HGW-Alphaproteobacteria-6 | reverse complement strand
TCTCAACGCGGCGCCTCCGCGCCGGGCGGGTTGCAGCGCGGCGCCTCCGCGCCGGGCGGGTTGCAGCGCGATGCCGCCGCGCCGGCCGGTTCCGAACGCGGCGCCGGCAAGGCGGTGCCAAAGCCCGCCGGCGCACCCCGGGACCGGCCGAAGCCGGCCGCGCCGGGTCTGACCTTTACCGAGCGGCACCGGCTCGAGGCGCTTCCGGGGATCATCGAGCGGCTGGAGGCCGAGATCGGCAGGCTGTCGGATTTCCTCTCGGACCCCGATCTGTTCGGCACGGCACCCGACCGGTTCCGCCGCGCGTCCGAGGCGCTGGCCGAGCGTCAGGCGGCGCTTGCCGCGGCCGAGGAGGAATGGCTGATGATGGAGGAAAAGGCCGCCGGCTGACCGGCGGCCGGACCGGGGCGCCCCCCTTGGGGGAGGCGCCCCGGGGGGGGCGGCCCGGGTTCGCGGCCTTTCCCGGGGGGACAGGGGCGGGCGCGGCCGGACCGCCGGGTCAGGCCCCGGGCAGCAGCACCGTGTCGATCACATGGATCACCCCGTTCGACTGCTGGACATCGGCGATGGTCACGGTCGCGCTGCGTCCGCGCTCGTCCTTGATCTTCACCATGCCGTCCTCGACCATCGCCTGCAGGGTGCAGCCGCCGACGGTCGGCACCGCATGGGTGCCGCCGGCATCCTTGATCATCGTCACCAGTGCCGCGGACATCACATCGGCGGCGACGACATGGCAGGCCAGCACCCTGGTCAGCTGATCCTTGTTCTCGGGCTGCAGAAGCGTCTCGACGGTGCCCGCGGCAAGGCCTCCGAAGGCGTCGTTGGTCGGCGCGAAGACGGTGAACGGGCCGGCGCCCGACAGCGTCTCGACCAGGCCCGCGGCCTGAACCGCGGCGACCAGGGTGGTGTGATCGGCCGAATTGGCGGCATTCTCGACGATGCTCCGGCTGTCGAGCATCGCCGCACCGCCGACCATCGGATTGGCGGCGGCGAGGGCCGGAACAGCGGCGAGGGTCAGGGCACAGAGGATGGATTTGCCAGACATTGCGGTCTCCTTTGACGGGCGGGGGCCGATCCCCCGCACATGCCGGAAGCTACGAAGACCGCTTGGGAAGAGTTGCAGGGCGGGGCGAAATTTTTTCCGGCCGCCGCCGGGTCGGCCGCGCCCTCAGCCGCCGACCACCGCCGAGACCAGGATCGGCCCGGTCGCCACGCCGCCAGGCGCCCCGCCTGCCGGTTCCAGCGTGATCGCCAGCGTCGTGCCGGCGGGCAGCGCATCCAGCGGCACCCTGAGCGCATCATCGCGCACCAGCCCCAGCGAGACCGCCGCCGCACCGGCCGGAATGATCCACAGTTCATAGTCCCGGCCGGCGCCGGCCGCGGGGCCCTCACTGCGGGTCACGGTCAGCGCGCCGGCCGCCGGATCGAAGCGCGCGGCGATGACCAGGCGCTGGTTCTCGCCGGCCAGCGTCGCGGTGACGGTGCTGTCGGGGCGCAGCGCCGGCAGCACCAGCACCAGCACCAGCAGCGCCAGCGCGGCGCCGCCGAAAAGACCCCAGAGCCAGCCGGCGCGGCGCCGGCGCTCAGCCAGGCCAAAAAGCCGCGCCTCGATCCGCCCCAGCATGTCGCGCGGGGCGGCGACCTCGGCATACTCGGCGTTCAGCGGCGCCAGCCGTGCCTGCCACGCCTCGACCATCCGCGCGAACTCCGCGTCGCTTGCAATCAGCGCCTCGGCCGCCAGCCGTTCGGCCAGCGGCAGCGTGCCGAGAACGTATTCGGCCGCCAGCGCCTCGCGATCGGGCATATGGCCTTCGGTTTCGATCATGCCTCGAGGCACTCCTTCAGGGTCTGCAGGCCCCGGCGCAGCCAGGACCGCATCGTGTTCAGCGGCACGCCGTGGTGCGCCGACAGTTCCTCGTAGCTCAACCCGCCGAGGTAGGCGCCGCGGACCGCCGCGGCGCGGGCCGGCTCGAGCCGGTCGAAACACTCGGCGATGCGCTGCGCCTCGCCCCGGGCCAGCACCCGGGCTTCGGGGCCGGGTGCGGGGTCGGCCAGGGTGGCGG
>PHEC01000084.1 GCA_002841115.1 Alphaproteobacteria bacterium HGW-Alphaproteobacteria-6 | reverse complement strand
GTCGGGGTCTTCGTGGTCTGGGGGGTGGCGGGCGGGGTGGCCGCGACCTATGCGCGGATCGAGGCCTCGCCGATCGCCGACTGGCCCCTGCAGCCCGGCCGCTGGATCGGGCTGACCTTCGTGTCGGGTGCCGCGATCCTGACCCTGCCGCGGATGTTTCAGGTGATGGTCGTGGAAAACTCCGACGAGCGCCATCTGGCGACCGCCTCCTGGGCCTTTCCGCTTTACCTGATGCTGATGAGCCTTTTCGTCGTGCCGATCGCGGTGGTCGGGCTGGCGACCCTGCCGGCCGGGGCCAACCCCGATCTTTTCGTGCTGACGCTGCCCCTCGCCTTCGATCAGGGCAACCTGGCGCTTCTGGCGTTTCTGGGCGGCTTTTCCTCGGCGACCTCGATGGTGATCGTGGCGGCGATCGCGCTGGCGACGATGGTGTCGAACCATGTGGTGACGCCCCTGTGGCTGAGCCTCAGGCCTGGTGGCGCGCGGGTGCCGGGCGATGTGCGCGGGCTTATCCTGATGTCGCGGCGGCTGTCGATCGGGGCGATCCTGGCGCTGGGCTACATCTATTACAGCCTGTCGGGCGGTTCGGCGGCGCTGGCGGCGATCGGGCTGATATCCTTTGTCGGCGCGGCGCAGACCCTGCCGGCGATGCTGGGCGGGATCTTCTGGCGCGGCGCGACCGGGGTTGGTGCGGCGCTGGGGTTGGGGACCGGGTTCCTGGTCTGGCTCTACACGCTTTTCCTGCCCTCCTTCGGCGCCGAAGGGCTGCTTTCGGCGCGCCTTCTGGCCGAGGGGCCCTGGGGAATCGGCTGGCTGCGGCCGCAGGCGCTGTTCGGCGTCACCGGGATCGACCCGCTGATGCATGCGCTGTTCTGGTCGCTGGCGCTGAATACCTTCGGCTTCGTTCTCGGGTCGCTGGCAAGCTTTCCCGGCCCGGTCGAGCGGATGCAGGGCCTTGCCTTCGTCAATGTCTTCGACCATGACCCGGCCCAGCGCGCCTGGTCGCGCGGCGGCGCCGAGGCCGAGGATCTTCTGGCGATGGCGCAAGGCATCATCGGTGCCGAAGAGGCGCAGGGCTTTTTCGAGGCGGCCGCCGCGGGCCAGGGCAAGGCCGGATTTCTGCCCGACACCACGCCCGATTTCATCGAACGGCTGGAGCGCCGGCTGGCCGGCACCGTCGGGGCGGCGACCGCCCATGCGATGATCGCGCAATTTGCCGACGGGGCGGCGGTTTCGGCGCAGGATCTGATGGCGGTCGCCACCGAGGCGCAGCAGATCATGGAATATTCCAGCCAGCTTGAGGCGAAGTCCGAGGAACTGGCCCGGACCGCGCGCCAGCTTGGCGAGGCCAATGCCAAGCTGACCGAGCTCAGCGTGCAGAAGGATGCGTTCCTCAGCCAGATCAGCCACGAATTGCGCACGCCGATGACCTCGATCCGGGCCTTTTCCGAGATCATGATGGACGGCGACCTGCCGGCCGAAATGCATCTGAAATATGCCGGCATCATCCATGACGAGGCGATCCGGCTGACCCGGCTTCTGGACGACCTGCTCGACCTGTCGGTTCTGGAGAACCGCAAGGTGCAGCTGACGATGAAGGTCGCCAACCTGCACGACCTGATCGGGCGCGCGGTGGCCTCGGCGTCGAACACCCGGCCCGAGCGGCGCTTTGTCGTGCACCGCGACATCGCCGCCGAGCATATGCCGGTGATCACCGATACCGACCGGCTGGTGCAGGTCTTCATCAACCTTGTCTCGAACGCCCGCAAGTATTGCGACGCGGCGCAGCCCGAGCTGACGATTTCGGCGCGGCGCCGCGGCGAGCGGATCATCATCGACTTCATCGACAACGGCGCCGGCATCCCGCGCGCCGCCCAGGCGCTGATCTTCGAGAAATTCGCCCGCCTGACCGATACCAGCCGCGCCGGCGGCGCCGGGCTTGGCCTGGCGATCTGCCGCGAGATCATGGCCAATCTCGGCGGCTCGATCGCCTATCTGCCTGGCCAGGGCGGCGGCGCCTTCCGGGTCGTGGTGCCGGTGCGGCCACGCGCCGAGGCGGCCTCGGCCGCCTGAGGGCGGGGGGCCGGTCGTGCCGGTCCGGTCCGGTTCGTTTCGGGGCCGGCTCGGGGTCGGGTCAATCTTTCGTAAACCTCGATCTGAGACAAGAACGGGCAAGGATCCGTGCCCGAACGGCGCGGGCGGACGAAGGGCCGTGCAACGGGCATGACGCAAGCCGCACCAGCATCAGCACTGAGACGCATGGCCGAGGCGGGGCGCGCACCGCCGTCGGCGGCGGCGATGACCCCGGCGCGGGCGCTCGGTCAGGCGCTGGCGGTGGCGGCGCAAGAGATGATGGATCTGCCCTTGCGTGTCCTCAAGGCCGAGGATCTGCGGCTGTCGCTGGCCGAACTGCTGGAAATGGTCGAGCCGCTGGCGCTTCTGGCGGTGCTTGAGGGGCCGCGCGAGGCGCTTGGTCTTGCCGCCCTGTCGCCCGGCATGCTGGCCTCGCTGATCGAGATGCAGACGATCGGCCGGATCGGCCCGTCCGAGGCCGAGGCGCGGCGTCCGACCCGCACCGATGCGGCGATGTCGGCGGGTTTTCTCGACCGGGCCCTGGCCGAGGTCGAGACCTTTCTGGCTGCCGACGAGGCGATCACCTGGGCCGGCGGCTTTCGCTACGGCTCGTTTCTCGACGATCCGCGCCCGCTCGGCCTGGTCCTCGAGGAGGGCGGCTACCGGGTCCTGCGGCTTGGTCTGGGGTTCGGCGCCGAGGCGGCGCGGCGCGGCGATCTGCTGCTGGCGCTGCCCTATCCGGGGCGCGGCGCACCCCCTGCGGGGCGGGGCGGGGCGGGAGCGCGGTCGCAAGCACGATCGGGGACGGACGCGGCACCGCCGGCCGGCTGGTCGCCGGGCGACGGTGCGGCGGGCGATGCCGCAGCACAGTGGCAAGGGCGTCTGGACCGGGCGGTGATGCAGGCGCCGGCCGAGTTGCACGCGGTGATGGACCGTATCAGCCTGCCCTTGTCGGCGGTTCTGGCGCTGCGCCCCGGCGCGCTGATCGAACTGCCCCCGGACGCGGTGGCGGCGCTTCGACTGGAAGGTGCGGATGGCCGGCTGCTGACCCTGGCCCGGCTGGGCCAGATCCGTGGTTATCGGGCGGTGCGGCTGAAGGATGCCGTCGACGGGGATGAGGCCGCGATGCCCGATCTCGCGGATTATGCCGAAGCGGGGGCCGGTTCGCAGGGGGCATTGCCGCTTTCCGGCGCGTCTTCACCCATCCGGACCCCGGCCCGACATCCGGTTCGGACCGGAGCGGCCGGCGGCGTCGCGACCGACCGGCCCGCGGCGCCGCCCGGACCCGCGGCAAGCGATGCCGCTGCTCTGTCCGGAGACACCGCAAGCCGCGGCGACGGCATCGCGAGCGGCGGCCCCGGCCGCGACAGCCGCCAGGACAGCGCCGCCGTCGCCCCGGTCTGATCGTCTTTTCCCGCGTGTTCCCGGGGCGGCCCCACCCTGATCCAGGCTGACCCGACAGAACTTGCTTGTGGGACAGGCTGCAACCGGCCGGAAGGATGCGGCGCCGGCCGCCGGTCCGCTTCGTGCCGATGCGCGCCATTTCGATCGGGCGCTTGTCCTTCGGGCCGCGGCGAATGGACCACCGACGACCTGCCTTCGGCCCGAGGGCGGGGCATCCGGGGCGCGGGCATCCCGGGCGTGGAGGGCCACGGGGTGCCGCGCCAGCCATGGTGCCGGACGCGCGCCAGTCGGGTGCGGCTCAGCCGGCGGCGGCGGCCTCGATCCGGGCGCGGAACGGTTCGAGGTTATAGCCCCAGCGCGCCGCCGTGGCGACCAGATCGTCGGTCGCGACCCGGCCGGCCTGGCTGAGTGCCCAGACGATCGACGAGCGGTTGCCCGAGGCGCAATAGGCCAGCACCGGCCCCGCGGCGGCGGCAATCGCGGCACCCTGGGCCGCGGCATTCGCATCGCTGATCGCGCCGCCGATGACCGGATTGTCGACAAAGACCAGCCCCGCCGCCTCGGCCGCCGCCCGCATCGCCGCCGATTGCAGGGCGGGCGGGATCTCGGCGTCGGGGCGGTTGTTGATCAGCGTGGTATAGCCGGCGGCACGGATCGCGGCGACCTCTTCGGGCGCGATCTGCGGGGCGACGGCATAGGCGTCGGTCAGCGGGCGGATATCCATCGGCGTCTCCTCAGGCGGCGGCCAGCCGGTCGATCCGGACCCGGACCGCGGGTGCCGCGACCATACCCGCCATCATCGCCAGAAGGAAGATGGCGCCACCCCATCCGTTGAACGTGGCCGCCGCCAGCGCCGGACCCGGGCACAGGCCGGCAAGGCCCCAGCCGATCCCGAACAGCACCGAGCCGATCACCAGGTTGTGGCCCAGCCGCGGCTCTGGCGGGGCCGGCAGGTCGTTGCCCAGCACCGCGCGGCGCATCCTTGCGGCGATCTGCCAGGCGATCGCCATCGGCAGGATCGCCCCGCCAAGAACGAAGGCCAGCGTCGGATCCCAGTCGCCGAAGACATCAAGCCAGCCCTGGACCCGGGCGGTGTCGGTCATCCCCGACACCACCAGCCCGGCCCCGAAAAGCCCGCCCGAAAGGGCCGCGAAGGCCATCCGCCGGATATCGACCGCCATCAGATCACCCCCAGAACATGGCGAAAGACCAGAACCGAAAGCCCGCCGCCAAGAAGGTAGAAGACCGTCGCCACGATGCCGCGCAGCGACAGCCGCGAGATGCCGCAGACCCCGTGGCCCGAGGTGCAGCCATTGGCAAGCCTTGTGCCGATCCCGACACAAAGCCCCGCCGCCACCAGCACCGGCACCGAGCCGGTCAGATGGGTGGTGGTCAGCGCCGAGGCCGTGCCGGCCAGGCCGGTGATGACGAAGGGCAGTCCGATCAGCCCGGCCAGAAAGGCCAGCCGCTCGGCCATGGTGGCCCGGCCGCTGCCGTCGACCAGCCCGCCGACAATGCCCGAGGCGCCCATGATCCGTCCGTTGAACAAGAGATAGATGGCCGCCGCCGTGCCGATCATCAGCCCGCCCGCCAGCCCCCAGAGCCACTCCGCCTGCATTGCGATCCGTCCTGACCTGTCCGTTTCACCCAGGATATAGCCGCGCGCAAAGATATTGCAAGTCGTGAATATGATTGTGGCGCGGTGACCGGGCCGGGTTTGACTTGCATCAAGGCCCGGATCGGGCGAGCCTGCATAGCTGGGCGGGAACCAGGAGGGCAGCAAGATGAAATCCGTCGCCGAACGTCGCAATCAACTCGAGGCGCGCAAGGCCGATCTGCTGGCCCGCGTCGCCGGGATCGAGGCCGAATTCGACAGCCATGACGCCAAGGACTGGGAAGAGATGGCGGTCGAGCGCGAGAGCGACGAGGTGCTTGAAGATCTCGGCCAGTCCGCGCGTCAGGAACTGCGGATGATCGATGCCGCCCTCGGCCGGGTCGATGACGACAGCTATGGCGAATGCGTCAAATGCGGCGCGACCATCGCCGAAGAACGGCTTGACCTGCTGCCGGCCACCCCCTTCTGCCGCGACTGCGCCGCGCGCCTCTGACCCCCCCCTCTGGCGGTCGCCGGCCGGGGCCGGTCGCCCGGCCGGCGGCCCGGCCATCCAGCCCATTGCCATCGGGGCCGGGGTCACTAGACTTGCCGCAGCCGGAAGCGCAGCCGGAAGCGCAATCGGGGGCCCGGGCAGGGCATTGCCGGTACCGGCGGGGGCAAGGGGAAGGGCAAGGATGACGGAACCGGTCGAAACCCGTGTCGCGGATGGGGTCGCGACGATCACGCTCGACAATCCGCCGGTCAATGCGCTGTCGGCCGGGCTGCGGGCCGGCGCGCTGGCCGCGATCGAACGGGCGCTGGCCGATCCGGCGGTCGCGGTGATCGTGCTGGCCGCCGCCGGGCGGACCTGGCCCGCCGGTGCCGATATCCGCGAGTTCGGCCGACCGCCGCAAGCGCCCTCGCTGCCCGAGCTGTGCAATGCGATCGCCGCCAGCCCCAAGCCGGTGATCGCGGCGCTGCATGGCACGGCACTTGGCGGCGGGCTGGAACTGGCGCTGGCGGCGCGCTGCCGGCTGGCGGAGGCGGGCACGAGGCTTGGCCTGCCCGAGGTGACGCTTGGCATCCTGCCCGGCGCCGGCGGCACCCAGCGCCTGCCACGACTGATCGGCGCGCGCGAGGCGCTGGCGATGATGACCGGCGGTGTGCCGGTGACGGCGGCGCGGGCGGCCGAGATCGGCCTGGTCGACCGCATCACCGAGGGCGCGGTGCTGCCGGCGGCCGAGGCGCTGGCGCGTGACCACGCCGCCGGGCGCGCCGATCTGCCGCTGGCGCCGGCCCGCGCCGCAGGCGGTGCCGACCCCGCCGATTACCTCGCCGCCATCACCGAGGCGCGCGCGGCCCTTGCCGCCCGCCCGGCGCCGCATCTGCCGGCCCCCGGGCGGATCGTCGATTGCGTCGAGGCGGCCCTGCTCTTGCCCGAGGACGAGGGCATGGCCTATGAGCGCGCCGCCTTCGAAGAGCTTGTCGCCTCGCCCGAGGCCGCGGCCCTGCGCCACGCCTTCCTGGCCGAGCGCCGGGCGGCGCGTCAGCCCGACCTTGCCGGCGTCAGCCCGCGCAAGCTCGAGCGGGTGGGCGTGGTCGGCGGCGGGCTGATGGGGGCGGGGATCGCCACGGCGATGCTGTCGGGCGGGCTGACGGTGACGCTGGTCGAGCGCGACGCGACGGCGCTGGCCGCCGGCCTGTCGCGGATCGCGACGATCCATGAACGCGCGGTTGCCCGTGGCCAGATGACGGCCGAGGCGCGCGAGGCCGACTGGGGCCGGGTCCATGGCGCGACCGAGATCGGCGCGCTGGCCGGCACCGATCTGGTGATCGAGGCGGTGTTCGAGGACGAGGCGGTCAAGATAGCACTTTTCGCCGATCTCGACCGGGTGCTGCGGCCCGGGGCGATCCTGGCGACCAATACCTCCTATCTCGACATCAACCGGATCGCCGCGGCGACGGCGCGGCCCGAGGATGTGATCGGGCTGCATTTCTTCTCGCCCGCCCATGTGATGAAACTGCTTGAAATCGTTGTCGCCGACCAGACCGCCGCCGATGTCACCGCCACCGCCTTCGCGCTGGCGCGGCGGATCGGCAAGACCGCGGTGCGCGCCGGGGTCTGCGACGGCTTCATCGGCAACCGCATCCTGACCGCCTATCGCACCGCGACCGATTTCCTGCTGGAAGACGGCGCCTCGCCCTATCAGATCGACCGCGCGATGGTCGGCTTCGGCTTTCCGCTTGGCCCCTATCAGGTGCTCGACATGGCCGGGCTGGAAATTTCCTGGGCGCGGCGCAAGCGGCTGGCGCCGCTGCGCGACCCGGCGCGCCGCTATGTCGCGATCGGGGACCGGCTGTGCAAGGCCGGCTGGATCGGCCAGAAGGCCGGGCGCGGCTATTACCGCTATCCCGAGGGAGCGCGCCAGGGCGTCGAGGACCCGGAGGTGCTGGCGCTGATCGCCGCCGAGCGCGAGGCCAAGGGGATCGTGCCGCGCGCCGTCAGCGCCGCCGAGATCCGCCGCCGGGCGCTGGCGGCGATGGCCAACGAGGGGGTGCGGATCCTCGAGGAAGGCATCGCGCGCTGCCCTTCGGACATCGATCTGGTGCTGCTCGCCGGCTACGGCTTTCCGCGCTGGCGCGGCGGCCCGATGCACAGCGCCGACCGGGCCGGGCTGTTGCAGGTCCGCAACGATCTGCGCGCCTTCGCCCGCGAGGAAGAGCTGTTCTGGCGTCCGGCCGATCTATGGGACGAGTTGATCCGCAACGGCCGCCATTTCGCCGACCTGAACGGCGCCTGAGGGCGGGACCGTCAGCCGCGGCCCTTCCACGGCACCAGCCAGCGTTCGGCCATCCGCATCAGGATGTCGATGCCGTAGCCGATCACCCCGATCAGGATGATCCCCATCACCACGATATCGGTCAGCTGGAATTTCGAGGCGGCGATGATCATCATCCCGGCGCCCTTCTGCGCCGCCACCAGTTCGGCCGCGACCACGGTGCCCCAGCACACCCCCATCGCCACCCGCGCCCCGGTGAAGATCTCGGGCAGCGAGTTCGGCACGATCACATGGCGCAGGATCTGGCCCTTCGACGCCCCCAGCGAATAGGCGGCGTGGATCTTGGCGATGTTGACGCCCGAGACCCCGGCCCGCGCCGCGATCACCATGATCCAGAGGGCAGCGAGGAACAACAGGACGATCTTGCCGGTCTCCCAGATGCCGAACCAGATGATCACCAGCGGGATCAGCGCCAGGGGCGGCACCGGGCGCATGAATTCGACGATCGGGTCGAACCAGCCCCTGACCCAGCCCGACAGGCCCATCGCATAGCCCAAGGGAATGCCGATCAGCGAGCCCAGCACGAACCCCGCCAGCACCCGGCCGAGCGAGGCGCCGAGATGACCCCAGAGCGAGGTGTTCTGATAGCCGTTCTGCGCAATCTCGACCAGCCGCGCGACCACCGCCTCGGGCGAGGGCAGCCAGATCGGCTCCATCTGCAGCCCCTTCAGCGGCTCGACGCTGAGCGAGCCCTTGGCGGTGACAAGGACGTGGCCGCCTTCGATGGCCATGGCCACCTCGGGGGTGACGGCGCGGCCATTGATCGCGGTGACGCGCGCGCCGGCCCGGTCATTGTCGACCGCCCGGATCAGCACCGAACGCCAGGCCTGCACCACCGCGCTGTCGTCGCGGGCAAGGCCGTCGCCGGGCGGCACATCGGGTGCTGCCGGCTTTTCGCCGGGGCCGTGCACCAGCACATGCACCGTTGCCTCATCGCTGACGCCCTGCTCGTCGGTGGCGGTGTATCGAAAGCTCATCTCGCCGATGAAGGGGCCGGGGACATGGAAAGGCACCAGCCGCGATCCGGTGAAGGCGCCCCAGATCAGGAAGATCGCCAGGACCGAGATCACCGAGGCGGCGCGGTCCGGGCGGATCGCGCTTTCATCGCCGAAGGTGACGGTCTTCAGCGCGGCAAGGTCGTGGCGCTGCCGGTGGCGCCGGGCGAAGCGGACGATCAGGCCCGCGACCACGAAGAGCGCCGCATAGACCGCCAGAACGATCATGCAGCACCATCCTTGCGGCCCATGATCTCTTCCTCCATGCCCCAGATCATCGACAGGATCTCCTCGCGGGTTTCGGCGAAGCCGGCCGATTTCTTGACCAGCCGCAGATCCTCGGTGGCGCCGAGATCGGCGAAGGGCAGGCGGTATTCGCGAAAGATCCGCCCCGGCCGCGGCGCCATCACCACAAGACGCTCGCCCAGAAGCAGCGCCTCCTCGACCGAATGGGTGATCAGCACCACGGTCTTGCCGGTTTCCTTCCAGAGTTTCAGCACCAGGCCCTGCATCTTCTCGCGGGTCAGCGCGTCGAGCGCGCCAAGCGGTTCGTCCATCAGGATGACCTGCGGATCATTGGCCAGGCAGCGCGCCAGTGCGACGCGCTGCTGCATGCCGCCCGAAAGCTCGTAGACCGCCTTGTCGGCGAAATCCTGCAAACCGACGGTGTCGAGCAGGTGATCGGTGATCCGGTCCCGTTCGGCCCGCGCCATGCCCTTCATCCGCGGGCCGAAATCGACGTTGTGGCGCACGCTCATCCATTCGAAGAGCGCGCCCTGCTGGAACACCATGCCGCGATCCGCCCCCGGCCCGGTGACCGGCCGCCCGCCCAGGAGCACCCGCCCCGATGTCGGCGCCAGAAAGCCGGCAAGGATGTTCAGCAGCGTGGTCTTGCCGCAGCCCGAGGGGCCGAGAACCGACAGGATCTCGCCCTCGGCCAGCGTCAGCGACACGTTCGAGAGCGCCTGAACGGCGCCGCCGTCCGGCAGGTCGAACCGCATCGAGACGTCGTCTATGGTCAATCCGGCCATGCCTGCCCCGCTGATCGGATGGGCTGCGGCCCGCGCCGGCGGGCCGCACCGGGCAGCGGGGTCAGAGCCCGGCGCCGGCGGCCAGCGGGCCGGTGTTGACGGTAGTCGCATAGCTGTCCAGCGCCGCCGGGATCGATCCGGCCTCGACGAAGACCTGGGCGACGCCCTTCATGAACTCCTGCGCGCCGCCGCCCAGCCATTTCGCCGAAAGCTGATCGGCGACGCTCGGAAAGACGAAGGTCGCCAGCGTGTCGGCGGTCGCCGCCTCGTCCATGCCGGCGTCCCTGGCGATCACCGGCAGCATTGCCGCCTGCTGTGCCGGGTCGGCCCATTGCGCATTGGCATCCGCCGTGACCTTGAGGAATTTCGCCACCAGGTCGGGGTTTTCCGCGATGAAGGCCGAGGGGCCCGAGGTCACGTCGAAGACCAGGATGCCCAGCGCCTCCTTCTCGGCCCCGGTCAGCAGGACATTGCCGCTTTCCTTGGCGCGGCGCAGGCTGCCGCCCCAGCCGCAATAAAGGTCGACGGCACCCTGCGCGAAGGCGGCGGCCCCGTCGGGCGGCGCCATGTCGACGATGTCGAGGCTGGCCAGATCGACGCCGAAATGGCTCATCTGCTTCAGAAAGCCGTAATGCGCGGCGGTGCCGATCGGCACCGCGACCTTCTTGCCGGCCAGTTCGGCGGCATTGTCCTTGGTGATCTCAAGCGCGCTTTGCACGACGCAGTTGTCGTTGTCCGAATAGCTGACCGCGACATCGAGGATCTGCAGGTCCTGGCCGGCGCTGGTCGCCACCACGAAGGGCGGCACGCCCTGGCTGACCGCCAGATGCACGTCGCCCGCCGCCATCGCCGCCGACATCGCGGTGCCGGTGTCGAAGGCGACCCAGTTGACCTTGACGCCCATCTCGGCGTCATAGGTGCCCTGGACCTTGGCAAACTCGAACGGCATCGGCCATTCGAGGAAATAGGCCACGGTGATCTCGTCGAGCGCCTGCGCCGACGGGGCCCCGGCGAAAAGCGCGAGAGCGGCGGTGGCGGCGGTCAGTCCCTTGCGTATCGTCATGCGATCTCTCCCTGATTTGGCGCGCATTGAAAGCCGCGCGACTTGCCCTTGTCCATCATGATCGGTGATTGCGCTGCATAAAGAAAGCCGGTCGGTGCGGGGCGATGATTCCATGAAAGATTGTTCCCCGCGCCGCCCCGCCGACAAAAACCTTTTTGCGACTGGCCCCATCGCCGCGCCGGCTCTGGCCCTAAGGCGGGGTGCGGCAATCGCCGAGTATGGCGCCGTCACCGCCACCATGCCCGGCCACGCGGCCGCGCCGGCCCGCATCCGTCCGAAGGAACCCCCGCCATGAACGCCACCGCCCGCGGCAACGACCTTGGCGCCGTGATCGCCGCCGACCGCGCCCATGTCTGGCACCACCTGATCCAGCACAAGCCGTTCGAGACCATCGACCCGCGGATCATGGTCGAGGGCCGCGGCATGCATGTCTGGGACGCGACCGGGCGTGACCATCTCGACGCGGTTTCGGGCGGGGTCTGGACGGTCAATGTCGGCTATGGCCGCGAATCGATCGCCGACGCGGTGCGCGACCAGCTGGTGCGGCTGAACTACTTCGCCAACTCCGCCGGCTCGATCCCCGGCGCGCGCTTCGCCGAACGGCTGATCGCCACCATGCCGGGGCTGTCGCGGGTCTATTATTCCAACTCGGGCTCGGAGGCCAACGAGAAGGTCTTCAAGATGGTCCGCCAGATCTCGCACCGCCACCACGGCGGGCGGAAATCGAAGATCCTCTACCGCGAGCGCGACTACCACGGCACCACGATCACCGCGCTTTCGGCCGGCGGACAGCCGCAGCGGGTGGCGCAATACGGCCCCCTGACGCCGGGCTTCGTCGAGGTGCCGCATTGCCTGGAATACCGCGCGCAATGGCCGGGCGCGGATTACGGCCGCCGCGCCGCCGACGCGATCGAGGCGGTGATCCTGCGCGAGGGCCCCGACACGATCGGCGCGATCTGCCTGGAGCCGGTGACCGCCGGCGGCGGCGTCATCGTGCCGCCCGAAGGCTACTGGGACCGGGTGCAGGAGATCTGCCGCAAGCACGACATCCTGATCCATATCGACGAGGTCGTCTGCGGTGTCGGCCGCACCGGCACCTGGTTCGGCTATCAGCACTACGGGGTGAAACCGGATTTCGTCACCATGGCCAAGGGCGTCGCCTCGGGCTATGCCGCGATCGCCTGCACCGTCACCACCGAGGCGGTGTTCGAGATGTTCAAGGACGATCCCGCCGATCCCCTGAGCTATTTTCGCGATATCTCGACCTTTGGCGGCTGCACGGCCGGTCCGGCGGCGGCGCTGGAGAACATGCGCATCATCGAGGACGAGGGCCTTCTGGCCAATACCACCGCGATGGGGGCGCGGCTGATCGAAAACCTGCGCGCCCTGCAGGACCGCCATGCGGTGATCGGCGACGTCCGCGGCAAGGGGCTTTTCTGCGGCGCCGAACTGGTCAGCGACCGGGCGACGAAGGAACCGGTGGCGGAGCGGCTGGCCCAGGCGGTGGTCGCCGACTGCATGGCGCAGGGCGTCATCATCGGCGCCACCAACCGCTCGCTGCCGGGCTTCAACAACACGCTCTGCCTCAGCCCGGCGCTGATCGCCACGCCTGACGACATCGACGCGATCACCGATGCGATCGACGGCGCGCTGACCCGGGTCTTCGGCTGACCGGGGAATCCTCTGCGGCGGGCGGGCAGCCGGCGCCCTTTGCCTTGCGGCCGGGTGGCGCGGGGCTCAGGCGGTGCCAAGCAGGCGGGGGTCGAAGGGATAGCGGGTCAGCACCTCGCAGCCGGCCTCGGTGATCAGCACCTGATCCTCGAGCTTGATCGAGAAGCTGCCGCCCTCGGGGCTGACCAGCGCCTCGGTGCACAGCACCATGCCGGGTTCAAGCGCCGCCTCGAAGGCGCCATCGACCCAGCCGTCGGGATAGGGCACGAAGGGCCATTCGTCGCACAGCCCGACGCCGTGCATCTTGCACGAATATTTCTGCCGCCGGTATTGCGCATCAAGCCGGTGGCCGCCGTGGCTCAGCTCGCGGATGGTGACGCCGGGGGCGAGGCGGGCCTGATGGTCGCGGATATGGTCAAGCGCGTGGGTCATCGCCGAGATCATCGCGTCCGGGGGCCGCGCCTCGCCGATCCACCAGCTGCGCGAGATGTCGATGCAGATGCCGTAGCAGCCGATCAGGTCGGTGTCGAAGGCGACGATCTCGCTGGGCTGGACGATGCGCGGGCCGCATTCCTGAAACCACGGATTGGTGCGCGGCCCCGAGGCCAGAAGCCGGGTTTCGATCCATTCGCCGCCGCGGCGGATGTTGCCGCGGTGCAACTCGGCCCAGATGTCGTCCTCGCTGACCCCGCATTTAGGCACCGCCGCGCGGGCGAATGCCTCCATCCCGGCGACCGCCGCCTCGCAGGCATGGTGGGCGCAGCGCATCGCCGCGATCTCGTCTGGGCCCTTGATCGCGCGGGCGCGCTCGGTGACCTCCTCGCCCTCCATCACCTGAAACCCTGCCGCCTCCAGCGCCCTCAGCCCGGCGACCATGATCTTGTCGACCGCAAGGCGGCGGTTGGTGCCGGCATGGGCCCGCATCACCTCGTCGATCTGGCCGGCGAAGGCGCGGGCATCGTCGCCGCCGCGATCGCCCGAGACCGCGTAGAAGAACGACGCACCCGAGCGGACCTCGGCGACCAGCGGGTTGAAGGCGCTGAGGAACGGCGCCTGCTTGTAGTCCCAGATCACCATATGGCCGTCGGCGCAGAGCAGGACGGCGCGAAACGGGTTGTGGCTGTTCCACAGCTGCATGTTGGTGGTGTCGGTGGCATAGCGGATGTTCAGGGGATCGAACATCAGGATGCCGCCGTAGTCGCGGGCAGTGATCGCCTGCGTCAGCCGGCGCCAGCGGAATTCGCGCATCGCGCCGAGGTCGGGCAGGGCGAGGCCGGCCGCCCGCCATTCGGCAAAGGCCAGCTGCGTCGGCCCGATCTCGACCCGGTCGTTGTCATTGGGGCTGCCGTCGCCAAGCCGGGGGCCGCGGCTCGGGTCGATCTTGCGGCGGATGCCGGCGGGTCGGGTCATCGGTTCCGGGGTCTCCCGCTGTTG
>PHEC01000260.1 GCA_002841115.1 Alphaproteobacteria bacterium HGW-Alphaproteobacteria-6 | reverse complement strand
ATCGCGTTCATTCGCATTCACGCGACCCACTCTAACCTTCTGATTTCGCATGTCCGAGTAGCGCAAAACCGGTTCCCACTTTTGCGCGACATGCTCTAGCGCAGCCAGAGGCCGGCGCGGCGGATGGTGTTGCGGATCACCTGTTCGCGCCGCGGCAGGTCGGCCCGGTCGAACATCGCCCGGATCCGCCGGCCCTTGCCCTGATAGACGATTCTGCGGATCGCCTCGCTGTCGCGCAGCAGTTTCTTGACCGGATTGGGCGCGGTGACCTCCTCCAGCACCGCCACCGCGCGGTCGCTTTCGCGCGCGTAAAGCAGCGGCAGCAGCCGGTAGTGGCAAGTGACATCACCGTCGAGCCCGGACAGCGCCGGCCCCGGCCGGCCGCCGCCGAAGGAATGGATCACCAGCGGCAGCGCCACCTGGTCAAGCCAGGGATCGAGGCTCTGGCAGACCAGTTCGGCCGGCGCGTCGTCGCGGATCGCCAGCGCATAGTCGACAAAGCGCTGCCCGAAGGCGCGCGGGCAGCGGTGAAAGAACCAGCCGGCGTTGAAATAGAGGTAGCGCTCCCAGTATTCATCGGGCTGGGAAAGGTCGAGCGTGCTGGCGAAGTCCAGCCCGAAACGGTCATAGAGCGAGGCCCAGATCGCGCCGTAGCCCGGCCCGTAAAGCTCGATCACCGGCCATGAGCCCTTGCGCCGCATCGAGGCCGAGGGCCGGTCGAAATCGAAGCCGACCGAGGCCAGCGGCCCGGTGAAAAGCGTGTCGGTGTCGAAGAAGACGAAGGGCTCGCCCTCGGGCAGCGCCGCCAGCCCCTCGATCTTGTTGCCGTAAGGGTAGGTGGCGCCGAAATGGCGGTTCTCGAAGGGCAGGACCTCGGCGCCGAGGCTTTGAAGCATCTCGCGCACCGGGGCGGGCAGGCGCGGATCGCCCGGCCAGAGCGGACCGGGCTGCGGTTCGGCGACGATCAGGCGGCCGGCGAAACCGGGGTTGGTGGCGCGAAAGCTCGCCGCCAGGATCACCGCCTCATGGGCAAGCCGGCCGGCCTGCGCGATGCAGAGCACGTTGAAGCGGCCGGCCGCGGTTCCGGTCATAGCCGCCCCGCCCCCTCAGCCATCAAGGCCCAACTCCGCCCAGACCCGTTTCAGGAAGGCGGCGCGAAAGCCGTGGCCGCCGGCAAAGGTGCAGAGTTCCAGCACCTTGCGGGCTGGGTTGGTGCGGCGCGCGCAGTCATAGCCGGTCACCGCCACCGGCCGCGCCGCGCCGTAGCCGCCGGCCCGCGTCATCAGCGCGAAGGCCTGCGCCACGTCGCCCTGCCGGGTATCCTGGATCGGTCGGCCGGCCATCGGCACCACGCTGTCACGGGTGCCGTGCGACTGGTAAAGATCGACCGCCCCGGTCGGGCAGGCCTCGGGCATGGGTTCCCAGAAGGTGCCCGACATTGGCGCGAAACCGGCGACCGACTGGCCGCGAAAGCAGGCGAGGTTCCACACCACCATGCCGCCGGCCGAAAAGCCCGCGACCAGGGTGCGGGCCGGATCCAGCCCGAAGCGCGCCCTTGCATCGGCCAGAAGCGCGTCGAAATAGGCCAGCTCCTCGCCCGGGCGGCTTTTGTCCTCGGAGGGCGATCCGGGGATGTTCCAGTCGTGATCGCGCGAGGCGGCGGCGATCAGGATCGCGCCGAGGTCGCGGGCGAGGTTGCGCAGGCCGGGGTTGCGCATCTCGGCCGCGGCCGAGCCGCGGTAGCCGTGAAAGAAGATGATCGCCCGGCCGTCCGGCGCCGGCGGCAGCGCCGCGCGGTAGGCGCGCGCGCCGATCACGCAGTCGCTGTCGGGGCCGCAGGCCTTGGCCGGGGTCGCGACGCCAAGCCCGGCCAGCACCAGGGCAAGGCCGGCCAGCGTCGCGACCGGGCCGCGCCGCGGCGGCGATTTGCGTCGGTTCATGGCCGTTTCCTTTCTGCTCGTCACATGCCGGTTCGGATGTGCCGGTTCGCGCCGGGTCCGCGCCCAGAGATAGAACAGCTTTGCGCGGCGGTCCACCGGGCCGGTGCGGCGATGGCCGCATCCCGCCCCGTCGCGGCCGGCACCGGCGGGCCC
>PHEC01000259.1 GCA_002841115.1 Alphaproteobacteria bacterium HGW-Alphaproteobacteria-6 | reverse complement strand
CGGCGCGCATCTGCGCCATGCCGGCCGGCGTCATGATCGTCGCCAGAAGGTCCTCGGCGCCGGCCATCGGCCCGCCGCCGTCCGACCAGCCGCCGTCCGACAAAAGCCCGGCCGAGCCGTCGCGGTCGATGCCGCCGACCCGGGCCAGCACCTCGGGCCAGATCAGCGGCGTATCCTCGTTGCACCACAGGCTGAGGCGCGCCCGCGGCACCGTCTCGCGGATCCGCCGGATCACCGGGGCCCAGCGCAGGCTTGTCGGATCGGTGTCGCCCATCAGCCCGCCATAGCTGGCGCCGCTGATCCGCTCGACCAGCGCCGGGACCAGCGTGGCGGGGTTGCGCAGGGCTATGTGAAACTCGCACTCCGCCTCGGGAAAGAGATTGGCGATCGCCGCACAGCGCCGCGCCGCCGCAGCGTAAAAGCCCTGGTCCGAGACGACGCGCATCGGGATGCAGAGCAGGAATTCGTGGCTGAGGACCAGCCGGCCGGCGTGGTCGCCGTCGAGCATCGCATCGAGCAGTTCCTCTTGCACCGCGGCCGGGGCGGGCGCCCCCTTCAGCGCGGCCAGGCTGCGCAAGAGAAGCGGCCGGTAGCGCCCCGGCGCCGGCACCTGCACGCCCGATCCGGCGAGCCGGCCGCGATCCTTGAGGAGACCGCGCAGCAGACGGTCCTCGTCGGTGCAATGCGCGCCCATGTGATAGACCAGTTGCATCTGCCCGCCCGTTCCCGGCCCCCGCTGGCGCCGCCGCCCCGCTGGCGCGACCCTATACGGGCTTTCTGGACAGGAAAACCGCTTTCCTGTAGCCCATGCCCCATGTCCGCCGCCCAACCCGACCCGCGCCTTGCCCCGATCCCTCCGCGCTGGCGCGTCCGCCCGGCCGGTGGCGGCTGGGCGCTGGGCGCGCTGGTGATCGCGGCGCTGGTGCTTTTGCCGATCCTGTCGGTGGCGGCGCTGGCGCTGCGCCCGACCGAGAACATCTGGCCGCATCTTCTGGCCACCACCCTGCCGCGCTATCTGGTCAACAGCGTGGTGCTGGCGGTGGGAACCGGGGCGCTGGCGGCGGCGGTCGGGGCGGGGGCGGCCTGGCTGGTGGTGATGTACCGCTTTCCCGGGGTGCGGGTGCTGGAGTGGCTCCTGCTGATGCCGCTGGCGATCCCGGCCTATATCGGCGCCTATGCGCTGGTCGATTTTCTCGACTATTCCGGGCCGGTGCAGACCGGGCTGCGGGCGGCGATGGGCTGGGGCTCGGCGCGCGACTACTGGTTCTTTTCGGTGCGCGCGCGCGGCACCGCGATCGTGGTGATGGCGGCAGCACTTTATCCTTACGTCTACATGCTGGCGCGGGCGGCCTTTCGCGAGCAACCGGCCGGCAGCTACGAGGTGGCGCGCGCGCTGGGTGCCGGGCCGCTGGCGCTGTTCTGGCGGATCGGCCTGCCGCTGGCGCGGCCGGCGATCGCCGCCGGGGCAGCGATCGTGATGATGGAGACGGTGAACGATTTCGGCGTGGTCGACTACTTCGGGGTGCAGACCCTGACCACCGGCATCTTCACCGTCTGGCTGGAAAGCGGCAATGCCGGCGGCGCGGCGCAGATCGCCTGCGTGATCCTGACGATGATCCTGCTGCTGGTCGGGCTGGAGAAGACCGGGCGCCGGCGGTCGCGCTATTACCAGTCGGCCCGTCAGGCCCGGCCGGTCAGCCGGATCGCGCTGGGCGGGGTCGCGGGCTGGCTGGCGGCGGCGCTGTGCCTGTTGCCGGTGCTGGTCGGCTTCGTGCTGCCGGCCGGGGTGATCGCCAGCCATGCCCTCGACAGCCCGGCAAGCTGGATCAGCGCCGGCCTGGGCCGGGCGCTGGCCAATACGCTGACGGTCGGGGCGCTGGCCTCGGGGCTGACCGCGGTGGCGGCGCTGTTCATGGTCTACGGGGTGCGGATGACCGGGCGGCGGCTGCCGCGGCTGCTGTTGCCGGTGACAACCATCGGCTATGCCGCACCGGGGGCGGTGCTGGCGGTCGACGAGGCCTCGCTCGCCGTCGAGGCGATCCGCGAGGTCGGCCCGGCCGGGCATTTCTTCGGCGCCGCCCATACCATGGAGCGCTACCA
>PHEC01000258.1 GCA_002841115.1 Alphaproteobacteria bacterium HGW-Alphaproteobacteria-6 | reverse complement strand
GGCGCCGGCCTCGCCCGCGCCGACCTGCTGCTGTCGATCGGCCCGCCGGCGGCGCAGGCGGCCTTCGCCGCCGCCCTGGCGCGCCTGCCTGGCGCGCGGCCCGGCCCGCCGCATCTGACCGGGACGCTGGTGCCCCTGGCGACCGGGATGGACTGGCAGGGCCAGCCGGTCCTCGCCTTCGCCGGCATCGGCCATCCGGAAAAGTTCTTCGCCACCCTGACAGCCCTTGGCGCCGAGATCCGCCGCGCCGAGGCGTTGTCGGATCACCAGCCGCTGAGCCCGGCCCTGATGGCGCGGCTGCTGCGCGAGGCGGCGGCGCTTGGCGCCCAGCTGGTCACCACCGAAAAGGACGCGGTCCGCCTGCCTGCGGCCTTCAGGGCCGAGGTGCTGACCCTGCCGGTGCGGCTGAAGCTTGACGACTGGAGCGGGCTTGACGCGCGGCTGGCGGCACTCGGGCTCTGAGCGCCGGCGCCCGCCTTGGCAGGCTGCCGAAAAAGAAACTCGCGCAGTGTCTGACGGGGAAACTTTTCCTGTCCCGCCATCCGATCCCGGCACCGAGGGACGCGCCCGACCCTGGGTGGGCGCGCTTTGGCACGCTGGGGCTGCGGTGCTTTATCGTAACCAGACCACTCCAACCGTCGAGCAATCTGCGACAGTGCCATGCGCCCTCCCGCCGGAAGGGTCGGGCGCGGCCCGGGCTGGTCGCCCGGGCCAGGAGTGGTGGGGAGCGTGGCGAGAAACAGTTTTCCGATCTGGTGGCTGGAAACGGGAGGAGGCGTGACTTTTCAGCAGCCTGTTAGTCGGCCAGCTTCTCCTCGATCACCTTGGCGAAATCCGCATAGGCCATGTTGGAATATTTCTGCCCGTCGATGATGAAGGAGGGGGTCGAGTTGATCCCGTCGGCGCCGGCATTCGCCTGATAGGTCGCGACCATCGCCTTGGCCATGTCGTTGTCCGAAAGGCAGGCATCCAGCGTCTCGCTGGCAAGGCCCGCCTTCAGGCCGATCTTGCGCAGGTTGTCGGCGATGCCGGCATCCTCGCCCGGCGCCAGCCAGTCGCGCTGGTTGTCATAAAGCATGTCGGCGATGCCGAAATACTTCTCGGCCCCGCCGCAGCGCGCCACCATCGCGGCCCAGAGCCCGAACTTGTCGAAATAGACCTCGCGATAGACGAAGCGGACCTTGCCGCTGTCGATGTAATCGGCCTTGAGCTTTCCGAACACGTTTTCGTGAAAGTTCGCGCAATGCGGGCAGGTGAACGAGGCATATTCGATCACCGTCACCGGTGCGTCCTGCAGGCCAAGGACCATGTCGGGCACCTGCGCCGCCTCGGTGGTTGCGCCGGCCTCCTGGGCATTGGCGCCAGTGACGGGCGAAGGTGCGACAAAGGCGGTCTGGCCCGGGCCGGCTGGTGCCCGCAGCATCCACCAGCCGCTGGCAGCGGCAATCGCGACCGCCGCGGCGGCAAGTATCCTGGTCTTCGACATCGGTCAGCCTTTCGTTGTTCGCCCGTCTTGCGTTGTCTTGCGAGATAAGACCTTTCCGCCCAGCGCTTCAAGGGCGCCGCGCAGATCATCGTTGCCGATGCCGCGGCACAGCGCGGTGGCGGTGCGAAGTGCGGCCACGTCGGGCGCCGGCGGCGCGGATGCCGCCGGCGCGCCGTCGAAGGCCGGCCGGCCCTCGGCAAAGCCGCCCGGCGCGGTCTGGGTGATGACGATCCGCGCGATCGCGTTGTAGCCGTAGCAGGCATTGACCCGATCGCGGATCTGCGGCAGCCGCATCTGCACGATCGGCGCCTCGGCACCGGTGGTCAGCAATGTCAGCGTCGCGCCAAAGCCCTCGCGGCCGTAGCCGACCTTGACCGGCAGCGCCATCGCCGCGATATCCGCGCCGGCGACCTCGGCCCAATGGGTCAGCAGCCGCGTCACGGCAAAGCCGCGCGCCTCGCTCGCGGCGCGCACCGGCGCCTGCACCAGCGCCGCCGCCGCCCTGAAACCCTGTCCGCGCCGCCTGGGCGCCACAGCGGGATCGCCAGTGCCGGTCATCCCTGTCCTTTCGCGATTCATCGCCTATTCTAGCCGAAGCTGCGGCGGATGCCCACCGCGGCGCCGGGGGCCGGCAGAACGGCGGCGAAAGGGGAAAAA
>PHEC01000083.1 GCA_002841115.1 Alphaproteobacteria bacterium HGW-Alphaproteobacteria-6 | reverse complement strand
CACCGGCTGAGAATCATCGCGCCGCGCCACGGCACGGTCGCGGGATCGGCCTCGGCAAAGGGCCGGCCGGTCTCGGGGTCGGCCCCGGCCGCCGGGTTCAGCGCCGCGCGAAGCTGCCACTGCGCGATCAGCGCCAGCGTCAGCAAGGTATAGACCGGCTGCCGGCGCATCAGCCGGCCAAGCAGCGCCAGGGCATCGCCGGTATCGCCGGCGCGCAGCATGTGCAGCGCATAGCCCGCGGTGCGCGCGCGGCCAAGCCGGACCACCCAGCCGGGCACATCGCCCGCCGCGGCCGCCGCCATGTCCACCGCGCGGAGGTTCGAGCGCGCCGCGCGGGCATGGCCATGCGACATGTTGTGCGGGTGCATCCGGTAGCCGACCAGCGCCTCGCGGCAACAGGCCACCGGGCCGATGGCGGCAAGCTGAAGCTGCAACAGCAGGTCCTCGGCCCCCTCGATCCCCCATGCCCGCAACCGCGGATCATGGCCGCCGAACCGCCGCGCCAACTCTGTCGGAGCCATCACGCTGCTGACATTGCCGAAGAAGTTCGTGGCGATCTGGCGGCACAGCGTATGGCCCGAGACATCGGCAAGGGTGCGAAAGTTCGGGATGATCCGGTCATCGGCGTCGATCAGCCGGTAGCCGGTATAGACCAGGCTTGGCGCTTCGGGCGCGGCGCGGCAGGTGGCGATCTGGCGGGCGATCTTGGCCGGATGCCAGATGTCGTCGGCGTCCAGCCAGGCGGTCAGCGGCGCCTCGGTCCGGGCAAGTGCTGCATTGCGCGCGGCAGCGACACCAGCATTGGCCTGGGTCAGCACGGTGATCCGCCGGTCATCCGCCGCGATTGCCCGCGCCAGCGCCAGCGTGCCGTCGCTCGACCCGTCATCGACGACGATGATCTCGAGGTCGCCGTGGCTCTGCGCCTGCACGCTGGCCAGCGCGCGGGCCAGTGTCCGCTCGGCATTCCACGCCGGGATGATCACGCAGACTCGCATCCGGACAGCCCCCTGCCTACGGCACCGATACACACCACGCCAAACCCTGCGCGCGACCGACCCTATATCCTTCTATCCTGAAAAATGAATACAGACATTGATACAGGTCATCGAATCTGGGCTTCATACGGTGTTGATGGAGAGAGGCCGGCAGCGACCGCGCCAGAAACCAGGGAGACAAGACCGGTGAACGCGATCGCGGAACCCGCCTGGTCCGGACTTCGGCGGCTTGCCCGGTTCGGCATGCGCCGGCGGGCGGCGGCGGCGCCCTGCGGCGTGGTGCTGATGTATCACCGCATCGCCGAACCGGCCAGCGACCCCTGGGATCTTGCGGTCTCGCCGCGCAACTTTGCCGACCAGCTTGCGGTTCTGGCCCGGTTCGGCCCGGTCGGAACCCTGGCCGGGATGCGGGCGGCACTGGACCGCCCCGCCCCGCCGCGCCGCTTCTTTGCCCTGACCTTCGACGACGGCTACCGCGACAACCTGGTCGCGGCGCTGCCGGCCCTGACCCGCGCCGGCGTCCGCGCCACGGTCTTCGTCGCCTCGGGCCTGACCGGATCGGACCGCGAATTCTGGTGGGACACGCTGGCGCGCGCCATGCTGGAGTGCCCGACCCTGCCCGGGCACCTGCATCTTCGGCTGGGCGGCGGCCGCCACGACTGGCGGCTGGGTCCGGCACCGGGCCGGGCGCGCCGGATGCGGCTGATCGCCTCGGTGCGGTCGGAACTGATGCGGCTTGAGCCGGCGGCGATCGAGGCGGCGATCAGCGAAATCGCCGCCTGGGCCGGTATCGAGCGCGCCGGCGCCGCCGCCAACCACCCGATGGACCTTGCCGAGATGCAGGCGCTGGCCGCCTCGGGCCAGATCGAGATCGGCGGCCATACCCACAGCCATGCCGCGCTGACGCTGATCGCCCCCGAAGCGGCGGCGGCCGAGATCGCCCGCGGACGGGCGGCGCTGCGCGACCGGACCGGCCAGCCGGTCACCAGCTTTGCCTATCCTTACGGCCTGCACGATGGCCATGGCCTCGCCGCGGTCCGCGCCGCCGGCTTCGACTGCGCCTGCACCGTCCGGCCCGGAATTGCCGATGCTGCCAGCGATCCTTTCCGCATCCCGCGGATTCAGGTAAAGGACTGGCCGGCCGAACGGTTCGAGAGGGAGATTGCGTCCTTTGCCGGGCGCGCGGACGGCACCTGATCCCGGTAACGAGGTATCCATGAGCGAGCATCCCGACAGCCCCGCGGCGCGCTCCGGCCCGCTGGTCTCGGTCATCATCATCTTCCTGAACGGTGAGCGCTATATCGCCGAGGCGATCGACAGCGTGCTGGCGCAGGATCTGGCCGACTGGGAACTGATCCTGATCGATGACGGCAGCAGCGACGGCGCCACCGCGATCGCGCGGCGCTATGCCGAGGCCGATCCCGGCCGCATCCGCCTTGCCGAACACCCCGGCCACGAGAACCGCGGCATGAGCGCATCGCGCAACGCCGGCCTGGCGCTGGCGCGCGGCCGCTATGTCGCCTTTCTCGACGCCGACGACATCTGGCTGCCCGCACGGCTCGGCCATCATGTCGCGATCCTCGAAGCGCGGCCCGATGTCGCGATGTCGATGGGGCCGACGCTGTTGTGGTCAGGCTGGGACCGTCCGCCGGGGGCCGAGCGGCGGCCCTGGCTGGCGGCCGACATCCCGACCGATCTCGGCCTGCCGGTGATGCAGCCGCTGGAGCCGCCGATCGTCGCCATCGGCTTTCTGGAAAAACGCGGCGGCAACG
This sequence comes from Alphaproteobacteria bacterium HGW-Alphaproteobacteria-6, assembly GCA_002841115.1. Taxonomy (GTDB): domain Bacteria; phylum Pseudomonadota; class Alphaproteobacteria; order Rhodobacterales; family Rhodobacteraceae; genus Albidovulum. The sequence goes on along the minus strand of PHEC01000083.1, from coordinate 11,679 downwards.
TGCCGGGGATCTGCAGCCTTCTGGTCCGGCGCGAGGCACTGCTCGCGGTCGGCGGCTTCGAAGACCGGTTCCGCACGCTTTACGAGGATCAGGTCTTTTTCTTCAAGATCTGCCTGGCCTACCGGGTCATCGCAACCGACCGCATCCTTGACCGCTATCGCCAGCATCCCGGCTCGGCCTGCCATCAGGCCGGCGGGATGAGCGGTGATGCGGCGATGCGGCCGGTGTTTCTCGACTGGCTTCAGGGCTACATGATCGACCGCGGCATCAAGAGCCGGCGGCTCTGGGCGGCGTTCCGCGCCGAGATGCTGCGCTTCGACCGGCCCCGTCTCTGGGGCCTGATCAACCTGCCGCGCGATCTGATCGACCGGTTCAACGTCGCCAGCCGGCGCTTCGTCATCGCGCTCCTGACCCCGCGGGTCTACACTTGGCTCAGGCGCCGGCTGCGCCTGTCGGTGGTCGATGTGACCGACGTGCGCTAGATGTGAGCTTTCAACAGGTTGTCCATTCGGGGCGGATCAGGGAGGCTGCTGAAAGAGAAACTCGGGCAGTGTCTGGCGAGGAACCATTTCCTGTCGCGCCATCTGATCCCGGCGCCGAAGGACGCGCCCGACCCTGGGGGGGCGCCTTGCTACGCCGGGGCTGCGGTGCTTTATGGTGGCCAAGCCCTTCCGGACGCTGCGCTATTTCCGACGGTGCCATGCGCCCTCCCGGGGGGAGGGTCGGGCGCGGCCCGGGCTGGTCGCCCGGGCCCGAGACGGTGGGGAGCGTGGCGCGGAACGGTTTTCCGATCTGGTGGTTGAAAACGGCTGGGTGCGTGACGTCGTCAGCAGCCTGTCAGGACAGCGCGAGACCGCCCCCCGCCCGGCTTGCCCGGCGCTTCAGGCGGCGCTGTCCCCGGCGGCGGCCTTCTGGCCGACGACCCGGCCGGCGGCGATGCGGATGGTGCGATCGGGTCGGAACGCGGGATCGGGGCGGTGGCTGACGATCAGCACGGTGCGGCCCTGCATCATCGCCCCGATCCGGGTGCGGATACGCTCTTCGCGGTCGGGCTCGATCGCGCTCATTGCCTCGTCGAGGATCAAGAGGTCCGGATCGCGCAGCAAGGCCCGCGCCAGCCCGATGCGCTGGCGCTGACCGCCCGAGAAATTCTGGCCCGATGCGCCGATCCGGGTGGCGAAACCGTCCGGCAGGGCATCGATATCCTCGAGGATCTCGACCATCGCGCAGATCCGGCGGAGGCTGTCGTCATCGGCCTCGCGCGCGCCGATCCTGAGGTTCTGCGCCAGCGTGCCCTCGATCAGCCCGATGTCCTGGCCGGCGATCGCCACCCGGCCCAGCCAGCTTTCGCGGCTGAACCCGTGCAGATCCTCGCCATCGGTGGTGATCCGCCCGCCATCGGGGTCGTAGAGCCGCAGGATCAGGTTGAGGATCGTGGTCTTGCCCGATCCGCTCGGCCCGGCCAGAACCGTGGTCTCGCCGCGGCGGATCTCGAAGCTGACGCCGGCCAGCGCCGGCCTCTGGCGGCCAGCATGGCTGAAGCTGACCGCCTCGAAGCGCAGCGCGCCGGCCGGGCCGGCATAGACCCGCCCGCCATCGGCCGGACGCGGCTTGTCGCCATCCAGCATCGCGCGGACCGAGCGAAGCGAGGCGTTCAGCCCGGCCAGCGCGATCCGGCTCGCCTCGATCTCGCGCAGATGCGGCTGCAGCCGAAAGAGCAGCAGCACCGCCGCGATCGTCGTCGGCGCCGCGACCCCGGCCCGCCCCGCCACCAGCACGATGACGATCAGCGAGCCGAGGCTGCCGGCCTCGCCCAGGGGGCCGATCAGCGCCTTCAGCCCCTCGGCCCGCACCGCCAGCCGGCGCACCCGCGACGAGGCCGCGCCGAACACCCTCAGGACATGGCGCTCCTGGGCAAAGACGCGAAGCGTGCGCATTCCCTGAAGACTGACCAGCATCCTCTCGGCCAGGATCTGGTTGGCCGCCAGGGTCTCGCGGCCCAGCCGGCGCATCGGCCGCGACAGAAGCCTGAGCAGCACGAAGACCGCGGCGGCGCAGACCAGCGCGGTCAGCCCGACCACCCAGGACAGAAAGAACAGGCCGACCCCGAACACCACGATCGCGCAGAGGTTCACCCCGATCCGCGCGACGTGATAGAACCCGTCGGCGACGGTCCAGGTCTCGGTCGCGAGGATGTGCAGAAGTTCGCCCTGCTCGCGGCCCTGAAGATAGCGATAGCCGACATCGACATATTGGCGGTGAACCTGGTCGCGCATCCGCTCGGCGACCCGGTTCATCATGCCCGCGGTCATCAGCTGATAGGCATAGACCAGCCCGGCGCTGGCCAGGATCAGTGCGAAGAACACCCCCGCGATCATCGCCGTATCGGCCCCGGTGACCGATTGCAGCGCCTGATGGATCCGCGCCAGCACGCCGCCGGCCTCGGCGATCCGCGCGCCCTGGTCGAGCAGCGCGAAAAGCAGCATTACCGCCAGACCGACACTGACGGTATCGGCGGCGGCCGCCAGAACCCCGAGAAGCACCATCAGCGGCGCAGCCCAGCGGCGCTCGGGAAAGCGCCGGGCGAGGCGGGCGATCTCGCCCCAGGACGAGGGTGCGGCGGCGGTCTCGGTGTCTGTCGCCGATGCGTCGACCGTATCGGTGGCTGCGGCTCCGGTCGGGACGCCTTCTGGATCGGATGCGGGCATTCGGCCTCCCCCTTCCGCGCGGGCCGGCGGCGGGCGCGCCGTTTTCGGGCGCAGTCTATCCGCGCCGCCGGCAAAGCTGAATGCGCAAAAGCCGGCCATGTCGTCGCAGCGCCGTCGCAGCGCACGGCCGGTCAATGCGCCGCAGGCGCCGACCGCGGCGCCGGGATCAGTAGCTGTATTCGGCGTAGATGCGGCTCAGATCGCCGCCCCATTCGCCGTGATACTTCGCCAGCAGCTCGTCGGCCGGGGCCTTGCCGGTCTCGACGCTGTCGCGCAGCGCATCGAGGAAATGGGTCTCGTCGCCCAGCAGCCCACCGGCGCCGGGACGCGCCCGCGCCTTCAGCCCGGCATCGGCGATCGCCACCAGTTCGCGCGCCAGGTCAAGCATCCTGACCCCGCCGACCACCGCCTGAAGCCCGTTGACCGAGGCCGCGACGCGCCAGTCCTCGCGCATCTCGGCATCCCAGCCCTTGGCCAGGTCCCAGGCCGCGTCCAGCGCCGTCTGGTCATAGATCAGCCCGACCCAGAAGGCCGGCAGCGCACAAAGTCGCCGCCACGGCCCGCCATCGGCACCGCGCATCTCGATGTATTTCTTGACCCGCGCTTCGGGGAAGACCGTGGTCATGTGGTCGGCCCAGTCCGAAAGCGTCGGCTTCTCGCCGGGCAGCGCCGGCAGTTCGCCCTTCAGGAAATCGCGGAACGACTGGCCGAGGGCATCAATGTATCTGCCGTCGCGGTAGACGAAATACATCGGCACATCCAGCACCCAGTCGACGTAGCGCTGAAAGCCGAAGCCCGCCTCGAAGGCGAAGGGCAGCATCCCGGTGCGCGAGGCATCAAGATCGCGCCAGATCCGCGCCCGCCAGGACTTGTGGCCATTGGGCTTGCCCTCGAAGAACGGCGAATTGGCGAAAAGTGCGGTGGCGACCGGTTGCAGCGCCAGCGCCACGCGCATCTTCTGCACCATGTCGGCCTCGGAGGAAAAGTCGAGGTTGACCTGCACCGTGCAGGTCCGGCGCATCATCTGGGTGCCGTGGGTGCCGACCTTGGCCATGTAGTCGTTCATCAGCTTGTAGCGGCCCTTGGGCATCAGGGGCATGTCATCATGGCTCCAGACCGGCGCCGCGCCAAGGCCGATGAAGCGCGCGCCGATGTCGTCGGCAACGCTCTGCACCTCGCGCAGATGCTCGTTCACCTCGTCGCAGGTCTGGTGCAGGGTTTCCAGCGGCGCGCCGGAAAGCTCGAACTGCCCGCCCGGCTCCAGGCTGACATTGGCACCGTCCTTGGTCAGCCCGATGATCCGGCCCTGTTCCAGCACCGGCGCCCAGCCGTAGCGGTCGCGCAAGCCTTCCAGCATGGCGCGGATGCTGCGCGGCCCGTCATAGGGCAAGGGCTTCAGCGTATCCTTGCAATAGCCGAACTTCTCGTGCTCGGTGCCGATGCGCCAGTCGGATTTCGGCTTGCAGCCCGATTCCATGTATTCGGCAAGCTGCGAAAAATGCTCGATCAGGCCGCCGCCGGATTGGGGAATGGACATGGGGGCCTCGATCCTGATTGCTTCTGCCGGACGGCTAGAGGTGGAACGGGCCCGGTGTCAAGTCAAGCCCGCCGGCCGGGGAAAAGCCGTGCCGCGTTCATGACAATTTGTGATCCGCCGGCCGCCCCGCAGCACCAGCCGGCGGCCGCTGCCACAGCGGCAGCGTGGTAACCCCGCGCGCCAGCGCCGCCGCGATCCGCGCGGTATCCGCCCCCGGCAGGGCGGCAAAGGCGTCGTAAAGCCGCTCGGCCCCGGCGGCGGCGACCGGGATCAGCAGGACCTGCCCGTCCAGCGTGCGCAGCCGCCATTGACCGGCGCCGTGAAAGACGGTGAGGCGGATTTCCTGAATCTCGTCAAGCGCCACCACCCCGCCGAAGGTCGGGCCGAAATAGCCGATCTGGCCCTCGTCGACCTCGACCACGCCGGGCGCCGAAACCGCCCGGGCAAAGCGCAGCCGGCGCAGCGCGACCAGCCCCCAGCCCAGCGCCGCCGCCACGACGACCGCACCGACCGGCACCAGGAGCCAGCCGCCGAGACCGATCAGCCAGAGCCCGGCCAGCGCGGCCCCGGCGGCGGCGATGACCTCGCGCCAGCGGTGCATCCCGGCGCGCACGGCGGGGCGCAGAAGGCTCATGGCGCCCGCCTCGCCGCCCGCCTCATCGCCAGTCCCCGAGATGCGCCTGCCACAGGGTCAGCGCCGCGATCGCCGCCGTCTCGGCGCGCAGGATCCGCGGGCCAAGCGCGATCGGGGTAACGAAGGGCAAGGCGCGCAGACGCTCGCGCTCGGCCACCGAAAACCCGCCCTCCGGGCCGACCAGCACCGCCCAGGGGCCCGGCGCCAGACCGGCGAAGAGCGCCGCAGGCGACGAAACGCGCCCGGCCAGGCCCTCGTCGGCCCAGAGCAGGCGGCGGCCACTGTCCCAGCCTTCCAGCACCCGCGCCAATGGTGCCGCCTCGGCGACCTCGGCCAGATGCAGCGCCCCGCATTGCTCGGCGGCTTCGCGCACATGCGCGCGGGCCTTGTCGGCGCGAAACCGCTCGGCATTGGTGAAATCGCTGGCCACCGGCACCAGCCGCGCCACACCAAGCTCCACCGCCTTCTCGACGATCATCTCGGTGCGGGCCTTCTTGACCGGCGCGAAAAGAAGCCACAGGTCGGCCGGCGCCGCCTGGCCCCGGACAAGCTCCAGACAGATCAGCACGCCCCGGCGCCGATCCGCCACGGCGACCTCGGCCAGCCATTCGCCATCGCGGCCGTTGAAGACCAGAAGCCGCGCCCCCGGCCCCGCACGCATCACCGAGAAGAGGTAATGCGCCTGAGCCTCGGCCAGGGGAAGCGATTGCCCCGGACCGAGCGGCTGGTCTACACAGAGCCTGATCTTCGCCACCGACATGAGGCCGACCTTATGAGCCCCACCGATGAAACGCCAGAGCCGCAGGGAACGGTCGCCGATGCGGTCAGCGGCAACTGGGTCGACCGGCTGGCGCCGGAACTTGCCCGGCCCTATCTGCGCCTGTCGCGGGCCGACCGGCCGATCGGCACCTGGCTGTTGCTGTTGCCGTGCTGGTGGGGGGTGGCGCTGGCCGCCGGGCGCTACGGCTGGCAGGCCACCGACCTGTGGATCATCCTCGGCTGCGCCGCCGGCGCCTGGCTGATGCGCGGCGCCGGCTGCACCTGGAACGACATCACCGACCGCGACTTCGACGCCGCCGTGGCGCGGACCCGGTCGCGGCCGATCCCCTCGGGGCAGGTCAGTGTGCGGCAGGCAATCGTCTGGATGGCGGCGCAGATGGCGCTGGCGGGGCTGGTGCTTTTCACCTTCAACGGGCTGGCGATCGGGCTTGGCCTTGCCTCGCTCGGCCTGGTCGCGATCTATCCTTTCGCCAAGCGCTTCACCTGGTGGCCGCAGCTCTTTCTCGGGCTTGCCTTCAACTGGGGCGCGGTCCTGGCCTATGCCGCCCAGTCCGGCCGGGTCGACGGGGCAAGCGTCCTGCTCTACCTCGCCGGCATTGCCTGGACGCTGTTTTACGACACGATCTATGCCCATCAGGACAAGGAGGACGATGTCCTGATCGGGGTGAAATCGACCGCCCGGCTGTTCGGCGCGGCCACCGGCAAATGGCTTGGCCTGTTCCTGATCCTGACGGTCATGCTGATGTCGTCGGCGATCCTTGCCGCGCTTTTGCCGGCCGCCGGGCCGGTGAAGCTGGCGCTGGCGCTGGCCGCGCCCTGGGCGATGGGCTGGCACCTGCTGTGGCAGATGCGGCGGCTCGACATCGACGATCCGGCCGGCTGCCTCAGGCTCTTTCGCGCCAATCGCGATACCGGGCTGATCGCTGCGCTGTTTCTTGCCGCCGCGGCGCTGGCCTGATTGATCCTGCCGGCGGGCTTGCGTAAGCAGGGTCGGTCCCGCGACGCGACGAAAGACCGCAAAGCCGATGCGCCTGCCCCCGATACATCTGCCCAAGATGCGCCTGCGGTCGATCCGGCTGCGGCCGTGGCTTGCCGCCCTGCGCCAGCCGGCGGGCGCCGCACCGCAAGGCGCCGCACCGCACCGCCGCCCCTCTTCGCGCGCCATCGCCAGTGCCGCCGCCTTCGTGCTGGCCGCGGGGCTTGGACTGCTTGCCGCGATCTGGGCCGTCCGGGCGGTCGAAAGCCAGTCGATCGCGGCGGTCGGCGCGACGCTGTCGGCGTCCGGTCACGACTGGGCCGGGGTGGCCGGCGACGGGCTTTTGATCACCCTGTCGGGCACCGCGCCGACCGAGGCGGCCCGGTTCCGCGCCCTGACGCTGGCCGGGGCCGAGGTCGGCGCCGGCCGGCTGATCGACGCGATGGCGGTCGCCGATCCGGCCGACCTGGCGCCACCGGACTTCTCGATCGAGATCCTGCGCAACGACGACGGCATCTCGCTGATCGGGCTGGTGCCCGAAGGCCCGGCACGCGAGGCGCTGATCACCGATCTTGGCGGCCTGGCCGGCCAGGGCGGCGTCACCGACATGATGGAGGCCGCCGACTACCCGGTGCCGCCCGGCTGGGACCGCGCGGTCGGGTTCGGGATTGCCGCGCTGCAAAGCCTGCCGCGCTCCAAGATCTCGATCGCCGCCGACCGGGTGGCGATCACCGCGATCACCGACAGCGCAGCCGAGAAGGCGCGGATCGAGACCGACCTGGCGCGCCGCGCCCCGAAGGGGCTTGTCCTGAAGCTGGACATTTCCGCGCCGCGCCCGGTGATCGCGCCCTTCACCCTGCGCTTTCTTGTCGACGAGAGCGGGGCGCGTTTCGACGCCTGCTCGGCCGAAAGCGAGGCATCGCGCGACCGTATCCTGTCAGCCGCCGCGCAGGCCGGCGTCACCCGCAAGACCCTGTGCACGATCGGCCTTGGCGTGCCGACGCCCGACTGGTCGGCGGCGGTGGCGATGGGACTTGCGGCGCTGCACGACCTCGGCGCCGGATCGATCACCTTTTCGGACGCCGATATCTCGCTGATCGCCGACGACAGCGTGGCCCAGGCCGATTTCGACCGTGTCGTCGGCGAGATGGAATCGAACCTGCCCGCGGTCTTCGCGCTGCGCGCAGTGCTGACGCCGAAGCCCGACTCCGCCGACGCCGTCACGGCGGCCCCTGAATTCACCGCGTCGCTGTCGGCCACGGGCCAGGTCGCCCTGCGCGGGCGGATCGGCGATGCGCTTTCGCGCGATGCGGTCGCCAATTTCGCCCGCGCCCGCTTCGGCACCGCTCAGGTCCATGCCGCGACCCGGCTCGACCCCGAGATGCCGCGGGGGTGGTCGCTTGCCGTGCTCGCCGCGCTCGAGGCGCTGGGAGAGCTGCACCACGGCGAGGCTTCGGTCACGCCCGGGCTGATCCGCATCTCCGGCACCTCCGACAGCCCCGGCGCGGCGGCGAATGTCGCGCGGCTTCTGTCCGACAAGCTCGGCGACAGCCGCGACTATCAGCTCGACATCCGCTATGACGAAGCCCTCGACCCGCTGCTCGGCCTGCCAACCCCGGCCGAATGCGTGGCCCGGATCAATGCAGCCCTTGTCCAGGACAAGATCACCTTCGACCCCGGCTCGGCCAATATCGCCACCGCCGCCGCCGGCACGCTGGACCGGATCGCGGCGCTGATGAAGGATTGCACCGATGTCGCGATGGAAGTCGGCGGCCATACCGACAGCCAGGGCCGCGAAGAGATGAACCTGGCGCTGAGCGAGGATCGGGCCTCGGCGGTGATCGCGGCGCTGATGGCGCGGCGCATCCTGACCGGCAGCCTGCTGGCCCGGGGATACGGCGAAACCCTGCCGGTCGCCGACAATGAGACCGAGGCCGGGCGCGAGGCCAATCGCCGGATCGAGTTCCGCCTGGTCGGGCCCGACGCCGGCGACAGCGCGGCCAATGATGACGCGGCCATTGATGACGCAGCCGGCGATGACGCGGCCGGTGAAGGCGAAGCAATCGGCGGCACGTCCGCCGCGGCCGACGGTTCCGATGGTGCGACGCCTGAGCCATCGGTGGCCGCGGCCCCCCCGACACCGGACACGCCACGCCCGAAGCCGCGCCCCGAAGGCGCTGCCGGGGCCGGTCAGCCTTGATCCCGGCCCCGAAATCTGCGACGCGGTCGGCGATGCGACCTGCGGCCGGTGACGGCTGCGGCAGGAAGGCGGCACCATGAACCGAACCGAATTCATCATCGCGACGGGGGTCATCCTCTTTGTCGCCTTCAGCCTCGGCTGGTTCGCCTTCTGGCTGGTGCACCGCTTCAGCCGGGTCAGCGGCGCCGACATGGGCGAACTGGAGCGCATGGCACATGAGCTGCACGAGGCCGAAGAGACCCGCGACGAGGCGATCGCCTATCTGCAATCGCGCGAGGCCGAATTGACCAGCCGGCTGAGCCAGACCGAAGCCGAGTTGCGGGCCGCCATGGACGGCTTGCGCGATGCCCGCCACGAGGCCGAGGACCTGCGCGCCTATATCGAACGGATCAGCGCCGGCTGAACCGCGCCCGGCCCCGACAGACACCGCCCCGACGGTTGCGCCAGAGGCGCCCGCCCGCCGCTCCGGTCCCGACCCGCAAGACGCCGCCCTGGCCGGTCTTCTTCTGTTCGAAAATACCTCCGCCGGAGGCCTCCCACTCTCGCCGCCCGATCCCGCCCTCGCCGGCGGGATCCCGGCCCCCGGCGCCTTCGCTGCCAGCACCCCGGCTACCAGCGCCCCAGCGCCGCCTCGTCCCGCTCGGCCGCCGCGACCCATTCGGCGCCGTCCGGGCCGATTTCCTTCTTCCAGAACGGCGCGCGGGACTTGAGGTAATCCATCAGGAACTCCGCCGCCTCGAAGGCCGCGGCACGATGAGGCGCGGCGGTGGCGACCATCATGATCGGCTCGCCGGGAACCAGCGCGCCGTGGCGGTGGATCACCAGGACGGCATCCAGAGACCAGCGCCGCGCCGCCTCGCCGGCGATCGCCGCGATCGCCTTTTCGGTCATCCCGGGGTAATGCTCGATCTCCATCCGCGCCAGCCGGCCGGCGGCCCCGCGCACGATGCCGAGAAAGCTGACCACCGCGCCCGAAGCGCCCGATGCCGGAACAAAGCCGCCGCATTCGGCGCCATAGTCGAAGGGCGCCGCCTGAACCCGAACCCTGACCGCCGCCGTCGCCGCCATCGCCTCAGCCCCCGGTCATCGGCGGGAAGAACGCCACCTCGCGCACACCGGCAAGCGGCGCCGAGAAATCCGCCAGTTCCTGATCCAGCGCCACCCGAAGCGCCGCGGTATCGGCAAAGGCGGCGGCATAGCGCGCCTCGCGGCCGCGCAACTCGGCGACCAGGTCGGCGACGGTCGCCGCCCCGGTCTCGATGCTTTCGCGCGGAAGGCCGATTCGCTCGCGCACCCAGGCGAAATACAGCACCTCGATCATTTCTCGTCCTTCAGGAATGGCAGCGCCTTGCTGAAATATTCCCAACCGGTCAGGAATGTCAGCACCGCCGCGATCCAGATCAACCCCAGCCCGACCATCGTCGCATAGGACGAACAGCCGCGCATCCCGCAGGACCGGATCGGATCGGCCAGCCCGACCTCGACCGCGGCGGCATATTCGTCCATCGTCATGCCGCGCCGCGCGATCCCTTCCAGATGCTCAAGGCCGGTGCCGAGAAACAGCACCGCGATCGCCACCATCTGCGCGGTGGTCTTCCACTTGGCCAGCTTCGTCACCGTCAAGAGCCCGGCGGTCGCGCCGAGAAACTCGCGCAGGCCCGAGACGAAGACCTCGCGAAAAAGGATCACCGTCGCCGGCAGGATCAGCCAGGGGTTCATCCCCGAATAGCCGGTCAGCACCAGAAGCGCGATCACCACCATCGCCTTGTCGGCGATCGGATCGAGCATGGCGCCGAATTTCGACTCCTGCTTCCAGGCCCGCGCCAGATAGCCGTCGAAATAGTCGGTGATGGCGGCAGAGACGAACAGCAGCAGCGCGAACCAGTCGGCCCAGGGCCGGTGGAAATAGAGAAACATCACCGCCACGCCGGGCGCGGCAAAGAGGCGCAGGACCGTCAGGATATTCGGGATCGTCCAGGTCATGGCGGCAACCTAGCCGATGGCATGTCCGCTGGGAAAGCGGAATCGCCGCCCAGCCCCGGACCACACCCTTGAAGCGAAGTTGCGCGCGGCAAGCCACCCGGCTTGCGGTCAGCCCGGCGTCGCCGGACACCGGCCGGGGCGCCCGACCGATGAACGCCCGATGTGCAGGTCGCGGGCTGGCTAGCGCCGCAGGATCGCCTCGGGGTAGCCGGCGGCACGCAGCCGCGCGCGGGCCTCGGCCGCGGCATCCGCCGCGCCGAACGGGCCGGCCAGGACGGTGCGCAAAGGCTGGCTGCCCTTGCGCTCGCGCGCCACCGCCACCGGCAGGCCAAGCGCCTTCAGCCGCGCCACCGACCGGTCGGCATTGGCCGCAACCGCAAAGGCGCCGACCTGGACGTAATAGGGACGGCCGGCCATCGAGGATGCTGGAGGTGTTGCCGCAGCGGCGCTGCTTGCGCCGGCCGATGTCCGGGCAGCCGGGGTCGGGACGGTCTGGCGGCGGGCCAGATCGCCCTTTGCCCAGACCACGCGATAGGCGCCGCGGTCCAGCGCAAGCGCCCGGCGCGCCTCGGTGGCGCTGGCCGGCCCGGGCGCCACCGACAGCCCCGGCGCCCCGAGGCCATTGAGATAGCCGACCGCGTCCTCGACCGGGCCACCGCAGCGCGTCACCCGCCGGCCATCGCTCAGCAGGAACCGTTGCGCGACCGGGCGCGGATCGGGGCAGACCGTCGCCGCGCCCGCGATCGGCCCCTGCGTCACCAGCCGCGCCGGGCGCTGCACCCGGGCCGGGGCCGCCGGTGCGGCGGCCGCCGTGATGACTGCGGCCGGCGAAGAAGGGGCCGGTGTTGCGGCCGGTATTGC
>PHEC01000257.1 GCA_002841115.1 Alphaproteobacteria bacterium HGW-Alphaproteobacteria-6 | reverse complement strand
CGACATAATCGACCGTGCGCGCGTAAAGCGTATCGAAGGGAACGGTGGGCGCCTGCTGCCCGAGCTTCGGCGGTGCGGAGGCGAGGACGGGCGTCAGCCAGACATCGTAATCCGCCAGGAAGGCATTGGTCTTCGCCGTCGATTCCGCGAAATTTCGAAGCGACACCTCCAGCGCATCGGCGGGCTTGGCGTCGAAATATTTCGCCAGGCCGACCGTCCACGGCTCAAGCACCGCGTCGGGGTCGAGACCGTTCTCCTTCGCAAGCGCGACAAGGTTCGAAGGACCGGACGCCCAGACGGTGAGGAAGGCGTCGATGAAAGCCCGGCCTTCGACGGGGTTCTTGACCGGCACGATCTCGTGGCCGAGACCGGCGCAAAGCTTCGCCGTCTCCTCGATGGCGGCCTTCACATCCGCGTCCGGCTCCATGCCATAATAGTTCTCGGTGTTGAAGGCGATCTTCAGACGCTTCTTTCCCGGCGCCTCGATACGCCCGATGGGCGCCAGCACCGCCTTTTCGCCCTTCATCTCGGTGAGGTCCATGAGCGTCGCGCTGTCGCGCACGGAACGGCTGACGCAATGCTGCACGCCGATATCGCCCGGCAGATTGCGCCCGCCAAGGAAGATGCGGCCACGGCTCGGCTTCAGGCCGAAAACGCCGCAGCACGATGCCGGAATGCGGATCGAGCCGCCGCCATCCGTCGCATGAGCGAGCGGGACCATGCCGGACGCAACCGCCGCCGCCGCGCCGCCCGACGAGCCGCCCGTCGAATGCTCGAGATTCCAGGGATTGTGGCAAGGGCCGAGCAGCAGCGACTCCGTGGTGGCGAGCAGGCCGAACTCCGGCGTGTTGCTCTTGCCGATCATGACGAAGCCCGCCTGCTGATCGGATGCGATGAGCGGATCGGTTTCCTTCGAGATATTTTCCGCGAAGAGGCGCGAGCCGGACGTGGCGCGCGTGCCCGCGAGATTGTCGAGATCCTTCACGAAGTTCGGCACACCGGCGAAGGGGCCCTGCGGGAGATCGCCTTTCGCGGCGTCCCGCGCGCGGTCATAGAATTTCGTGACGACCGCGTTTACCTGGCCGTTCACCTGTTCGACCCGCTCGATACCGGCATTGACCAGTTCGAGCGCCGTGAGTTCGCCTTTCGCGACCAGCCCGGCCTGCCCCAGCGCATCCATTTTCGCAAGTTCAGGCGCGGCAAGCGCCGGACGGAGCCCCGCACCATAGGCGCCGGCAACCAGAGCCGTCGCCGCCGTCGATTTCAGGAATGCCCGCCGGGAGAGATTCATGCCCATCACCACTTCCTCCATTTGCCCGCGCTTCAAGGCGCGGTTCTTGTGATGAGACGAGGCTAGCGCGTTGGCGGGCTTCAAAAAAACAAAAAAGGCCGGAAACCGGTTTCCAGATAAAGAGCCGGGAGCGGGATACCCCCAACGGGCCGGTTGAAGGGGCGGCGCGCCGGTGCTAAACCCTGCCCATTCCTTCAATCCGCCCCCGGCCTTCAATCCGTCCCCGGCGGCACATCGAGAGGCGCCCGATGATCCCGCGCTATTCGCGGCCCGAAATGGTCGCCATCTGGACCCCCGAGACCAAATTCCGCATCTGGTTCGAGATCGAGGCGCATGCTTGCGAGGCGCTGGCGGAGATCGGCGTGATCCCGAAAGAGGCCGCGAAGACCATCCGCGCGCGCGGCGACAAGGCCGTGTTCGACGTCGCAAGGATCGACGAGATCGAGCGCGAGGTGAAGCACGATGTCATCGCCTTCCTCACCCATCTGGCTGAATTCATCGGCGAGGAGTCGCGCTTCGTCCATCAGGGCATGACCTCGTCGGACGTGCTGGACACCTGCCTCAATGTGCAGCTTGTCCGCGCCGCCGACATCATGCTGAAAGATATCGACGCGCTGCTCGCCGCCCTCAAGCGCCGCGCTTTTGAGCACAAGGACACGATCTCGATCGGCCGCAGCCACGGCATCCATGCCGAGCCCGTCACCTTCGGCCTCAAGATGGCGGAAGCCTATGCCGAGTTCACGCGCGCCCGCGAGCGGCTGGTGAACGCGCGCAAGGAGGTTGCGACCTGCGCGATATCGGGCGCCGTCGGCACCTTCGCCAATATCGACCCGCGCGTGGAAGAACATGTCGCCAAGGCACTCGGCCTCAAACCCGAACCCGTC
>PHEC01000256.1 GCA_002841115.1 Alphaproteobacteria bacterium HGW-Alphaproteobacteria-6 | reverse complement strand
CACGACCGAGCGGATGCTCTCGCCGGCGTGCATCAGATCGAAGCCCTTGTTGATGTCGTTCAGGGCAAGGGTATGGGTGATCATCGGGTCGATCTCGATCTTGCCGTCCATATACCAGTCGACGATCCGCGGCACGTCGGTGCGGCCGCGCGCGCCGCCGAAGGCGGTGCCCTTCCAGACCCGGCCGGTGACCAGCTGGAAGGGCCGGGTCTCGATCACCGCACCGGCTGGCGCCACGCCGATGATGATCGACTGGCCCCAGCCGCGATGGGTGCATTCCAGCGCGTCGCGCATCACCTTGACGTTGCCGGTGCAGTCGAACGAATAATCCGCCCCGCCGATCTGGTCGAAGGGGGTTTTCGTCAGGTTGACGATCTCCTGGACGACGTTTTCGCAGTCCTTGGGGTTGATGAAATGGGTCATCCCGAAGCGCTCGGCCATCGGCACCCTGCCCGGGTTCAGATCGACCCCGATGATCATGTCGGCGCCGGCAAGGCGCAGCCCCTGCAGCACGTTCAGCCCGATCCCGCCCAGCCCGAACACCACCGCCTTGGCGCCGATCTCGACCCTGGCGGTGTTGATCACCGCGCCGATCCCGGTCGTCACCCCGCAGCCGATGTAGCAGATCTTGTCGAAGGGCGCGTCGGGGCGGACCTTGGCCACCGCGATCTCGGGCAGAACGGTATAGTTCGAGAAGGTCGAGCAGCCCATGTAATGCAGGATCGGATCGCCGTCCAAAGTGGTGAAGCGCGAGGTGCCGTCCGGCATCAGCCCGGCGCCTTGGGTGCCGCGGATCGCGGTGCAGAGGTTGGTCTTCTGGCTGAGGCAGGACGGGCAGGCCCGGCATTCCGGCGTGTAGAGCGGGATGACGTGGTCGCCCTTCTTCACCGATGTGACCCCGGCGCCGACATCGACCACCACGCCCGCCCCCTCATGCCCGAGGATCGCCGGGAACAGCCCCTCGGGGTCGGCCCCCGACAGGGTGAACTCGTCGGTATGGCAGATCCCGGTCGCCCGGATCTCGACCAGAACCTCGCCGGCGCGCGGCCCGTCGAGGTTCACCTCCATCACTTCCAAGGGCTTGCCGGCCTGAACGGCAACGGCGGCACGGCTGCGCATCGTCTTGACCTCCCTGACAGTCTTCTGCGCGGACCTTGGGACAATCGCGCGCCCGAGGCAAGATCGGCCGGCCGCGCGAATGCCGAAATGGCTGGGCATGGGCGGCCTTTGGGGGTGGCGGCGGGGTGGCAGGATGGCGGCGGGGTGGACTCGACAGCCGGGGCCGGGCGGGATAGTCTGGAACATATCAGGAACATATTGTTGCCGACACCGCCATGCCCGCCCGCCGGATCCTTTCGCTGTGGTTTCCCCGCCTTGGTGCCGAACGGCTCTTGCGGGGCCGGCGCGGATTGCCGGAACCGGCTTTCGCGGTCGTCGGCACGGTCGCGAACCGGCAGGGTCTGGTCGCGCTGAATGCCGGGGCCGAGGCGGCGGGGCTTTATCGCGGCCAACCCCTGGCCGATGCCCGCGCGATCTGCCCCGCCCTGGTCACCGCGCCGCAGGACCATCACGGCGAGGCGCAGTTTCTGGCGACGCTCAGGCGCTGGGCCGGCCGCTTCAGCCCCTGGGTCGCCGAGGAGCCGCCCGAGGGGCTGGTGATCGACCTGTCCGGCGCCGCCCATCTTTTCGGCGGCGAGGAGGGGGTGCTGGCGGCGGTGGCCGGGGATTGCGCCCGGCTTGGCCTGAGCGTCGCGGCGGCGATCGCCGACACGCCGGGTGCGGCCTGGGCGCTGGCGCGTCATGGCGGCGGGGCCGGCAAGGGCCTGGCCGGGGAGGGCGCCGGGGGCGGAACCGGAGGGCTGGCCCGCAACGGCGATGCCATCGATCAGGAGGCCCGCGCCACCCGCGCCC
The DNA here is from genome assembly GCA_002841115.1 of Alphaproteobacteria bacterium HGW-Alphaproteobacteria-6. Classification (GTDB taxonomy): domain Bacteria; phylum Pseudomonadota; class Alphaproteobacteria; order Rhodobacterales; family Rhodobacteraceae; genus Albidovulum. The sequence goes on along the minus strand of PHEC01000256.1, from coordinate 272 downwards.
GAACGGATATACACCTTGGCGAGGTCGAGGAATTTCATCGTCCGTCCTTCCGGCCCGAGGCCCTGCGCGGGGCCTCAGAGCATCTTGCGGGTATAGGTCCAGGTGGGCACGTTCGCGCCGCGCGCCACCGAATGGGTTTCGGCATCTCCAAGATACTGAAAGCCGCAATTCGTCAAGACCCGCGCCGAGGCCGGATTGTCTTGGAACACGCTGGCGAAGATGGTGCGCGCATCATGCGGATTGGCCGCGATCAGCGCCTCGACCGCCGCCGA
>PHEC01000255.1 GCA_002841115.1 Alphaproteobacteria bacterium HGW-Alphaproteobacteria-6 | reverse complement strand
TGACCGTCGCCGCCCCGGCCGGCGCCTCCTCTTCCGCCACGGCGGCGGCGGGCAGTTCCTCGCGCCGCAGCGCGACGATGCTCAGCCCGGCCGGCTGGCCGGCCAGAAGCCCCAGCGCATCGGCGGCATCCGAGGAAATCTGGATCGACGGCCCGGGGTTCAGCCTTTCGCGGCGAAACAGCGCGCCGACCACCGACTTGCCGTTCTTCGGATTGCGGATCAGCACCCGTTCGGGGTTGGTCACCGAGGCATGGGCGACCCATATGCCGCCAAGCGATGGGCGCCCGTCCCAAAGCCCCTCGCCGGTCATCGAGAAGACCTCGGGCGCCTCGACATCGCGGCTGGCGGCCGGTCCGCCGGCCGGGGCCCGCACGGCCATCGCGCCACCTTCGGCCGCAGGCTGTCCGGCGAAGGGGTTCGCCCCTTCCTCGCAGCCGGCCAGACCCAGCGTCATTGTCGCCGCCAGCGCCAGCCGCCCGATCCCGTGACCTGCCATCCATGCCCCCATCGCGCGCGACCCGAGCCGCCGCGCCTGCACTGCCCTTGGGCGAGACACGACCGCCCCGGCACAAGACGCCGCCGATCCCCGCCATCACCACCGCGTCGCGCCTGTCCCGCGCGATCGCCGCATCATTCTATCCGCTCGATCCGGCCATGGGAAGGCCGCCGCCGGGATCGGGCGGAAATCGGCGCGCGGCCGGCCCGCTGTTGCCGCACCGTCACGGTCGGCGCACAGGGTGGCCCTGGCGAAAGCCCTTGCCAAGGCCGCGGGCGTCTCACAGCATGGCGGTCGGGTGGTTTTGGGTAACGAGGGGGCGCGGGATGAAGTGGCGAGGCCGCCGCGGCAGCGGCAATATCGAGGACCGCCGCGGCCGCGGCAGTATGGGCAGCCGCGGCAGCGGCAGCGGCAGGCGCCGGGCGGCGCCGATCGGCGGGGTCGGGCTGATCGCGGTGCTGGTGATCGGCTATTTCCTCGGCATCGACGTCACGCCGCTGCTCGATGCTGGCGGGCAGGGGGGCACCGGCCCGGTCACCGGCAACGCCACGATCACCGCCGAGGACCGCCGCGCGGCCGAGTTCGTCTCGGTCACGCTGGCCGATACCGAGGAGGTCTGGGACGCGGTCTTTGCCGATCAGATCGGCCGCGCCTATGCCCCGGCGACGCTGGTGCTGTTCAAGGGTGCCACCGGATCGGCCTGCGGCGGCGCCTCCGAGGCGACCGGCCCGTTCTACTGTCCGGCCGACCGCAAGGTCTATCTGGACACCGATTTCTTCACCACGCTCGAGCGGCGGCTTGGCGCCGGTGGCGATTTCGCCGCGGCCTATGTGGTGGCGCACGAGATCGGCCATCATGTCCAGAACGAACTGGGAGTTCTCGGCAAGGCCAACACCCTGCGCGCCCGGGTCGGCGAGGCCGAGGCCAACGAGATCTCGGTCAGGATCGAGTTGCAGGCCGATTGCCTCTCGGGGGTCTGGGCCCATCACGCAGCCGCCCGGCTGGGCACGATCGAGCGCGGCGACATCGCCGAGGCGATGAATGCCGCCGAGAAGATCGGCGACGACACGCTCAGCCGCAATGCCGGGCGCCGGCCGATGCCCGACAGCTTCACCCATGGCAGCGCGGCGCAGCGCCAGCGCTGGTTCGCCGCCGGGCTGGACGCCGGCCAGGTCGCCGCCTGCGACACCTTCTCGGCGCCCGCGCTCTGATCGCGGTGTCGGCGCCGGTGTCATGGCGCTTGCCTTGCGCGCGCGCACGGGCTAGACCGCGCGCCGGAAAGGCCCGAGTGGCGGAATGGTAGACGCAGCGGATTCAAAATCCGCCGCCGCAAGGCGTGCGAGTTCGAGTCTCGCCTCGGGCACCAGCCTTTTCCGGAACCCCGCCCTTTCCGCGATCCCGCCCGTCTCGCGACATCGCGCCTGAATCCCGGGCCGCGATGATTCGTCGCGGCGCCGGATCGGCGGGTGCGGCGAACAATACCCGGCCGGTTCCGGGCTTTGATCGTGAATCGTCCACAGCGGGCGCGATGCCCTGATTTTGCCACAATCATCGGTTTGCCGCCATGCCGACGGCCCTGCGCTGCCCGATGTTGTTTCCCCAATCGAAACGAGATCCCGTCCAAAGGACAGGTTGGCACGACCGGCCCGCGACCGGCGGGGGCGACGGAATGCCGCATCTTCCTGCGAGCGGCG
>PHEC01000254.1 GCA_002841115.1 Alphaproteobacteria bacterium HGW-Alphaproteobacteria-6 | reverse complement strand
CTTCGATGCCGAAGCGGAGAAATTTCGCCGCGTGACGCTGACGGGGCGCTTCCTCGACGCCGAGTTCCATCACTTCACGCAAGATGCGGGCGGCGCGGCGGGCTACGGCGTTCTGAGCCCCTTCGAAGTGGAGGAGGGCGCGGTGGTGTTTGTCGACCGCGGCTTCGTGCCTTTGCCGCTGAAGGGCGCGCATGGGGCCTTGCCCGAGGGGGATGTGACCTTCACAGGCATCCTGCGCGAGCCGCAGGCGCGCAGTTCGTTCGACGGGCTGGACGATCCGGCAAAGAATGTCTGGATGGTGCGCGATCCGGCGGCGATGGCGCGGGCCGGGGGCGCGCCGCTCGAGGGCGTGACGATCGCGCCTTTTATCGTCGAGGCGGAGAAGGGGAGCTTCGCCGGGGAATGGCCGCAGCCGAAAGGCACGCGCATCGACATTCCGAACAATCATCTCGACTATGCGCTGACCTGGTTCGGCCTCGCGGCCGTGCTTGCGGGCGTCTACATTGCCTATCACAAGGCGAATGGACGGATCGGGCGGGAACGGACAAAGGCATGAGCGAACGCAATTCGACGGCGGCCTACGAAGCATTGAAGGATCGCTTCGAGCGGCTCGCCGCGCTGTCGGGCGCGCAGGCGGTGCTGCATTGGGACCGCGCGACCATGATGCCGGAAGGCGGCGCCGGCGCGCGCGCCGAGCAGCAGGCGATCCTCTCGCTTATCGCGCATGAAACGCTGACGGCACCCGAGGTTGCGGATCTGATCGGCGCGGCGCGCGAGGCTGACGGGCTCGATCCCTGGGACCGCGCGAACCTGCACGAGATGGCGCGCGTCCATGCCCATGCGACGGCGATGCCCGCCTCGCTCGTCACGCGGTTGTCGCGGCAGAAGTCGGCGACCGAAATGGTCTGGCGCAAGGCGCGCGCCGCGAACGATTATGCGAGCCTCGCGACCGAACTCGACAAGCTGATCGCACTGGTGCGCGAACAGGCGGCGGTGAAGGCGGAGGCGCTGGGGCTCGATCCCTATGACGCGTTGCTCGACGGCTACGATCCGGGCCGCCGCTCGGCCGATATCGACGTGCTTTTCGCAGAGCTCGAAAGCTTCCTGCCGGCGCTTCTGCGAGAGGTGATGGAGCATCAGGCGCGCATGCCCGCGGCGCTTCCCATCGAGGGCCCTTTTCCTGTCGCGTTGCAGGAGAAGATCGGCCGCGAGGTGATGGACCTGATCGGCTTCGACTTCGCGCATGGCCGCCTCGATGTGAGCCACCATCCCTTCACCGGCGGCGTGCCGGACGACAGCCGCATCACCACGCGCTACGACGAGGCGGACTTCACCGAGAGCCTGATGGCGGTGATCCACGAGACCGGCCATTCGCTTTATGAGCGCGGCCTGCCCGGTGCGTGGCGGAGCCAGCCGGTCGGCCGCGCGCGCGGCATGACCATCCATGAGAGCCAGTCGCTGCTTTTCGAGATGCAGGCGGCGCGGACGGAGAGCTTCATCCGCTTTCTCACCCCGCGCCTGAAGGAAGGTTTCGGCGGCGAGGGACCGGCCTGGGAACCTGAAAACGTCCTTCGCCACTATCGCCGCGTCGCGCCGGGCTTCATCCGCGTGCAGGCGGACGAGGTGAGCTATCCGCTGCATGTGATGCTGCGCTATGGGCTGGAACGCGCGATGATCGCGGGCGAGCTCGGCGCGGCCGATCTCCCCGCCGCCTGGAACGAGGGCATGGAACGGATGCTCGGCATCGTGCCGCCGGACGACGCGACGGGCTGCATGCAGGACATCCATTGGCCGTCCGGTTCATTCGGCTACTTTCCGACCTATACGCTGGGCGCGCTGGCGGCCGCGCAACTCTTCGCGGCGGCGAAGCGGAACCATGACGGGATCGAGGAGGCGCTGGGGCAGGGCGATTTCGCGCCGCTTCTCGGCTTCGTGCGGACCCATGTGCATGGCAGGGGAGCCAGCCGGACGCCCGACGAGATCGTCTCCGAGGCGACGGGCGAGCCGTTGGGCACGGCGGCCTTCAAGGCGCATATCGAGGCGCGTTACCTAGGTAAGTAATTGAAAAAAAAGACATTTTAGGCACGGCAGGATGCCGATTGCCTCCATTCGCGCCCGGGGCTAGGTTAGCCCCGACCGCAGCCGCCCTGTTTCCGGCAGCCGGCTATCCTGGAGATTATGGTGAAATACGTCAGCACGCGGGGCCGCGC
>PHEC01000253.1 GCA_002841115.1 Alphaproteobacteria bacterium HGW-Alphaproteobacteria-6 | reverse complement strand
CCCCAAACCCCAGGACACCTCTCCTCCCGCTCACTACTTTACCACCAACCTGCGCCGCCGGTAACCCCCTCCCGACTTTTTGACCTCTTTCACAAGGTCAGCGCCGAAAGGTGGCGCCCTCAGGCACGTGGCGTGCGGTGAGGAGCGGGCCGGACCCGTTGATCAGCCGACATTTCACCCCACTTTCGAGATGATTCAAGCTGGGTGGTGAGCGAGCCAACGGTCCGGGCATAAGCATCGGCGACGCCGAATCATCTTATCGCGGCACTGGCCGCTTACCGCGCCGCGGCTGGGTGGGAAACCCTCGAGTCCGCTTCCAGTCACGGCTGCATTCGTTACTGGGCGTAGGTGGCACTCACGCGGCATCCTAGTGATCAGCTCCATTAGAGATAGACATCCTGAGCGCGTCACTCCCACCACGACGGCGCTCCAGTGATGCGTGCGCGGTGCTGTCGTGTCTCGACGATGAGCCCGCCGCTTGTAGACAAGAATCGACGGAGCGGATCCTTGGTACGAACTGCACCCACATTACGGCCCTCTGGCGTGTACCACGTCACCGCCTTCGGCTCGAGCAGGGCGAATCCGCAGTCGGCAATCACGACGTCGCTCGCCCCGTACACGTCGACGAGTGCCTCGAGGCGGTCTCCGGCAAGGACGTAGAGCCGGGTGTCGGTCAGGACATAGAGGTGTTCCCCCGCGTCGGCGATATGCCGCGGTACCGAGCCGATGTCGTAGACTCGCTCCGGGACCCCGCCGGGGGAGATTACGACCACCTTGCCGGAGTAGCCGGCGAGAAACGCGCGACCGTCCTTCCCGAGATTGGCGGCGTAGATCCAATCCGAGGCGAAGCTCTCGCTCACGCCCATGCTGATGGTGAACCCCATATCTACCGCCCTACCGCGTCCGTCAGGAACGGAGACGCGGGAGGTGGAGAGCACTTGCTCATACGTCACCCGCTCGACGTCGCGACCGTTGAGTCCGGAGAGATCGGACCCCGTGAGCAGTTCCATCGCGGCACCCAGCCCTTGGAACTGGGTGGTCGCCCTCGGGTCGCCCTGGTTCCGGTCAGGGTGCCACTTCATCGCGAGCGCCCGGTACTGCCTCGTGATGTCGTCGGGCGAGACCGGGAGTTCAAGCTGCATCAGTCGGAGCGCTGCCTCGACTTCGGCGCTCGTTCCTGTGCGCTCCGATCGGTCGGCGACGACCCGCGTCCACCCCTCCTTGGATGGCATCCTAAAGCCCCATACCACCTGACCAGTCGCGGTATCGAGACACCACGCCTCGTCCACCACGGTGATCAGATAGTGCCTGCGATCGGACGAGATGGCGACGGTCCGCGTGTGGTTCTTTACCGCCTGCGGGCCGATGCCGAAGCGGTCGGCCTGAGCGCGGTACTCGGGGAGGTCTGTCAGCGACTCCTCAATGAGGGACGCGAGCGCCTCGGTGTAGCCGTGGAGCGTCCCCTCGCGCGAGAGGAAGAGGATCCCTGTCCCGTCGGCGTTAACGTCCGACCGGTAGACGTCGTGAGCGAGGCCCCGCTCGGCGACCACCTGGCCCTCGCGGTCCGTCACGCGCAGGACCGAAGAGGCGTGCTCGAATCCCTCACGCTTCCTCTTTCGATCGAGCCAGTGGGTGTAGCGGCTCGTCGGGAAGACATCCTTGTATGCGGGGTCGGGTCGGTCGCTCGGGGAAAGCTTTTCCTCGGCGGCCAGCGCCCAGCCCTCGCCTCGCACCTCGAACTTGTCGGTTTCGAAGGCCTTGGGCTTTGTGGCTACGCGAGCTCGGGCGTCCGCCTTACGTCGATCCTGTTCCTCCCACCGCAACGGCGCCCGCGGCAGTCGCACGACGGGCAACCGGTCAAGATCGAGCAGGCGCGCCTTCACCGCCGAGCGCCGGCTACGGGCCCGTGGCGGGCCAGCCGGGGCGAGGAACGAGGAGGAAGAGGAAGCGGGCGTCTTCGCCGGCGCCGTCGGGATCCGGTACCCGGCCGGATAGAGCTGGTAGCTCGACTCCTTCTTGATCCGCAAAATGCGCCCGGCCTTCTCCAGCCAAGAGGCGAGGTTCGAGGTCCCGGATGCGGCCTTGGCGTCACCGGTACCCGGAAGCCGGGACTTGAGCGACGATTGAAGGATCCCAGGCTCGGCCTCCACGAATGCTACCATTCGAGTCACGATCTCGACGTCGGCCTCCGCCTCCTCCGCGGCTGGTAGCCAGTCACGAAGCGCCTC
>PHEC01000252.1 GCA_002841115.1 Alphaproteobacteria bacterium HGW-Alphaproteobacteria-6 | reverse complement strand
CCGACCGCCACCACCGCAGAGCCGAGCGCGATCCGCGTCGCCACGACCGCGCCCAGCCGCGCCCCGGCGATCAGCAGCGCCACCCGCCCCGCGACCTGCGCCGGCCCGATCGCCGAGGCCGCCATCACCGCCAGCGCCGCCCCCGCGCCACGGTCGCGAAACAGCGGCAGCGCATAGGTCATCAGCATCGCATGGGTCAGCCACATCAGCCCGAACCCCGCCGCGATCAGCCAGAAGTTCCGCCGGCGGAGCGCGGCGCCGAGCGCCCCCGGCGGGTCCGGCAGGGCCCGCGGCACCCGCGCCGCGCGCCGCTTCAGCCGGATCACCGCGATCAGGTTGACCGGCATCGCCAGCCCCGCCGCCACCAGCGCGAAGGCCATGACCGCGCCCTGCCAGCCCAGCGCCGGCCCGGCCCAGGCCCCGGCCGGATAGGCCAGCGTCGAGGCAAAGCCCGCCACCAGCGTCACCCGGGTGATCGCCGCCCGCGCCCCGGCGCCCAGCCGGCGGGTCAGGAAGGCAAAGCAGGTCTCGTAAAGCGCCACCGCCTGCGCCAGCCCGATCACCAGCCAGCCGGCGATCCAGCCCGCCGGCGTCGCCGAAAGCGCCGCCACCGCCAGCCCGGCCGCGCCGATCAGCGGCCCGGCCACCAGCATCGTCGGGCCATGGCCCCGGTCGATCATCCGTCCCGCCAGCGGCGCCAGCCCTGCCGTCAGCAACAGCGCCAGCGTCGGCCCGGCCGCCAGCATGGTCTTCGACCAGCCGGTGCCGGCCTCGAGCGTGACGATCAGCGCGGCAAAGACATAGTAAAGGCAGCCGTAGGTCAGGGTCTGGCCGACCGCCAGCATCCAGACCGCCGGTGCGTCACCGGTCCCCTCGGGTTCCGCCACCGCGCCCTGATCCGCCGCGGTCATCGCCGCTCAGAGATCGTAAAGGTCGCGGAACTTGGCTTCGAGATAGTCCAGCAGCGGGCCCTCGTCGGGGGTGAAGCCGCAGGCACGGCTGATCGCCTCCTGCGGCGGATAAAGCCCGCCGTGGCGTTGAAGCCGCGCGCCAAGCCAGCCGGTCGCCGGGCCGGCGTCGCCCGCAGCCAGCGCGGCATCAAGCTCCGCCACCTCGGCGCGGATCGCCTTCATCAGGCAGCCGGCATAGACATTGCCAAGGCTGTAGGTCGGGAAGTAGCCGATCGCGCCGACCGACCAGTGGACATCCTGCAAGACGCCATGGGCGGGCTTGTCGACCGCCATGCCGAAATCGGCAAGGAACCGGTGGTTCCAGGCCGCCTCCAGATCGGCCACCGCCAGATCGCCCGAGATCAGCCGCCGCTCCAGCCCGAAGCGCAGCATGATGTGCAGGTTGTAATGCACCTCGTCGGCCTCGGTGCGGATGAAGCCCGGATGCACCCGGTTGACCGCGGCGTAGAAGGCCCCGGCATCTGCCGCACCGGCCCCGCCGAAAACCTCCTGCATCTGGGCAAAGACCCAGCCGGTGAAGGCGCGCGAGCGGCCAAGCTGGTTCTCGTAGATCCGCGACTGGCTTTCATGCACCCCCATCGACACGCCGCGGCCGAGCGGGGTGAAGCCATGGGCGGCATCGATGGTCTGCTCGTAGGCGGCGTGGCCGGTCTCGTGGATCGTGCCGTAAAGGCAGTTGAAGGGATCGCCCTCGACCACCCGCGTGGTGATCCGCACGTCATCGCCCGACCCGGACGAGAACGGATGCACCGCCAGATCAAGCCGCCCGCGGGTCCAGTCATAGCCGAAGGCGCTGGCGGCGCGGCGGGCCAGATCCATCTGCCCGTCATGGGGGAAATGCCCCCTGAGCGCCGCCGGCTGGCGCGAAGCACCCAGCACCGCCTCGCGCAGCGCGACCAGACGCGGGCGCATCCGATCGAACATCGCGCCAAGGCTGGCACCGCTGGCGCCGGGTTCATATTCGTCAATCAGCGCGTCATAGGCATCCGCGCCCAGCCCCGCCGCCGCCAGCGCCTGACCCTTCTCGCGCACCAGAGCCACGACACGGGCCAGGGTCGGCAGGAAATGCGCGACATCGTTTTGCGCCCGCGCCTCGGCCCAGGTGCCCTGCGCCAGGCTGGTGACCCGGGCGATCTCGGCCGCGAGCGGGCCGGGCAGGGCGCTGGCGCGGCGGTGCGCATGGGCGATCAGGGCGACCGCCCGCGCGCCGGCCGGATCGGGCGCCCGCGCCGCCGCCAGCCAGTCGGCAATGCGCGGATCGG
>PHEC01000251.1 GCA_002841115.1 Alphaproteobacteria bacterium HGW-Alphaproteobacteria-6 | reverse complement strand
CCTGAGCGGGCGTCCGGCAGGCCGCGCCCCTGCCGCGGAGCCCGCCGCCGCCCGGCGCAGCGCGGCGGCGGGCGATCCGCCCGTGGGGTCAGGCGTTGCGCCAGAGGTTCCAGCCGAAGGTGACCACCCCGAGCAGCACCAGAAGCTCGGCAAAGGGGGCGACGGGGACCATGCCCGCCTCGGTGATGCGCCCGCTCAGCAGCAGGGCCAGCATGCCCAGAAGCATCACCGATCCCGCGGCGTGCAGCCAGAAATGCGCGCGCGCCAGACCGGTCGCCGCCATCGCCGGGATCACCCGGTAGACCAGGCCGAAGACGGTCATCAGGGTGAAGCCGAGAAGGTTGATATGCGCGTGCAGGGGCGCCAGCGCGGTATCGCCCGAACCCGCCATGTACATGCCGAGTCCGATACCCGACAGAAGAAAAACCACACCGATCACCAAGAAGTTGCGTGATATCTGCATAGCCGTTTCCTGATTGAGAACGGGTGTCCTGTCACCCGCGGAGGGATGCTAGGGCCGGTTCACGAAAACGTGAAGTAAATCCCGCCGGCCGGCGGGTTTTTCATCCCCGGGCAGAGCCCGCCGCCGCCCAGTCGCGCAAAGCGGCCGGCGGTCAGTCGCGGTGGCCCCAGAGGTCATAATCGCCGGCCTCGTCGATCCGGGCGGTCACGATGTCGCCGGGGGCAAGGCCGGCAAAGCCCTCGTCGATGAAAAGATTGCCGTCGATCTCGGGGGCATCGGCCATGGTCCGGCAGGTCGCGCCCTCGGCGTCGACCGCATCGACGATCACCGCGACCCGGCTTCCGACCTTCGCCGCCAGCTTCGCCGCCGAGATGGCTTGCGCCTTTGCCATGAAGCGGTGCCAGCGGTCGTCCTTGACCGCTTCCGGCACATGGTCGGGCAGGGCGTTCGAGCGGGCACCCTTGACGTTCTCGTAGCGAAAGCAGCCGACCCGGTCGAGCTGCGCCTCGTCGAGCCAGTCGAGGAGCGTCTGGAACTCTGCCTCGGTCTCGCCCGGATAGCCGACGATGAAGGTCGAGCGCAGCGTCAGGTCGGGACAGATGGCGCGCCAGGCGGCGATCTCGTCGAGCGTCTTCGCCGCCGCCGCCGGCCGGGCCATGCGGCGCAGGGTGTCGGGGTGGGCATGCTGGAAGGGGATGTCGAGATAGGGCAGCACCCGCCCCCCGGCTTGCGAATGGGCCGCCATCAAGGGCACCAGGTCGCGGACATGCGGGTAGGGATAGACATAATGCAGCCGCACCCAGGCGCCGAGGCTGCCGAGGTCGCGGGCAAGGTCGGTGATATGGGCGCGGTGGCCCTTCGCTTCGGCGTGCTTCAGGTCGACCCCGTAGGCCGATGTGTCCTGGCTGATCACCAGCAGTTCGCGCACCCCGGCGGCGACCAGCCTTTCGGCCTCGCGGATGACCGCATGGGCCGGGCGCGAGACGAGGCGGCCGCGCATGTCGGGGATGATGCAGAAGCGGCACTTGTGGTTGCAGCCTTCGGATATCTTCAGGTAGCTGTAGTGGCGCGGCGTCAGCGTGACCCCGGTCGCCGGCATCAGGTCGACGAAGGGATCGGGCGCGGGCGGCACCGCGGCATGGACCGCGTCCAGCACCTGTTCGTATTGCTGCGGCCCGGTCACCGCCAGCACCGAAGGGTGCACCGCGGTGATGGCGCCGGGCTCGGCGCCGAGGCAGCCTGTGACGATGACCCGGCCGTTCGCCGCCAGCGCCTCGCCGATCGCCTCCAGGCTTTCGGCCTTGGCGCTGTCGAGAAAGCCGCAGGTATTGACGATCACCGCATCGGCACCCTGATAATCGGGGCTGATCGCATAGCCCTCGGCGCGCAGGCGGGTCAGGATGCGCTCGCTGTCAACCAGCGCCTTGGGACAGCCGAGGCTGACCATGCCGATCCGCGGCTGGCCGGGGCGGGCGGCATCGCCGAAGACGGGCTTCGGGGCAAGGTCGGGGCGAAGGTCGGGCGGGTTCTGGCTCATGGCGCGGCCTATACAGCACCGCCGGGGCGAGGCAAAGCGGCCATTGTGGGGGGCGGCCTCGGGGGCGCGCAGGGCAATGCCGCGCGGGGCGGTGTCGCGCGGACCAGGCCGCGTAGGGCAATGCCGCGCGGGGGCAGGCCGTGGTGGCCCGGGCCGCACCGCGCCCGGCGGGCGCCGCCTTCCGGGTGGCCGTGCCCGACCCGGTCAGCCGCAGGGCCAGGGCGACCGGTCTGCGG
>PHEC01000004.1 GCA_002841115.1 Alphaproteobacteria bacterium HGW-Alphaproteobacteria-6 | reverse complement strand
CATCGCCGTTGCCGGTGATGATCAACGAGTGCTCGCGATCGGCGACCGAGAGCATCGCCTCCAGCCGGCGCAGGGCGCGATCACTGCGCCAGTCCTTGGCCAGCTCGACGGCCGAACGCAGCAGATTGCCCTGGTGTTTTTCCAGCTTGGCCTCGAAGCGCTCGAAGAGGGTGAAGGCCTCGCTCTTGTATTCCGACAGGGGATCGCGCTGGGCATAGCCGCGAAAGCCCACGACCGAGCGCAGATGCTCCAGCGTCACCAGATGCTCGCGCCATCGCGCGTCGATGGTCTGCAACAGATACTGCTTTTCGATCTGGCGCATCGTCTCCGGCCCGAAGGCCTCGGCCTTTTCGGCCATCTGGCGGTCGCTGGCCTCGTAGAGCCGCTCGCGCATCACCTCCTGATCGACGCCGTCCTCGGCCGCCCAGTCGATCACCGGCAGGTCAAGCGCCAGCTTCTGCATCACCGCGGCGTGAAGACCCTCGCTGTTCCATTGCTCGGCATAGCTTTTCGGCGGCAGGAATTCGTCGACCAGATCGTCGATGACCTGATGGCGCATGTCCTCGGTGATCTCTTCCAGATCCTCGGCCTGCATGATCTCCAGCCGTTGGCCGAAGATCGCCTTGCGCTGGTCGTTCATCACGTCGTCGAACTTCAGCAACTGCTTGCGGATGTCGAAGTTGCGGCCCTCGACCTTGGCCTGGGCGCGTTCGAGCGACTTGTTCACCCAGGGGTGGATGATCGCCTCGCCTTCCTTCATGCCGAGCGTCGACAGCACCTTGTCGAGCCGTTCCGAGCCGAAGATCCGCATCAGGTCGTCTTCGAGGCTGAGGTAGAAGGATGACCGGCCCGGGTCGCCCTGCCGGCCCGAGCGGCCGCGCAGCTGGTTGTCGATGCGCCGGCTTTCGTGGCGCTCGCTGGCCAGGACGTAAAGCCCGCCGGCGGCGATGACCTTTTCCTTTTCCTCGGCGTGTTCGGCCTCGATCCGGGCGCGCACTTCGTCGGGGTTGGCCTCGGGGTCGGCGGCCAGCGCCGCCATCACCTTCATCTCGACATTGCCGCCAAGCTGGATGTCGGTGCCGCGGCCGGCCATGTTGGTGGCGATGGTCACCGCACCCAGCTTGCCGGCATCGGCGACGATCTGCGCCTCTTGTTCATGCTGGCGGGCATTCAGCACGTTGTGCGGTATGCCCTCTTTCTTCAGCATCGCCGACAGCATCTCGGACTTCTCGATCGAGGTGGTGCCGACCAGGATCGGCTGGCCCTTCTCGTGGGTCTTGGCGATCTGGCGGATGATCGCCTCGTATTTCTCGCGCGCGGTGCGGTAGACCTGATCGTGGTCGTCCTTGCGCGCCACCGGGCGGTTGGTCGGCACCTCGACCACGCCAAGCTTGTAGATCTCCTGGAACTCCTCGGCCTCGGTCGAGGCGGTGCCGGTCATGCCGGCAAGCTTTTCGTAAAGCCGGAAGTAGTTCTGAAAGGTCACCGAGGCGAGGGTGACGTTCTCGGGCTGGATCGTCACGCCCTCCTTGGCCTCGATCGCCTGGTGCAGCCCGTCCGACAGCCGGCGGCCCTGCATCATCCGTCCGGTGAATTCGTCGATCAGCACCACCTCGTCGCCGCGCACGATATAGTTCTGGTCCTTCTGGAACAGCTTGTGGGCGCGCAGCGCCTGGGTGACGTGATGGACGATCGTCGTCGATTCCGGATCGTAAAGCGTCTGGCGCTCGGGCAGCACGCCGGCGGCCAGAAGCCGCTGTTCGAGATGCTCGTTGCCCTCTTCGGTGAAGGTGGCGTTGCGGGTCTTCTCGTCCAGCTTGTAATGCTCGGCCGTCAGTTCCGGGATATAGGCGTCAAGCGTCTTGTAAAGCTCGGACCGGTCCTGGCTTGGCCCCGAGATGATCAGCGGCGTGCGCGCCTCGTCGACCAGGATCGAATCGACCTCGTCGACGATGGCGAAGAAATGCCCGCGCTGCATCATCTCCTCGATCGAGTTGCGCATGTTGTCGCGCAGATAGTCGAAGCCAAGCTCGTTATTGGTCGCATAGGTGATATGGGCGCGGTAGGCGGCGCGCTTTTCGGCATCGGGCTGCTGGGGATAGACCACGCCGGTGGTCATGCCGAGATGGGCAAAGACCTTGCCCATCCAGTCGGCATCGCGCCGGGCGAGATAGTCGTTGACGGTGACGATATGCACGCCCTTGCCGGCCAGCGCGTTCAGATAGGCCGGGAAGGTCGCGACCAGGGTCTTGCCCTCGCCGGTCTTCATCTCGGCGATATTGCCCTGGTGCAGGAAGATGCCGCCTTTCAGTTGAACGTCGAAGGCGCGCAGGCCAAGCGCGCGGCGCGCGCCCTCGCGGCAGTTGGCGAAGGCCTCGGGCAGGACCGCGTCAAGGCTTTCGCCGGCCTGAACCCGGGCCGCAAGCTCGGCGGTCCTTGCCTTGATCCCGGCGTCGTCGAGCGCCTGAAACTCCGGCTCCAGCGCGTTGATCTGTGCGACCAGCGGCCGCACCGACTTCACCTTGCGGTCGTTCGGGGTGCCGAAGACCTTTTTCGCGAGTGTTCCGAGGCCCAGCATGTTCTCTCCGCCCGGGTGACTGTCCTGCCCTGCCGAAAGCGGGCCTTGCCGTGGGCGTCCGGCTTGCCTAGAAAGCTGGCGAACACCGGGGCGCGTGCGGCGGCAAGGCCGGTGCAGGACCCATCGCGATGTAAGGGGCTGCCCCCGGACTGTCAACGCTGCGCGGCGACGCAGCCCGCTACGGAAGGTCGGATGATGGTGAATTTCAGGGTATTCGCAGGCGCGCTGGTGCTGATGGCGGGGCTTGCGATGCCGTCCCTTGCTGCCGATCCCGATGCCGCGACCGTGGTCGCGCGGGTCAATGGCACCGAGATCACGCTGGGTCACATGATCGCGCTGCGCGAGCAGCTTCCCGAGCAGTATCTGCAACTGCCCGACGAGGTTCTGTTCAACGGCATTCTCGACCAGCTGATCCAGCAATTGACGGTGGCGCAGAGCGCCGAGGATGCGCTGTCGCTGCGCGACCGGCTGGTGCTGGACAACAACCGCCGCGGCTACCTGACCGGCGCGCTTCTCGACCGCGCCGTCGAGGCCGGCGTGACCGACACAGCACTTCAGTCGCTTTATGACGAGACCTATGGCACGGCGACGCCGGGAACCGAATATCACGCCGCCCACATCCTGCTCGCGACCAAGGAAGAGGCCGCGGCGATCAAGGCCGAACTGGACGCCGGCGCCGATTTCGCAACGCTGGCGCAGGACAGATCGACCGGACCCTCGGGCCCGAATGGCGGCGATCTGGGCTGGTTCGGCCCCGGCATGATGGTGCAGCCCTTCGAGGATGCGGTCATCGCCCTGCAGGCCGGCGAGGTTTCCGACCCGGTCGAGACCCAGTTCGGCTGGCATGTGATCCGCCTGAACGAGACCCGCGCCGCGGCGGCGCCGACGCTGGACGACACCCGCCAGTCGCTGACCGAAGAGCTTCAGCAAAGGCTGATCACGGCGCAGCTGGCCGAACTGGCGGCAGCGGCGGCGGTCGAAAGGACCGACGAGGCGATCGACCCGGCAATCCTGAAGAACTCGGCGCTGATCGACAACTGAGGCGCGGCGCAAGAAAGGCGGGGCCGATGGCCAGAAAAGACACCGACTGGAAAGCCGAGACCAAGAAGCTGCGCGCCAAGCTGAAGAAGCTGCGCGAAAAGCTGGCCGCGACGACCGCACCGGCGGGCGCCGTGACCGGCAAGGCGCCGCCCCGGGTCTCGCCGCTGGCACCGAAGGGCGGCTTTCCGGCCCTGCCGGTGATCGCCGGGGCCGAGTTTTCCGCCGCCGCCGCCGGGGTGCGCTATCCCGGCCGCACCGACGTGATGCTGGTGCGCCTTGCCCCGGGCACCGCCATTGCCGGCGCCTTCACCCGCTCCTCGACCCGTGCCGCGTCGGTTCTCGACTGCCAGGCCAAGCTGAAGCTGAAATCCGACCCGGCCGCCGGCGCCGCGATCATCGTCAATTCCGGCAATGCCAATGCCTTCACCGGCGCCGAGGGCCAGGCCGCCGTCGACCGGGTGACCGCTGCGGTCGCAGCCAGCCTCGGCCTGCCCGCTTCGCGGGTCTTCTCCGCCTCGACCGGGGTCATCGGCGAACCCCTGCCGGACGGGCGCATCACCGCCGCGCTCGGCACCCTCGCCCACGGCCTCGACGCCGGTGCCATCGCCGACGCCGCCCGCGCGATCATGACCACCGACACCTTCCCCAAGGGTGCCGCGGCCGAGATCGCCGGCGACGGCGGCCCGATCCGCATCGCCGGCATCGCCAAGGGCTCGGGCATGATCGCGCCCGACATGGCGACGATGCTGGTCTATATCTTCACCGATGCGACGATCCCTGCCCCGGCGCTGCAAAGGATGCTGTCGCGCCAGGTGGATGACAGCTTCAACGCGATCACCGTCGACAGCGACACCTCGACCTCGGATGCGCTGATCCTCGCGGCCACCGGACAGGGCCCGGCCGCCCCGATCACCGACCTGCGCGGCCGCGTCGCCAAGGACTTCGAGGCGGCGCTGCGCGGCGTGATGATGGATCTCGCCCATCAGGTGATCCGTGACGGCGAAGGGGCGACCAAGTTCGTCGAGATCCGGGTGACCGGGGCGACGGACGCCGCCGACGCCCGCAAGGTCGCCATGGCCATCGCCAATTCGCCGCTGGTCAAGACCGCCATCGCCGGCGAGGACCCGAACTGGGGCCGCATCGTCGCCGCCATCGGCAAATCGGGCGCGAAGGCCGACCGCGACCGGCTGTCAATCCGCTTCGGCGAAACGCTCGTCGCACGACAGGGCCGTCGCGCCCCCGATTACAGCGAAGCCGACGCGGCGCGGCACATGAAGGGCGAAAGCCTGCTGATCGCCGTCGATCTCGGCCTCGGCACCGCCGCCCGCACCGTCTGGACCTGCGATCTCACCCACCGCTACATCGACATCAACGCCGATTACCGCTCCTGATCCGCGCCGCCTTTCCTTCTTCTGTTCGCAAATACCTCGGGGGGAGGGCGGGGCAGGCCCCGACCCGGGGGGCGGCGCCCCCCGCACGCCCCTTGCCGCCGGAGCCGCCGCTTATGAAGATCGTCCTCGTCGCCGCCGTGGCCCTTGTCGATCCGGACGGCCGGGTGCTTCTGGCCCGCCGTCCGCCCGGCAAGCCGCTGGCCGGGCTTTGGGAGTTTCCCGGCGGCAAGGTCGAAGCCGGCGAGACGCCCGAGGCGGCGCTGATCCGCGAGTTGCACGAGGAACTGGGTATCGAGACCTGGCAAAGCTGCCTTGCCCCGCTCAGCTTCGCCAGCCATGCTTACGACGACTTCCACCTCCTGATGCCGCTTTTCGTCTGCCGGCGCTGGCAGGGCATTGCCCGCCCGCGCGAAGGACAGGATCTCTCCTGGGTGCGACCGGCGCGCCTGGCCGACTATCCGATGCCACCGGCCGACCTGCCGCTGATCCCGGTGCTGCGAGACCTGCTCTAGCACCGGCGGCGGTCCGCCCCCCCGGCGGAACACGTTCCAGCGATGAGGAACAAATATTGTTTCCAAATCCGCCCGATTATGTCACCGTCACCGCACCCGCATTGGGGGCTTCTTAACCTTTGCGGAATACCGTTTCAGCAGCCCGTTGTTGGGGGAGATTTTGGGATGCTGCGCACCATCACTCTCGGAAGTTGCGTATCCGTTCAGGGGACGTTCGAAAAGAAACTCGACAACGGCAAGATCCTTGTCCGCGTCGGCACGATGATCTTCGAAGGGTTCCCGGTGCTGCGAAAAGCCGCCTGATCTTGCGGACAGGTTGCCCGAACGGGCTGCCTGTCCGGGGCAGCCGGGCGGGAACTGCGAAGACCGGATATGCGGGACAAGAGGGGCGGCGCAAGCCGCCCCTTTTCACCGGGCATCGCGACAGCCCGCCGTAACGGATGGCGCGCCCGCCCGGACCGGACCGGCCAGGCGCCGGACCGTCAGTTCAGCCGGCGCTCGACTTCCTCGCGCTCGAAGATCTCGATGACATCCTTGGGGCGGATATCCTCGTAATTCTCGAAGGCCATGCCGCATTCCTGGCCGGACTGCACTTCCTTGACCTCGTCCTTGAAGCGCTTCAGCGTCTTCAGCGTGCCTTCGTGGATCACCACGTTGTCGCGCAGCAGGCGCACCCCGGCCGATCGGCGCGCTACACCTTCGGTGATCAGGCAGCCGGCGACCTTGCCGACGCCGGAGACCTTGAAGACCTCCTTGATCTCGGCGTAGCCGATGAAGGTCTCGCGGACCTCGGCCTTGAGCAGGCCCGATGCCGCCGCCTTCACGTCGTCCACAAGGTCGTAGATCACCGAGTAATAGCGGATCTCGACGCCCTTCTGGTTGGCCGACGCCCGGGCCGGCGCATTGGCCCGCACGTTGAAGCCGATCACCGGCGCCCGGCTTGCCTCGGCCAGACCGATATCCGATTCCGTGATCGCGCCGACGCCGTAATGCAGCACGCGAACCCGCACTTCCTCGTTGCCGATCTTTTCCATTGCCTGAACAATCGCCTCGGCCGAGCCCTGAACGTCGGCCTTGACGATGATCGGCAGTTCAGAGACCGTTTCATCGGCCTTGGCCTTGGCCATGAGCTGTTCCAGCGTGGTCGCGGCGCCGACCGCGGCGCGCCTGTCGCGGGCGGTCTTTTCGCGGTAGCTGGCGATCTCGCGGGCCTGGGCCTCGGTCTCGACGACGTTCAGCACGTCGCCGGCCTCGGGCGTGCCGCTGAGGCCAAGCACCTCGACCGGCACCGACGGTCCGGCGCTGTCGACACGGTTGCCCTGATCGTCGATCAGCGCGCGCACCTTGCCCCATTGCTCGCCGGCAACGAAGATGTCGCCGCGCTTCAGCGTGCCGTTCTGCACCAGGACCGTGGCGACCGGACCGCGGCCGACATCAAGCTTGGCCTCGATCACCGCACCCAGCGCCGCGCGCGACGGGTTGGCCTTCAACTCGAGGATCTCGGCCTGAAGGGCGATCGCCTCGAGAAGCGTATCAAGCCCCTTGCCGGTGATCGCCGAGACCTCGACATCCTGGACCTCGCCCGACATCGCCTCGACCACCACCTCGTGCTGCAGAAGATCGGTGCGGACCTTCTGCGGATTGGCGCTCGGCTTGTCGCATTTGTTGATGGCGACGATCATCGGCACCTTGGCCGCCTTGGCATGGGCGATCGCCTCGATCGTCTGCGGCATCACCGCATCATCGGCGGCGACCACGAGGACGACGATATCGGTCACCTGCGCGCCGCGCGCCCGCATCGAGGTGAAGGCGGCATGGCCGGGCGTGTCGAGGAAGGTCAGGACGGCGCCCGATTCGGTCGTCACCTGATAGGCGCCGATATGCTGGGTGATGCCGCCGGCCTCGCCCGAGACGACATTGGTCTTGCGGATCGCGTCCAGAAGCGAGGTCTTGCCGTGGTCGACATGGCCCATGATGGTGATGATCGGCGGGCGCGGGCTCAGATCCTCGGCCTTGTCGTCAAGCGTGTCGATGACCTGTTCGACATCGGCATCCGAAACCCGGACCGCGCGATGGCCGAATTCCTCGATGACCAGTTCGGCGGTATCGGCGTCGATGGTCTCGTTCATCGTGACCATCATGTCCATCTTCATCAGCGCCTTGACCACGTCGGCGGCGCGCTCGGCCATGCGGTTGGCCAGTTCCTGCACCACGATGGTTTCCGGCAGCTGCACGTCGCGCACCTGCTTTTCGGCCTTGTGGCCGATGCCCATCGCCTTCTGGCGGGCCTTTTCCTGCTTGCGCTTCATCGCGGCAAGCGACCGTTGGCGACCGCCCTCGCCCGACAGCGCCTCGCTCAGCGTCAGCTTGCCCGACCGGCGGACGTCGTCGCGGGCCTTGCTGGCGCGGTCCCGCTCGGCGGCGCGGTCGTCGCGCTCGCGGTCGGTCTTGCGCGGGCCGCCGACGGCGACGCCCTTGGTCGCGGCACGCGAGGCGGCGGCCTCGGCGGCGGCCGGATCGACGGCTGCGGCGTCAGCGGCGGGCTTGCGCACCTCTTCCTTGCGGGCGGCACGGGTCTCGGCCGCCTGGGTCTTGCGGGTCTCTTCCTCGGCGCGCAGGCGCAGCGCCTCTTCGCGCTCGCGATCCTCGCGTTCCTTGGCCTCGATCTCGGCGCGCCGGCGCTCGCGGTCTTCCTCGCGCTGGCGCTCGTCCTCGACGCGCTGGGCGGCCTCGCTGACTTCGCGGATCTTGGCGGCCTGCAACGCCTTCATCCGGCGCTCCATCTCGGCGTCGGAAATCCCGGCGGGGCGGCGCGAGGGGTCGCCGTGCCCGGAGGTCGCACCACCCGAAGAAGGTGCTGCGCCGGGCTTGGGCACGACCACGCGCTTGCGCTTCGTCTCGACCACGACACTCTTGGTCCGGCCATGGCTGAAGCTCTGCTTCACCTGTCCGGAGCGTCCGCCGCCAAGACCCAGGGGTTTTTTCCCATCCGTATCGCTCATGCCGGTCTCAAATCCTTCCCGGCGGACACTCCGCCGTCATTTTTTCGCAAGCCTGAGAGCTTTGCGGCTTCCTCTACAACACGCGCCGTGAGTCCACCAGAGCCGAGCGCGCCGTGTATCACATAATCGCGGCCAAAGGCCATACCGAGCTCGGCCGAGGTCAGGCAGCCGAACCAGCGCCCACCCTCGGGTGTCCAGAGCTTGCCCTTGCCGCGGTCCGATCCGTCCGAGGCCTGCAACAGCACCTTGGCCTTTCCGTCGGCGAGCCAGCCCTTGACCTTCTCGAACCCGGCCACCGCGCGGCCCGACTTGCGGGTCAGCGAGATCAGGTCGACGACGCGGCGGGCCTGGGCGGCCTCGACCCGGTCGACCAGGTCGGGCGGCACGGTGACGGCCATTTTCGCCGCACGGGCGAACAGCCCCTTTGCGGCGGCCTTGGCGATGATGTCGCGGTCGGCGGTGACCCAGATGCCGCGGCCGGGCAGCTTGCCGGCGATATCGGCGCCGATCTGCCCGTCAGGGCCAAGGACAAAGCGGATCAGCCCGGATTTGGGCTGCACATCGCCGGTGACGATGCAGCGCCGCTCGGGCCCCTCGGTGTCCTTGTCCTGTCCGCCGCGTGTCATCCTGATTGCGCCTCCCGCCTGATCGGACACTCCCGATCAGGCCTCGGCCTCCTCCTCTTCGGCCGCGCCCTCGTCCTCGATGCCGATCTCGGCCGGATCGACCCAGCCAAGCTGGACACGCGCGGTCATCACCAGGGTCTGCGCCTCTTCAAGGCTGACGTCGAACTTTTCCAAAAGGCCCTCGTCCTTGACCCGCTCGCCGTTGACGGTGGTCCAGCCGCCGGCCAGTTCCCAGTCGGCACAGGTCGCGAAGTCTTCCAGCGTCTTGATGCCGTCGTTGGCCAGCGCCTCGATCATCTGCGGGGTCAGCCCCTCGAAGCCGACAAGGCTGTCCTCGACACCAAGCGCACGGGCGTTTTCCAGCGCCTTGCGGTTCTGCTCTTCGAGAACGTCGCGGGCGCGGGCCTGCAATTCGCCCGCGGTGCCCTCGTCGACGCCCTCGATCGCCAGAAGCTCGTCCAGATCGACATAGGCGACCTCTTCGAGGTTGGTGAAGCCCTCGGCGACCAGAAGCTGGGCGAAGAACTCATCGAGATCGAGCGCATCGACAAACAGCTTGGTGCGTTCGGTGAACTCGGCCTGACGGCGGCGGCTTTCCTCTTCCTCGGTCAGGATATCGATGTCCAGCCCGGTCAGCTGGCTGGCCAGCCGCACGTTCTGGCCGCGCCGGCCGATCGCCAGCGACAGCTGTTCGTCCGGCACCACCACCTCGATCTTGCCGGCCTCTTCGTCGATCACGACCTTGGAGACCTCGGCCGGTTGCAGCGCGTTGACGAGGAAGGTCGCCTGATCCTCGTTCCACGGGATGATGTCGATCTTCTCGCCCTGCAACTCGTTCACCACCGCCTGCACGCGCGAACCGCGCATGCCGACGCAGGCGCCGACCGGGTCGATCGAGCTGTCATAGCTGATCACGCCGATCTTGGCGCGTGAACCGGGATCGCGGGCCACCGCCTTGATCTCGATGATGCCGTCATAGATCTCCGGCACTTCCATCTTGAAAAGCTCGGCCATGAACTGCGGATCGGTGCGCGACAGGAAGACCTGCGGCCCCCGCGGTTCGCGGCGCACGTCCTTGATGTAGCAGCGGATGCGGTCGTTCGGGCGATAGCTTTCGCGGCCGATCTTCTCGTTGCGGCGCAAGATCGCCTCGCCGCGGCCGATATCGACGATGATGTTGCCGTATTCCTCGCGCTTGACCACGCCGTTGATGATCGTGCCCTTGCGTCCGACGAATTCCTCGAACTGGCGGTCGCGCTCGGCCTCGCGGACCTTCTGCAGGATCACCTGCTTGGCGCTCTGCGCGGCGATGCGGCCAAGCTCGACCGGCGGCACCTCGTCGCGGATCTCGTCACCGACCTTGGGCTCGGTCAGGAATTCCTTCGCCTGCTCGACGGTCAGTTGCGCCTGGTAATTCTCGACCGCGTCATCCTCGACGACGGTTCGGACCCGGGTGAAGCTGGCGCGCCCGGTCTTGCGGTCGATCGCCACGCGGATGTCCATCTCGGCGCCGTAGCGCGACTTGGCGGCACGGGCGAGGCTTTCCTCCATCGCTTCGATCACGAGGCCCGGATCGATCATCTTCTCGCGCGCCACCGCCTCGGCGGTTTGCAGAAGCTCAAGCTGGTTGGCAGAGGTAATCGCCATGTCACTCCTCCTCGGGGAATTCTTCTTCGATATCGTCGAACGCGGCCGGGTCGGTTGGCTGCGCCGCCTTCTTCTGCCGCAGCATTTCGGTGATCAGCTCGTCGGTCAGCACCAGCTTGGCGTCCGACAGCCAGTCGAATTTCAGGCCGATCGTGCCTTCCTCGATCTCGATCAGCACCTCGTCGGCCTCGGTGCCGCGCAGCACGCCCTTGAAGCGCCTGCGCCCGTCGATCAGCTCGTCGGTCTCGATTCGCGCCTCATGGCCTTCCCAGTTGGCGAAATCCTTCAGCCGGGTCAAAGGCCGGTCGATGCCGGGGCTCGACACTTCCAGCGTGTAGGCCTCGATGATCGGGTCCTCGACATCGAGAACCGCCGAGACCGCGACCGAGATCCGGCCGCAGTCGTCCACGTCGATGCCGCCTTCCGGCCGGTCGGCCATGATCTGCAAGGTCTTGTAAAGCCCGCCCATCAGGCGGATGCGCACCAGTTCGAACCCCAGCCCCTCGATGCTGGGGGTGACGATCTCGGCGAGGCGCCGGTCGATGGCGGTCTTGGCGATCAGGTCGGTCATGCGGACGGTCGGGGGCTCCAGAAACAAAAAAGCGGGCCAGGCGGCCCGCCGATACTTGCCGGTGTGCTGCGGGTTTGGACGCCGCAGCCGCGCTGTTGAAGGCGATATAGGCCAGGCCGGGGAAGGTTGCAAGCCTTGTCGGCGCCCGGGGCGCCGGCGTCACCCCCTGAGCCCGTCCATCACCCGGATCAACTCGGCCGAGATGCCCGGCTCGGACAGGGCATGGCCGGCGATCGGGATCATCCTGAGTTCGGCGCGGGCCCAGCCTTCGGCCAGCTTCCAGGCCGCGGCCGGCGGGCAGATCATGTCATAACGGCCCTGCACGATGGTCGCGGGAATGTCGCGGATCCGGGCCCGGTCGCGCAGGATCTGCCCGTCGCTGTCCAGAAAGCCCCGGTTCAGGAAATAATGGCATTCCAGCCGGGCGAAGGCGCGGGCGTAATCGGCCGGCGGGTCACCGACCGCGCCATCGCTCTCGACGCTGGCCAGGGCGTTTTCCCAGCCGGCCCAGAGCCGGGCAAAGCGTATCTCGGTCGTCTGATCGCCGGAGAACAGCCGCCGGTGATAGGCGGCGATCAGGTCGTCCTGCTCGGCCTCGGGGATCGCCTGGCAAAAGCCGCGCCAGAGTTCGGGCCAGAAGGCGCCAGCACCGCCGCCGTAGAACCAGCGCAGTTCCGCCTCGGTCATCAGGAAGACCCCGCGCAGCACCAGATGGGCGGCGCGTTCGGGATGGCGCTGGGCATAGAGCAGCGCCAGCGTCGCGCCCCAGCTGCCGCCGAAGACGATCCAGCGGTCGATGCCAAGGCGCGCGCGAATCGCCTCGATATCGGCGACGAGGTGCCAGGTGGTGTTGGCCTGCACGCTGGCATGGGGCCGCGAACGCCCGCAACCGCGCTGATCGAAAAGGATCACGCGATAGGCCGAAGGGTCGAAATAGCGCCGCATCGCCGGCGAACAGCCGCCGCCCGGACCGCCATGCAGCACGATCACCGGCCGGCCCTCGGGGTGGCCGCATTGCTCGACATAGATGCTGTGGCCGTCGCCGACATCGATCAGGCGCTGGTCGAACGGCTCGACCTGCGGATAGAGAAAGGCGCCTGCGCGCTTTTGCCCTGCGAACCTGTCCATGACAGACTATATAACGCAAATCGCGCCGCCCGCCACGGGTCGGTGCGTTCAAGTGCCGGAGAGCCCAGATGAGCCAGACCAACACCGTCGATCCCGCCGAAGTGGCGAAATTCGAGGCGATGGCCGCCGAATGGTGGGATCCGGCCGGCAAGTTCAAGCCCTTGCACATGATGAACCCGGTGCGGCTTGACTATATCACCCGCCAGATTGCCGCCGAGTTCGACCGCGACCTTGCGGCGCCGGCGCCCTTCGCCGGGCTCAGGCTGCTGGACATCGGTTGCGGCGGCGGGCTGATCGCCGAACCGATGGCGCGGCTTGGCGCGACCGTCACCGGTGCCGATGCGGCCGAGCGCAACATCCCGGTCGCCCGTCTTCATGCCGCCGAACAGGGGCTGGACATCGACTACCGCCACACCACCGCCGAGGCGCTGGCAGCGGCGGGTGCGGTCTTTGACGTGGTCCTGGCGATGGAGATCGTCGAACATGTCGCCGATCCGCAGGGCTTCGTGACCATCTGCCACGACCTTCTGCGCCCCGGCGGCCTGCTGATCGCCTCGACGCTGAACCGCAACGGCAAGAGCTTCATGGCGGCGATCGTCGGGGCCGAATGGGTGATGCGCTGGCTGCCGAAGGGAACCCACGACTGGGCGAAGTTCATCACCCCCGACGAGCTTTCGGCGCTGATGCGGCGGGCCGGCCTGACCCCGGTCGACCGGAAGGGCTTTGTCTTCAACCCGGTCAGCTGGCGCTGGTCGATCTCTGACCGCGACCTGAGCGTGAACTACGTCGCCGCCGGGCTAAGGCCCTGACCCGGCCGGTCCGGGTCACTGCGCCGTTTCGGTGCCGGCGCCAAGCCGCACCCTGAGCTCGCGCAGCACCGGCAGCGCGGCGCGCACCCGGTCCGGCCCGATGGCGCGCACCACGTCGCCGATCAGCGGCGCGATCGCGGCAAGGGCCGCATCGCGCGCCGCCCGGCCCGAGGGGCTGAGGGCGACGAACTTGCGCCGCGCGTCGTCCCAATCAGGGCGGATATGGACATGGCCGGCCCATTCCAGCTTGGACAGCGTGTTGGTCATCGCCCCCCTTGTGACGTGGAAGGCATCGGCCAGTTGCGCCGGCGTGCGTTCGTCGGCGACATGGGCAAGGTGGTTCAGAACCGAGAAATGGCTCAGCTCCATCCCCTTGGGCAGGATCCGGCTGATGCGGTTGCGCGCCAGCTGATCGGCCATGAAGACCTCGGAGAAAAGCGCCACGGCCAGCGGATCATGGGTGGGATCGGCCATCGCTCAGGGCCCTTCGAAGCCGCGGTCATGGGTCAGCGAGGGAATGCGCGCGCGCGCCTCGGTCACCGCGCCCCGGTCGAGGGTGACATAGCTGATGCCAGGATCGGTGCCGGCATCGACCATGACCTCGCCCCAGGGGCTGACCGCCAGCGAATGACCATAGGTGCGGCGCGGGCGGCCGCCATGGGCGGCATGCTCGCCGGTCTGCGCCGGGGCCAGCACCCAGGCGCCACAT
Source organism: Alphaproteobacteria bacterium HGW-Alphaproteobacteria-6 (assembly GCA_002841115.1). Taxonomy (GTDB): domain Bacteria; phylum Pseudomonadota; class Alphaproteobacteria; order Rhodobacterales; family Rhodobacteraceae; genus Albidovulum. The sequence goes on along the minus strand of PHEC01000004.1, from coordinate 49,305 downwards.
TCGATGGCGCGGGCGCGCAACAGGCTGTGCCAATGCGCCGCGCCGGTGGTGTCGTTGAAGGCGGCGGGCACCGTCAGCACCTCGGCCCCGGCCCGGGCCAACGCGCGGTAAAGATAGGGGAAGCGGACATCATAGCAGACCGACAGGCCAAGCCGGGCAAAGGGCGTATCGGCCACAACCGCCCGGTTGCCGGGCCGGAAGCCCGCGGATTCGCGGTATTGCTCGGTCGCCGAGACGGTCACGTCGAACATGTGGATCTTGTCGTAGCGCGCCCTGATCGCGCCCTTCGGGTCGATCAGGAAGGACCGGTTGGCAAAGCGCCCGTCGGCATCATCGGTGGTCAGCGCCAGCGAGCCGATCAAGAGCCAGACGCCCAGCGCCCCGGCCTCGGCGCGCAGGCCGGCCAGGGTCGGGTCGCTACCCTCGGGGCGCAGGACGGCGCGCTGGTGGTCGCGGTCCGAGGACAGGCAGTTGGTCACCTCGGGCGTCAGGACAAATCCGGCACCGGCGGCGGCGGCCTCGCGCAGCATCGCCACCGTCACCGGCAGGTTGGCCGCCGGATCATCGCTGACTGACAACTGGAGAAGGGCGGCCTTCATCGTCTAGCCGGCCAGCATCGGGGCAAGCTTGCCGGCGCGGTCGAGGTCATAGAGATCGTCCGAGCCGCCGACATGTTTGCCGCCGATGAAGATCTGCGGCACGGTATGGCGGCCATGGGCGCGCGCCATCATCTTCTGGCGCTGGGCAGGATCGCCGGAAACGTCGGTTTCCTCGAAGGATACCCCCTTCTTTGCCAAAAGCCGCTTGGCCATGATGCAATAGGGGCACCAGGGGGTGGTATAGATCTCGACGCGCTGCATGTCCGGTTATCCCGAGGCTGGCCCATATCGTGGGCGACTATAGGGATTTAGGCATCCTTCGCAACGCGCGCCAGTGCCAGAACCGATACCGTGCTTGCGCCGGCCGCAAGGCAGGCATCGGCCGAGGCCGCCAGCGTCGCGCCCGAGGTCATTACGTCATCGACCAGCAGGACCGGGCGGCCGGCGATCCGGGCGGCACGGCGCGGATGGGCGGTGATCGCGTCGGCAAGGTTGGCAAAGCGCGCATCGCGGTCGCGGCCCTCCTGGCTTTTGGTAGGGCGGTGGCGGACCAGCAGGTCGGGGCAATGGTCCAGCTTGGCCAGCCGGGCCAGCGCGCGCGACAGCTCCGCCGACTGGTTATAGCGCCGCCGGAAAAGCCGCGACCAGTGCAGGGGCACCGGCGCCACCAGCATCTCGGGCAAAAGGATCGGTGCCGCGGCGCGCATCAGCCAGCCAGCGGCCGGACGCGCCAGATCAAGCCGGTCGCCGTGCTTGAACGACAGCACCAGCTTGCGCCCCATGTCGCGGTAAAGCATCACCGCGCGGCCGCGATCCCAGGGCCGCGCCAGGGTCAGGCAATCGTCGCAATATTCGGCGCGCCCCTCGTCCTCGCCGGGCAGGGGCGTGCCGCAACGGTCGCAGACCAGCCCGGCGATGAAGGGCGTATCGCGCCAGCAGTCGCCGCACAGGCCGAAATCGCTGTCGACCGCGGCGCCGCAACCGATGCATTGCGGTGGCAGCATCAGGCGCAAGGCACTTTGCAATCCGCGCCGAAGCCCCGTAACCTCGCCCGTCATGACCACACCGCCCGTTCTGACCGACCGCGCCGCCCTGGCCCGCAACCGCGCCCGCGCGGCGCGCCGGGGGGCGGAGCTTTTCCTGCACCGCGAAGCCGCGGCCGAGATCGAGGAGAGACTGAGCGAGGTTAACAAAAGGTTTACCGCGCCGGCCGTGGTCAGCGGCTTTCCCGCCCCCTGGGCCGAGATGCTGCCCGACGCGCGCGTGGTGCCCGATGACGAGGTGCTGGCGCTCGACCCCGGCGCGCATGACCTGGTGATCCATGCGCTGGGGCTGCACTGGTCGAACGACCCGGTCGGCCAGCTGGTGCAGTGCCGCCGGGCGCTCTGCCCCGACGGCCTGTTTCTGGGGGTGATGTTCGGCGGGCGCACTCTGAACGAATTGCGCACAGCACTGGCCGAGGCGGAAAGCCGGCTGACCGGGGGGCTGAGCCCGCGCGTCCTTCCGATGGCCGAGATCCGCGACCTCGGCGGGCTTTTGCAACGCGCGGGCCTTGCCCTGCCGGTCGCCGATGCCGCCCGGACCCGGGTGACCTACCCGAGTGCCTTTCACCTGATCGCCGACCTGCGCGCCATGGGCGAGGGCAATGCGCTTTTCGCGCGCGACCGGCGCATCCCGCCGCGCGGGCTTTTCCCCGAGGCGGCGCGGATCTATGCCGCGACCTTCCCGGCAGGCAAGGACCGGATCACCGCCAGTTTCGAGCTGATCTATCTGACCGGCTGGGCACCGCATGAAAGCCAGCAAAAGCCGCTGCGCCCGGGATCGGCCGCCGCCCGGCTGGCCGATGCGCTGGGCGCGGCCGAGACCCCGCTGCGCGACACCGACACCCCCGGCGATCATTGACGCGGGCGCAATCGGCGCTATCTCGAAGCACGGACAACAAGGAACCGCCATGACAGACACGATAGAGCGCCCCGGCGAAGGCCGGCTTGCCCATGCCCCGGCCGACCACCCGGCGGTGGCCCGGCCGCGCATCGGCGTCCTTCTGGCCAATCTCGGCACCCCCGACGGCCATGGCTACTGGCCGATGCGGCGCTACCTGAACGAGTTTCTGTCGGACCGCCGGGTCATCGACTATCCGCGCTGGAAATGGCAGCCGCTGCTGCAACTGATCATCCTGTCGAAACGGCCCTTCACCTCGGGCGCCAACTACCGCAAGATCTGGAACCTTGAGCGCGACGAAAGCCCGCTGATGACGATCACCCGGGCCCAGACCGACAAGATCCGCACCGCCGTCAAGGCGCGCTACGGCGCCGATGTGATGGTCGAGTTCTGCATGCGCTACGGCAACCCCTCGACCGCCAGTGTGGTCGGGCGGATGGTCGCGGCGGGCTGCGAGAAGATCCTGTTCGTGCCGCTTTATCCGCACTATGCCGGCGCCACCGTCGCCACCGCGAATGATCAGTTCTTTCGCGCCCTGATGGCCGAAAAGCGCCAGCCGGCGGCGCGCACCGCGGCGGAGTACTTCGCCCATCCGCTCTACATCGAGGCGCTGGCACAGTCGGTCGAGCGCAGCTATGCGTCGCTCGATCACCGGCCCGACGTTCTGGTCGCCTCATACCACGGCATGCCGAAACGCTATCTGCTGGAAGGCGACCCCTATCACTGCCAGTGCCAGAAGACCTCGCGGCTGTTGCGCGAGCGGCTCGGCTGGGACAAGGGCGCGATCGACACCACCTTCCAGTCGGTCTTCGGCCCCGAGGAATGGCTGCGCCCCTATACGGTCGAGCATGTGGCGGCGCTGGCCAAGGCCGGCAAGAAGCGAATCGCGGTGATTTCGCCGGCCTTCTCGGCCGACTGCATCGAGACGCTCGAGGAGATCGAGGGCGAGATCCGCGAGGCCTTCGAGCATGCGGGTGGCGAAAGCTTCACCTATATCCCCTGCCTCAACGATGATGACGCGCATATCGCCGCGCTGATGGCGGTGATCGGCGACAATCTGGCGGGCTGGGTAGCGGGCTGAATCGCGGCGCAGATGGAACCCCTGGAACGGGGTTCCGCAATGAAAAAGGGCGGTGGAAAACCACCGCCCTTTTCCGGAAACCTTGCGGCTTGATCAGTCGGCGGCGACGGCGGCCGCGACCAGAACCAGCAGCAGCAGCGGCACGATCAGGCCGGCCGAGGAGGACGAGGCCTGCGCCTCGACAACTTCGGGTTCCACGATCGGTTCGGCCAGACCGCCAGCGAAAGCGGTGGAAGCAGCGACCGAAAGAGCGGCAGCAAGCGCGATCTTCTTCATTGTGTAATTCTCCATCAACTTCCCCTGCACGTTGATATCGAGGGCCGCAAGGGGATCCATTCTGTGCCTCAACTCTTCCTCTACGCAGGTGGTGTGGAATTTGCAACGGTCAGTATGCGCGCCCGGCACAGAATTGGCGTTTTTGTCAAATTAGCAACACCTGAACACCGACCTGGGTCATCGAGAACAGTTCGGCGATATGTTCGTTGTAAAGGCCGATGCAGCCGTTGGACGAACGCCGCCCGATCTTGCGCGTGTCATGGGTGCCATGGATGCGGTAATAGGGCCAGGACAGGTAAAGCGCATGGGTGCCCAGCGGGTTGTCCGGGCCGGGGCCGACATAGTCGGGCCATTCGGGGTTGCGCAGCTTCATCGCCGGGGTCGGGCGCCATTCCGGGCCGACGACCTTGCGGATCACCTCGGTGCGGCCGCGCCGGGTCAGATCCTCGGACAGGGGCACGCTGGTCGGGTAAAGCTTGTAGACCGTCTGGTCCTCGGACCAGAAATGCAGCGCCCGCGAGGTGGTGTCGACCAGGATCGCGCCATTCTTGGTGTTGCTGAAATAGGGCTGCCATTGCAGCGAGCGGAAGCTCGACATGTTGCCGCGGATGTTGGAGCTGAGTTGCTGCTCCATCTCGACGGTGTCGGGGCCTGATTGTGCCAGCGCCGGGGCGGCAAGGGTGGCGCCGAATGCGGCGGCGGTTCCAAGAACCTGGCGGCGGCTGAGGGGATGTGAACGCTTGTCGGACATGCTCGGTCGGCCTTTTTTTGCTGTTCGCGCGATTGGCAGGGATCTGCGCGCCGCAGTCTAGGCAAGACGGCAGCCGGCGGCAATTCAAACCCGCGTCAACAGGCGGGCGGCGGCCGCAGTCGAGATGGCGTTTGATCCCCGCCCGGCGACAGGCTAGACCGGGCGCCGGACAACGAGGGAAATGCCGATGACACGACTTTGGGGGCTGTTGGTCGTTCTGGGGCTGGCGCTTGGCGCCTGCGCGCCCGAACCGCCGCCGCTCGGTCCGGACGGGCGGCCGCTGCCGAAGCTTTACCGGATCAAGCCGCGCGACGAAGGCCGGGTGATGTTCGCGATGCTCGACGGGGTGAACACCCTGCGTTCCGCGCGCGGCGCGCCGGCGCTGACGCTGAACCCGATGCTGAACGCCGCCGCCGAGACCCATTCGCGCGACATGGCGGTGCAGAACCGGCCCTGGCATTTCGGCTCTGACGGCTCGTCGCCGATCCTGCGGGTGCAGCGCACCGGCTATCCCGGCCAGATGCTGGGCGAGAACATCCGCGAGACCTACGAGACCGAGATCGAGACCCTGTCGGCCTGGATGTCGGTCAGCGACACCCGCGCGGTGATCCTTGATCCGGCGGCGCGCGACATGGGCTTTGCCTGGTTCCAGGAGCCCGGCGGCAAGATCTGGTGGACGCTGCTGACCGGCGGCTAAGCCGTTGTTCCGAAATACGATCCGCGCCTGATGCCGGCGGCGGTCAGGCGCGGATGAAGATCGGCGTGCCGTCGCGGACCATGGCATAGACCTCTTCCATCTCGTCGTCTGTGACCGAGATGCAGCCGGCGGTCCAGTCCGGGGTGCCGATCTTGCCCCAATTCTTGCGCGCCGCGCCGTGGATGAAGATGTCGCCACCCGGTTCCTTGCCCAGCGCCTTGGCCTTGGCGATGTCGGCCGCGTTCGGGTAGGAGATGCCCAGCGACAGGTGATAGGTGCTGTTGGGGTTGCGCCGGTCGATCCGGTAAAGCCCCTCGGGGGTGCGGCCGTCACCCTCGGATACCTTGTGGCCGACCGGATCGAAACCCAGATCGACCTTGTAGGTCTTCAGCGCCTTGCGCTCGTTCAGAAGATGCATGACCCGGTCGCCCTTGATGACCAGGATCTGCGTCACCTCGGGGCCGTCATAGCTGCGGAATTTCGAGGGCTGCGTCCGGGCGCAGGCCGAGACCCCCGCCAGCGCAAGTGCCGTCACCACTGTTCTGCGTGCCCACATTCTGCCTGTCCCCGCCTCTTGCGGCCGTTTTTTCCCTGATACACCGATCACGACGGCGTCGGAAGACGGCAAAATTCCGCTCACGCGATGGTGTTGCGCCGGCGTCGCGCGGTCATCGGGCCGCATCGCTACCGGTTCATCGCGAGAATCGGGCCACCAGTTCGACATGCGGCGACCAGCGGAACTGATCGACGACCTGAAGCCAGTCGATGCGGTAGCCACCGGCGGTCAGGATCCGGGCGTCACGGGCGAAGGTCACCGGATTGCACGACACCGCGGCGATCACCGGCACGGTCGAAGCGGCCAGTTCCCGCGCCTGCGCCTCGGCCCCGGCGCGGGGCGGGTCGATCACCACGGCGCCGTAGCGCGCCAGTTCGGTGGCCAGCAGCGGGCGGCGGAAGAGGTCGCGCGCCTCATGGGTCAGCCGGCGCAGCCCGGCGCCGGCGGCCTGCCGCCAGCCGCTCGCCAAGGCCGCAAGCATCCGTGCATCGCCCTCGACCGCATGAACCTCGGCCCGCGCCGCCAGCGGCAGCGCGAAGGTGCCGGCGCCGGCGAAAAGGTCGGCCAGAAAGGCCGCACCGGCGACCGCCTCGGTGACGGCGCCAAGCAGGGCCGTCTCGCCTTCGCGGGTGGCCTGCAGGAAGGCGCCGGCGGGCGGGGTGACATGCGCCGCGCCGAAGCTCTGCTGCGGCGGGCGCAGGGTGACGACGGCTTCGCCGTTCCAGGCGACGCGCGCCAGGCCGGCTTCGGCGGCCAACGCGGAAAGGGCGGAAAACAGGCTCTGATCCAGCGGTTTGCCGCCGTCGACCGCCAGATCGACCCCGCCATCGGTCAGCGTGATCGCCAGCGCCATCTCGCCCTTGCGCGAGGCACCAAGCCCGGTGACGGCCTCCAGCGCCGGTAGCACCGCCAGAAGGTCGGGGTGCAGCAAGAGACAGCCGGTGACCGCGCTGATCATGCCCGAGGCGCGGCCGTGAAAGCCGACCAGAACGCCGGATCTGGTCCGCCGCCCGGCCAGGGTGGCGCGCCGGCGCGAGCGCGGCGGCGAGGTGATGACCGGACGGAAGGGCGCGTCAAGCCCCTGAGCGAGAAGGGCGCTGCGCACCACCTCGGCTTTCCAGCCGGCAATGAAGCGGTCCGAGGCGTGCATCAGGCTGCAGCCGCCGCAGCCGCGGTAATGCGGGCAAGGCGCGGCGACCCGGTCGGACGAGGGCGCAAGGATGCGCAGGCTGGTGGCGCGCTCGCCGCTGACCTCGGCCTCGACCACCTCGCCCGGCAGCGCGCCCGGCACGAAGACCGGCACCCCGTCCGGCCGATGCGCCACCCCGTCGCCGAGATGGCCCAGCCTCTCGATCGTCAGCCTCACTCGGCGGCCTCTTCGGTGCCGAGAAAGCCGCCCGACTGACGGTTCCAGTAGCGCGCGTAAAGCCCGCCGCGCGCCAGAAGGTCGGCGTGGCGCCCCTCTTCGACGATGCGGCCCTGATCCAGCACCACGATGCGGTCCATCTCGGCGATGGTCGACAGCCGGTGCGCGATCGCCAGCACGGTCTTGCCCTGCATCACCCGCGCCAGCGCCCCCTGCACCAGTGCCTCGGCCTCGCTGTCAAGCGCCGATGTCGCCTCGTCCAGCACCAGGATCGGCGCGTCCTTCAGGAAGGCGCGGGCCAGGGCGATGCGCTGGCGCTGACCGCCCGACAGCTTTACCCCGCGCTCGCCGAGATGGGCGTCATAGCCCTTGCGGCCGCGGTGATCCTGAAGGTCGTGAATGAAGTCGTCGGCCTCGGCGGCGCGGGCGGCGGCGATCATCTGATCCTCGGACGCCTCGGGTCGGCCATAAAGGATGTTGTCGCGGGCCGAGCGGTTGAACATCGCGGTTTCCTGGGTGACCATGGCGATCTGGCGGCGCAAGGATTCCTGGGTGACGCTGCGCACGTCCTGCCCGTCGACCAGGATCCGCCCGGCTTCGGCGTCATAGAGCCTGAGCAGAAGCGCGACCAGCGTCGATTTCCCCGCCCCCGAGGCGCCGACAATGCCCAGTTTCTCGCCCGGGCCGATCGTCAGGTCGATGCCGTTCAACCCGCCCGAGGTGCGTCCGTAGGCGAAATGGACGGCGTCGAAGCGGATCTCGCCCCGGATCCGGCCAAGCGCGCCGGCGCCGGGCGCGTCGGTCAGCGTATGGGGCGGCGTCAGGGTGCGCATCCCGTCCTCGACCTCGCCGATGCTGGAATAGATCGACATCAGCGCGAAACTGACCCAGCCGGTCATCTGCGCGATGCGGATGGCAATGGTGCCGGCCGCGGCGATATCACCGGCGCTGGCCTGACCGCGCGACCACAGCAGCAGCGCGCCACCGATCAGCAGGACCGGCAAGAGGCCAGCCAGTGTCATCAGCGCGGCGCGGAACCAGGCCGAAAGCACGCCGAAATCCAGCGCGGTGTCGCGAAAACCCGACATGGCGCGCAGCGCCGCCTTGTCCTCGTGGTCGGCATGGGCGAAAAGCTTGACCGTCTTGATGTTGGTGATCGTGTCGACGACCTGCCCGGTCACCATCGCCCGCGCCCCGGCGCGGGCCGCCGACTTGCCGCGCACCCGCGGCAGGAACAGCCGGATCAGGCCGAGATAGAGCAGGATCCAGACCCCGAGCGCCAACCCCATCCAGCCGTCGATCGCCAGCAACAGCGCGACCGACCCGATCATCGAGGCCAGCGCGAAGGCCACGGTGTTGATCGATTCCGAGGCGACATCGGTCACCGCCCTTGCCGCCTGCATCTGCTTTTGCGCGATGCGCCCGGCGAAATCGTTGTCAAAGAAGGTCACCGCCTGACCCAGCGTCCAGCGGTGCAGCCGCGACAGGGTCAGGGGCAGCAGGTTTGGCTGCACCATCACCGAATTCGACGCCGCGCTGAGGCCGAAGGCCAGCGGCCTCAGCACCACCATGAACAGCGCGAAGGTCAGAAGAAGCGGCCATTCGCGCGCCAGGACCCCCGCCGCACCGCCGGCGCCGGCGGTGGCGTCGATGACCCGGCCGAGAAACCAGGCAGTCAGCACCTCCATCGTGCCGGCCAGCGCCGACAGCGCGGTGGCAACGGCCAGCGGCCCCCAGGACCCGGCCAGGCACCAGAGCAGGAAGGCGGCCAGGGTGCGCGGCGGCGGGCCGTCCGCCGGGCGGAAGGCGTCGATCGCACCGGCCATCACGCTGCCCAGCGACCTCATTGCGCGGCCTCCTCGGTGCCGATGAAGCCACCGGACTGGCGCGCCCAGAAGCGGGCGTAAAGGCCGCCCCGTGCCAGAAGTTCCGCGTGGCTGCCCTCCTCGGCGACCTTGCCGTCATCCAGCACCACGATCCGGTCCATCCGCGCGATGGTCGACAGGCGATGGGCGATGGCGATCACCGTCTTGCCCTCCATCACGCCGTAAAGCGTCTCCTGGATCGCCGCCTCGACCTCGCTGTCAAGCGCGCTTGTCGCCTCGTCCAGCACCAGGATCGGCGCGTCCTTCAGGATCACCCGCGCCAGCGCCACCCGCTGGCGCTGGCCGCCCGACAGCTTGACGCCGCGCTCGCCGACCTCGGCCGCATAGCCCTGCCGCCCCTCGGGATCGGCAAGCGACAGGATGAAGTCATGCGCCTCGGCCCGTTTGGCGGCCAGGATCATCTCGGCCTCGCTCGCCTCGGGCCGGCCATAAAGGATGTTCTCGCGCACCGAGCGGTGCAGGAGCGAGCTTTCCTGCTGCACCATGCCGATCTGCCGGCGCAGGCTGTCCTGGCTGACCCGGGTGATGTCCTGCCCGTCGATCTGGATGTGCCCGCCCTCGGGGTCGTAGAACCGCAAGAGCAGCTTGACCAGGGTCGATTTACCCGAGCCCGAGCGCCCGACAAGCCCGATCTTCTCGCCCGGCCTGATCGTCAGGCTGACCCGGTCGAGTCCGCCGAAACCGCGGCCGTAGTGATGGCTGAGGTTCTCGATCTCGATCCGGCCGGCGCGGAGGTCCAGCGGTTTTGCGTCCGGCCCGTCGACCAGATCGACCGGCTCGGCGATGGTCTGCATCCCCTCGACCACCACGCCAAGCGACTGGACGAGGTTCGTCATCGCCCACATGATCCAGTAGGTCATGTTGTTGAGCCTGAGCACCAGCGCCGCCGCCGCCGCCACCACGCCGACGCTGGCAAGCCCCTGATACCAGAGCATCATCGCCAGCCCGGTGACCGAGACGATCAGCCCGCCGTTGAGCAGGGTCAGCGCCACATCCATCCGGGTGATGATCCGCATCTCGCGTGCGAAGGTGGTGCGCAGGGCGTCGATCGCCTCTTTCGCATAGGCGATCTCGCGCTCGTCATGGGCGAACATCTTGACCGAATGGATATTGGTGAAACTGTCCACCACCCGGCCGGTCACCGCCGAGCGCGCGCCCGAGGACGCGGTCGAGGCCGGCCCGGCACGCCGCACCGTCCAGCGCATCAGCGCAAGGTAGAGCGCCGCCCAGACCAGCATCGGTGCCATCAGCCGCACATCGGCATTGCCGAGAAGGATCGCCGCGCCGACCAGCGTCGTCAGCGCGAAGGCCACCGCATCGAAGACCTGAAAGACCGCGTCACCGGCCGCCGGCGGGGTCTGCATCACCCGGTTGGCGATCCGCCCGGCGAAATCGTTCTCGAACCAGCCGACCGACTGGCGCAGCACATGGCGAATCGACCGCCAGCGAAACAGCGTGCCGTAGTTGACCAGGATGGTATTGTGCAAAAGCGCGACATCGATGCCGGCAATGATCGGGCGGACCACCAGAACGACGAAGGCGGCGGCCAGAAACTCGGTCCCGTGGCGCGACCAGACCTCGGCCGGCACGCCCGCCGCCAGCAGGTCGACCATCCGACCGACATACCAGATCAGCGCCACGTCAAGTGCGGCCGAGGCGCATTTCAGCGCGGCGGTCACGACGAAGACGCGCCGGAACGGGCGCGAGTAATCCAGCATGAAGGGCAGAAGGCGCCGCGGTGGCGCGTCCTGTTCCGCATAGCTGACATAGGGGTCGACGAGGTTCTCGAAGAACCGGAGCATCGGTGCGGCCTTTCGGGTTGCCGGCAGGATATACACCAGCCCGGCGGAAAGGTGAACTCAGCCGCGAACCAGGCCGGCCACCGAGGCGACGATCAGCCCGGCCATGATCAGGTTGAAGACCCTCAGGTGCCGGTCCGAGGTCAGCCAGCGGGCGATCGCCTGCCCGCCCCAGGTCCAGGTCGAGGCCGAGCAAAGGCCGAGCGTCAGGAAAGTGCCGGCGACCAGGCTCGCGGTCAGGACCGCCGCATCGGGCCGGATGAACTGCGAGGTGGCGGCGACCGCCATCGACCAGGCCTTGGGGTTGATCCACTGGAACCCGACCGCCTGAAGGAAGCGCATCGGCCGTGCGGCGGCGCCGTTCGACCCGATGCCGCCAGAGGTCGCGACTTTCCACGCGATCCACAAGAGCAAGGCCGCGCCGCCCCAGCGCAGACCCTCGCGCAGGATCGCGCTGCTCTGGAAAAGCCCGCCAAGCGACAGGCCGACGATCAGCAGCATCAGCGGAAAACCCAGCGCCACGCCGAAAAGATGCGGCAGCGTCGGGCGGAAGCCGAAATTCGCGCCCGAAGCCGCGAGCATCGCGTTGTTCGGCCCCGGCGTGAACAGCGTGGCCACGGCAAGGGCCAGGAGGGCCAGGAAGGTCTCGGGGATCATCGTTGGTCCATGCGCTGACGGACGGCCATCTTGCCGCACCGGGCGGCGCCGGTTCAAGCCAGCAATTGTTCCCGGGACAATTCAAAGCCTGAGGCGATCCAGCGCGCCTCGAGCACCTTCAGCCGCGCGCCGAGGGCGGCGCCGGACAGGCCGGGCATCAGGTCCGCCGCCTGCAAGGGGAACCGGGCCGCCGCGCCGCGCGCCACCGCCGTCTCCCAGCCGTCGGGCAGGCCCTGCCCGGCGAGAGCGGCGCGCAAGAGCACGATGTCGCGCGCCACCCCGGCGCCGTGGCGATAGGCGATCTCGGCCGGCCCGGCACCCTCGCCAAGACCGGCGCGCAGGGTCGCAAGCTGCCGCGCCTCGTCGCGCGACAGCCTCAGCGCCTCGGTCGCGTCCGCCCCGCCAAGGGCGGCAAGGCGGCGGACCCAGTCGGGCGCATAGGGCGGTTCCAGATGCACCAGCGGGCCGAGTGCGCGGCCATCGGCGCCCGGCAGGATGCGGACCAGCACGCCGGCCGCCTGCATCGCCGCCAGGGCCGGCGCCGGGTCGGGTGCGGCCAGAAGCCGGCGCATCTCGTGGCCGATCCGCTCGCGCGAAAGCGTCTCGGTTCCGGCCGAATGCGCGGCGCAGGCGGCCAGCGCATCGGCATCCATCCCGGCGGCGGGATCGCCATACCAGGCGTGGAAGCGGAAAAAGCGCAGGATCCGCAGATAATCCTCGCGGATCCGGTCGCCGGCGTCGCCGACAAAGCGCACGCGGCGCGCCCGAAGATCGCCGATACCGCCCAGGGGATCGACGATCCGGCCCCCGGCATCGGCATAAAGCGCGTTCATGGTGAAGTCGCGCCGCGCCGCGTCCTCTTCGACACGGGTCGCGAAGGCGACGGTGGCATGGCGGCCGAAGGTCTCGACATCGCGGCGGAAGGTGGTGACCTCATGCGGTTCGCCGGCGACGACGACGGTCACGGTGCCGTGCTCGATCCCGGTCGGCACGACCCGCAGCCCGGCGGCGCGGGCCAGTGCCATCACCCGTTCGGGCAGGGCGTCCGAGGCGATGTCGATGTCGGCGACCGGTTGCCCGAGCAGCGCATTGCGCACGCAGCCGCCGACCAGATAGGCCTGATGCCCGGCCTCGGTCAGCAGCCCCAGCACCTGCTGCAGCCCCGCGTCGCGCAGCCAGTCGTCGGTGATCCTCATTGCGCCATCCGGTCCGCCAGCGCGCGCAGGATACGCGCGGTCGCACCCCAGATGTAATAGGGGCCGTAAGGCACGGTGTAATAGCGCCGCATCTCGCCGCGCCAGCGCCGCCCCTCGATGCGGTAGCGGGCGCGGTCGAGCAGATGCGACAGCGGCACGGCAAAGACCTCGTCGACCTCGCCGGGTTCGGGGCGCGGATCGAACCCGGCCCGGATGCAGCCAAGGACCGGGATGACGGAAAAGCCGGTGACGGTCTCATGCACGTCCATCGTGGCGATGACCTCGACCCGGTCGCGCGGCAGGCCGATCTCCTCCTCGGCCTCGCGCAGCGCGGCGGCGGTGGCATCGGCGTCGCCGGCATCGATCTTGCCACCCGGAAAGGCGATCTGCCCCGGATGATGCAGCAGCCGCGACGACCGCCGGGTCAGGATGACCGCAAGCCCGCCCGGGCCGGGGATCAGCGGCACCAGAACCGCGGCCGGGCGCAGGGCGCGATCCGGGGCAAGCCGGGTTGCGGGGTTGAGATCGTAATCCGAGGTGTCGCGACCGGGATGCGCCAGGACGCGGCGGATCGCGGCGAAGGTGTCAGTCGGCACCACCGCCCCCTTCATCGGGCCGCGCGCCCGCCGGCCCGGCCTGCGGCGCCGCCTCGAAGCCAAGCGTGGCCGGGTCGAATTCGTAATGCGCGCCGCAGAACTGGCAATCGGCGGTGACGATGCCGGCCTCGGTGGTCATGTGGGCGATGTCCTTGGCCGAATAGATCGACAGGCTCTGGCGCACCTTGTCGGGCGAGCAGGTGCAGCCGAAGCGCACCGGCTGGGCATCGAAGACCCGCGGCCCCTCTTCATGGAAAAGCCGCACCAGAAGCTCGGTCGGCTGGACGGTGGGGCCGATCAGTTCGACCTCCTCGACGGTGTCGAGCAGAAGATTGGCGCGGGTCCAGTTCTCGCCCTCGTCGCCGTCAAGGAAATCATCCGCCGCCAGAAGCCCGCCATCACCCGACCCGCCCGGCGCGGTATCCGCCAGCGGCGAGGCCTTGGGCATGTGCTGCAGCATCACGCCACCGCCGCGCCAGCCCTCGTCACCGCCGGCCAGACGCGAGCGGCCGAAGGACAGCGCGAAGCGGGTGGCGATCTGCTCGGACTGGGCGAAATAGGTCTCGGCGCAGGCGGCAAGCGAGCCGCCGGCGATCGGCGTGATGCCTTGATAGGGCGTGGTCCCCGGCCCCTGATCGATCAGGATCGCGAAATATCCGCTGCCGATCTGGTCAAACCCGGGGCGCGTCGGATCAAGCCGGTCCGCGTCGTATGAGGCCCAGCCGCGGATCAGCGCCGGGGCGCCCGGTTCGGCCGGGGCGTGGAAATCGGTGGCGATGATCCGCACCGGCCCGTTGCCGCGCACCTGAAGCGACAGCTTCCAGCGCAGCTTGATCGTCTGGCCGATCATCGCGGTCAGCAGCGCGGCCTCGGCCACCAGCGCCTCGACCACGGCCGGATAATCATGTTGCGCCAGGATCCGGTCAAGCACACCGTCAAGCCGCGCCACCCGGCCACGGATGTCCGGGCGGTCAAGCTGGAACGGCAGGACGGTATCGTCCCAGGCAATCTGCGCGAGGCGGGTCATGGGCTTTCCTTGTGGCCGGGGCACTGGCATACCCCGTCCGCAGGTTCGGGGCAACCGGCGCTCCGGAGGGGGCAGCATGATCAGGCGATTCGGTGCGCCACCGCAGCGCGACCAGCATTATCGGCCGCGGCCCGGCGCCTATGCGGTGCTGTGGCGGGCCGGCGCGGTGCTTCTGACCCATCAGGAGGCGCCAGAGCCGGAGTTCCAGCTGCCCGGCGGCGGGGTCGATCCGGGGGAATCACCCCTGGCCGCCCTGCACCGCGAGGTGCGCGAGGAAACCGGCTGGACGATCGCCGGGCCGCGCCGGATCGGCTGTTTTCGCCGCTTTGCCTATATGCCGGAATACGACCGCTGGGCGGAAAAGCTGTGCACCATCTATCTGGCGCGGCCGGTGCTGCGGCTTGGCGCGCCAAGCGAGCCCGGCCATCGCGCGGTCTGGGTCGGGGCGGCGCAGGCGGCAGCACTGGTCGGCAATCCGGGCGACCGGCATTTCCTGATCCAGGCCCTGCGCCGGCATCAGCCGGCATTGTCCTTGGCGCCGTGAAACTCGAAATAGACGCCCGAGACATCGTCGGTGAAGTCGCCGGCGGCATAGTCGCCGAGATGCCAGACCAGCGCCTCGAGAAAGGCCTGCCCGCCGAGGCCGTCGCAGCGCCCGATCAGCCGGCACAGACCGTCTTCGCCAAGCTGGCGACCCTCGGCATCCTCGGCCTCGGTGATGCCGTCCGACATCAGGAACAGCCGGTCGCCGGGGGCAAGCTGCGCCTCGACCGTCTCGTATTCGGCAGCTTCCAGCAGGCCGATCGGCAGGCCGCCGCCGCCGAGGTATTCGATCTCGCCGCCGGCGCGCAGGATCGCCGGATGCGGATGGCCGGCCTGCACCATCGCGACCCGGCCCGAGATCAGGTCGACATCGGCATAGGCCAGGGTAAAGTAGTTCTCGGTCTCCATCTCGCGCAGGACGACGCGGTTCAGTTGCGCAGCAAGGTCGGCGGGCGGGCGGGCGTCGTAGATGCCGAATTCGGTCAGCATCAGCGCGATGTTCTGTTCGGGCGAATTGCCCGACAGATAGCCCGCCAGCCGCGCCGTCATCAGCGCCGAGGTGATGCCGTGGCCCGACACGTCGATCGAGAAGAACCCGACCCGGCGCGCGTTGATCGGGAAAAAGCCGACCAGGTCGCCGCCGACATGGCCCGAGGGACGCAACAGCAGGCTGACCTCGGCATTGCCGAAATTGCGATGGCGTTCGCGCACCAGACTTTGCTGCAGCTTGCGCGCCTCGAGCAGGTCGCGGTTGACGGAGTCGTAAAGCTCCTGCAACTCGTCCAGCGTCACCGACAGAAGCTGGTTCTTGTCGGTCAGTTCGCGCTGCATCCTCAGGATGCGTTCGCCGGCGGCGATGCGGGCGCGCAATTCGTCGCCGCTGACCGGCTTGGTCAGGAAGTCATCCGCCCCGACATCGAGACCGCGCGCCACCTCGGCCGATTCGGTTTTCGAGGTGAGCAGGATGAAATAGGTGTATTTGCCGTCTTCCGCGGCGCGCAGGGCGCGGCAGAAATCAAGCCCGGACATCCCCGGCATCATCCAGTCCGAGATGATCAGGTCGGGCGCATCGCGCGCGCAAAGCGCAAGGGCCGCCTCGGCCGACTGCGCCTCGGTCACCGCATAGCCGGCGCGGGCAAGCTGGGCCGACAGGATCTTCAGCTGCACGCGGCTGTCATCGACCACCATGACATGGCGAAGGCATCCGGCGGGGGACGCCGGCGCAGCCTTTGCGATGTGACGTTCCGGACCCGACACCCGACAACCCTTCATGCGGCCCCGCGAGGGCCCGTCCGGCAGGTCTATGCCCACCGGGTTAAGACCGGCTGAACGTCGCCGGATGCCGGCGCGGCGGGGTAAGGGCCGGCCGGGGTTAACCCCCGGGTAAGGCCCGGCGCCTAGGATGATGCCCGGTGCCGGGGTGGTGCCTGGTGGAGGTGGTGATGATCGACTGGACTCGCGTGGAGGAACTGCGCTCGGAAATCGGCGGCGACGGGCTGTCGGAGATTGTGGAACTGTTCCTCGACGAGGTCGAAGGCGTGATGATGCGGCTGCTGTCGGCGCCCGATGTCGCGACGCTGGAACAGGATCTGCATTTCCTGAAAGGCAGCGCCTGGAACCTCGGTTTTGTCGGCTTCGGCGCGATCTGCCAGGACGGCGAGCGGCGCGCCGCCGCCGGGCGCGGGGCCGAAGTTGATCTGCGCGCCGTGGCCGACTGCTACGCCGGATCCAAATCGGCCTTCATGGCCGGGTTGGCGGCAAGGGGGGCACAGGTCCATTCGGCGGCCTGACCGCGATCAGACCAGGAACTCGGCCAGCGCCTCGTCATCGGTGATGTCGCGGTAGGTGAAAGCCGCGGCATCGAGTTTCGCCCGAAGCGCGGCGAAGTTCGCCGCCGCGCCGGTTTCGATCCCGATCAGGACCGAGCCGAAGTTGCGGGCCGATTTCTTCAGATATTCAAAGCGCGCGATATCGTCATCCGGACCCAGCATGGCCAGAAACTCGCGCAGCGCACCGGGACGCTGCGGCATGCGCAGGATGAAGTATTTCTTCAGGCCGGCGTGGCGCTGGGCGCGCTCCTTGACCTCGGGCAGCCTTTCAAAGTCGAAATTGCCGCCCGAGGTCACGCAGACCACGGTGCGGCCGCGGATCGCCCCGGCCAGTTCGGGCAGGGCATCGACGGCAAGCGCGCCGGCCGGCTCCAGCACGATCCCCTCGACATTCAGCATCTCGAGCATGGTGATGCAGATCCGGTCCTCTGGCGCCACAAGCACATCGGCGGGGTCGGTGCCGGCCAGCCGCGCGAAGGGCAATGCGCCGATCCGCGCGACCGCCGCGCCATCGACGAAACTGTTGACCCGGGCCAGCGTCACCGGTTCGCCGGCGGCAAGGGCCGCGGTCAGGCTGGCGCCGCCGACCGGCTCGACATAGCGCAGCCGGGTCTGCGGCGCGGCCGCAGCCAGATAGTCGGTGACCCCCGCCGCCAGCCCGCCACCACCGACCGGCAGGATCACCAGATCGGGCGCCCGGCCCATCTGGTCGAGGACTTCGACCGCGACGCCGGCCTGTCCGAGGATCACGTCCGGGTCGTCGAACGGCGACAGGAAATGCGCGCCGGCCTCGGCGCAGAAGGATTGCGCGGCCGCCAGGGTCTGGTCGAAATAGTCGCCGACCAGGCGAATCTCGACATGGTCGCCGCCAAAGCTGCGGGTCTTCGCGATCTTCTGCTGCGGTGTCGTCACCGGCATGAAGACCGTGCCGCGAACCGCGAAATGGCGGCAGGCGAAGGCCATGCCCTGGGCGTGATTGCCGGCACTGGCGCAGACGAAATGCCCGGCACCCCGGCCTTCCGCCAGCACCGCGCGCATCGCGGTATAGGCGCCGCGCAGCTTGTAGCTGCGCACCGGCGTCAGATCCTCGCGCTTGAGCCAGATATCCGCATCAAAGCGCTGCGACAGATGATCGTTGCGCTGCAGGGGTGTCGGCTCGAAGAGATCGCGCAGCGCGGCGGTGGCCCGGCGGGCCCGGGCGGCAAAGGTGGTCATCGGCGTCCCCTCCGGGGCAATGGTCGCGGCCGGGCGCCGGCTCAGCGCAGCGCCCGGCCTTCGATGTAATGGCCATAGATCGTGGTCAGGGCGCTGATCCCGACCATCGCCTTGACCCATCCGGTCAGCCCCAGCCAGACCAGCTGTGGCACCGATCCTTGCGGCAGGGCCGTGGCCGGCAGATCGATGGCGAGGCTTGCGCCCAGAAACAGCAAGGCCAGCCCGGCCAGCGCCGGGGTGGCGCCGGCGGTCCGCCGCCACGCCTCGGCCAGTTTCAGCGGCTGGTCGAGCGCCGCGGCCGGCAGGATCGCCCCGATGCGGAAGAAAAGCGTGGAAACCGGCACCGCCACGACCAGCACGGTGGCCAGCCTGGCCATCGGCCCGCCGGTCACCGCGACCGGCCCGGTCAGCGCCATCAGCGCCATCATCGGCACCGCCAGCACGAGGCCGATCGCGATCATCCGGCCGAAGTAGGCCAGGATCGCGCCGCCGTGGAACGCCGGGACCAGCGATGCGGGCATCTCGACGCGCAGCACGAAGCGGTGCCAGGCGACAGCGATCCACAGGTTCGACACCACCGCCACCACGACGATCAGCACCAGCTTGCCCCAGGGGAACGTGCCGCCCTCGATCGCGCTGCGCATCGCGGCCTCGTCGGTCAAGAGGGGCAGGTCGATCAGCGTGCCGACCGCGACCTGGGCCAGATACAGCAGCGCCGAGATCCGGATCGCCGCGGCGAAATTGCCGGTGACCTGGCGCAAGGAGTGCTGAAAGAGACTGAGGCCGTTCATCGGGAAACCTTTGAATTGCGCGCTCGCCGCATGTCCCATGCCGTGCCCGCGCTGTCAATTCCACCTGCCCGTGCCGAAAATTTGCCGCAATGCCGAAATTTCGTCATATTGCTGGCGTTCCATGGTCCGAGATGGGTGGCGGGGCGGACAGACCGGAGGGCCTGATGAGGGTTGCGACAAGAACATTTGCACTGATGCTGGGGGTATCGGCGCTGGTGCTGGGGCCGCTTGGGGCCAATCTGCCGGGAATCGGCGCGGATGCGGCCTATGCCAACAACGGCAACGGTGGCGGCAATGGCGGCGGCAACGGTGGTGGCAACGGTGGCGGCAACGGTGGCGGCAATGGCGGCGGCAAGAGCGCGGACAAGTCGGCCGGCAAGGCCGGTGGCAGCGCCAAGGCCAAATCGCCCTCGGGCGGGTCGCTCAAGGCGGCCAAGGCCGATGCCAAGGTCAAGGCCAAGGCCAAGGGGCTTTCCCCGACCAGCCTTGACGGCACCGCCACGGCGAAGAATGCCCATGGCGCGCTCGCATCCGAACTGAAGGGCCTGAACGCGGTTCACGCCAATGCCAATGCGCTGGCCAATGCCAGCCCCAACAGCCAGGTTGGCCGGATCGCCACCTATCGCGAGGCAGCCCTGGGCACAATCGCCGCCGGCGAGGCGCTGGCCGATGCGCAGACCGCGCAGAGCGACGCGGAAGCGGCGCTGAACCAGGCACTGTCGGACCTCGACGCTCTGGATGCGGGCTATGCCGGCCGGCCGGTGGCCGATATCGATGCCGATATCGCCAAGCTCGATCCGGCGGCGCCGGACTTCCAGAGCCAGTTCGACGCGCTTGACGCCGAGCGTGTCGCGGCGGTGGACTTCGAGGCCGAGCGCGCCATCGCCGAGGCCGCGGTGACCGATGCGACCACCGACCTTGCGGCGGCCGGGACGGCGATCAGCGATGCCGAGACGACGCTGGCGGGTGCCGAGATCGCCGAGAGTGACGCGCTCATGTCGGCGTCGAACGGGCGCGTGCTGTCGGATGCGGCGGTGGATTACGTCCGCGACCAGCTTGGCCTCTGACGGCTGACAGCCCCGCCCCGGCAGCGATCGGGGCGGGACTTTTGCGCGAAAATCGGCTATGATCAGCCCTGCCGATCCGGCCCGAATGCGGGCCGGAGCCTTCGGGGGGCTGCGATGAGTGCCGCGATTTCCACCCTGTCCGGTGCCGTTCTGGCGCTTGTCGCGGGCATTGCCGCACCGGACCACGGGTTTGCGCAGGATGCGTCGGGCGCGGTCCGGCGCCACAATCCCTTTGCCGCGCAGCGCGCGGACCGATTCGTCTTTTACGGCCGCCAGGACCGGCTGCGCGCGGCGCAGCGCTTTGTCGCGCAGTTGCCGCAAAGGCAGGCGGCCGGCGCGCGACGCGACCGGGCGGGGCCTGCCGGCGGCGATGCACCGCCGGTTGCGGTGGCGCCGCCAATGGCGGTTCTCGGCCTGCCCGATGCGCCGGCCTTTCCGGTGCCGACGGCCCGGATGATGCGCAACGCCGATTATCGCCGTGCGGCGATCCGGACGGCCGAGGCGGCGGCGCGCTGGTCCGAGGCCGAAGCGGCGCTGACGGCGGCGCGGCTGGCGCTGGCTGTCGCCGAACTGCGGCTGGATCAGGTCATGCGCAGCTACTCCGGCCGCGATCTGGCCGCGATCGAGGCCGAGGTGTCGGCCCTGCCCGCCACGACTGATGATCCGCTGCGCGGGGTGCTTGCCGCCGAGGCGGCGGCGGCGCGGCTGTTCGTTGCGCGCCGAATCGAGGCGCAGGCGCTTGCGCTGCGCCATGCCGATGCGGTGATCGCGGCGGGCCGGGTCGCCGACCGGTCGCGGGCCGATCTGCAAGCGGCGCGCGCGGCCGAGGACAGCGCGCTGGTCACCGCCTGGAACGGCGCGCCGCCCGAGGGGCCGGAGCTTGACGCCTTTCGCCGCCGGATGGGCCTGTGACGCCGCACTGCGCCGGCCTTGCCGGTCCGGCGAAAACCGACTAGACCGCAGCCCGATCCCTCCCCGGCGCAAAGAGGCTGCCCATGACCGCCCCGAAGAAAGTCGTCCTTGCCTATTCCGGCGGTCTCGACACCTCGATCATCCTGAAATGGCTGCAGACCGAATATGGCTGCGAGGTGGTGACCTTCACCGCCGACCTCGGCCAGGGCGAAGAACTGGAGCCCGCGCGCCAGAAGGCGATCCTGCTGGGGATCAGGCCGGAAAACATCCATATCGTCGATGTGCGCGAGGAATTCGTGCGCGATTTCGTCTTTCCGATGTTCCGGGCCAACGCGCTTTACGAGGGGCTCTATCTGCTCGGCACCTCGATCGCGCGGCCCCTGATCTCGCAGCATCTGGTGCGGATCGCGCATGAGCATGGCGCCGATGCGGTGGCGCATGGCGCGACCGGCAAGGGCAATGACCAGGTCCGCTTCGAGCTGTCGGCCTATGCGCTGGACCCGGCGATCCGGGTCATCGCGCCGTGGCGCGAATGGGACCTGACCAGCCGCACCCGGCTTCTGGAATTCGCCGAGGCGAACCAGATCCCGATCGCCCGCGACAAGCGCGGCGAGGCGCCGTTTTCGGTCGATGCCAACCTGCTCCACACCTCGTCCGAAGGCAAGGTTCTGGAAAACCCGGGCGACGAGGCGCCCGATTATGTCTATCAGCGCACCGTCGATCCCGAACAGGCCCCCGACCAGCCGGAAATGGTCGAGATCACCTTCGAGCGTGGCGATGCGGTGGCGATCGACGGCGTGGCGATGAGCCCGGCGACCATCCTGACCCGGCTGAACGAGATCGGCGGGCGGCACGGCGTCGGCCGGCTTGACCTTGTGGAAAACCGCTTCGTCGGAATGAAGTCGCGCGGCATCTACGAGACCCCGGGCGGCACGATCCTGCTGGAAGCGCATCGCGGGATCGAACAGATCACCCTCGATGCCGGCGCCGGGCATCTGAAGGACAGCATCATGCCGCGCTATGCGGAGCTGATCTACAACGGCTTCTGGTTCAGCCCCGAGCGCGAGATGCTGCAGGCGCTGATCGACAAGAGCCAGGACCATGTCACCGGCACGGTGCGGGTGAAGCTTTACAAGGGGTCGGCCCGCACCGTCGCGCGCTGGTCCAACCATTCGCTTTACAGCGAAAAGCACGTCACATTCGAGGAAGACGCCGGCGCCTACGACCAGAAGGACGCGGCCGGCTTCATCCGGCTGAACGCGCTGCGCCTCAAGCTGATCGCGACGCGCAACGCCCGGGTGGCGCCGAAGGGCTGACCCCGGCCGGGCGCGGCGCCCCGTCGCCCTGCCCGCCCGGCCTCAGCCGCGCAGGCTGGCGCCGGTCGCCTTCGCAACTTTCTCGACGATCTTCGCGCTTGCCGCCTCGATCTCTTCGTCGGTCAGGGTGCGGTCGCGCGGTTGCAGCCGGACGGTCAGGCCAAGCGACTTCTTGCCCGCCCCCATCTGCGCCTCGGCCCGTTCGCCGGTGAACTGGTCAAAGACCGAGACCGCCTCGATCAGCGCCTTGTCGGCGCCCAGTGCTGCATTGACCAGCGCCAGCGCCTCGACCTCGCGATCGACGACGAAGGCGAAATCGCGTTCCACCGCCTGAAGGTCCGAATGCCCCAATGCCGGCCGGGTCGTGGTGCGGGACTTGGCGAAGGGCACCGCCTCGACGAAGACGGTGAAGGCCACCGCCGGGCCCTTCACATCCATCGCGCGCAGGATCTTCGGATGGACCTCGCCGAAGGTGGCGATGGCATTGGGGCCAAGGCCGATCACGCCCGAGCGGCCGGGATGCCACCAGGGCGCCACCTTGCGGTTGATCTGCACCTTCCGGGGTGCGCCAATCGCTGCCAGAACCGCCTCGGCATCGGCCTTGGCATCATAAGGATCGACCGGCCGGCGTGTGCCGAAAGGATCGCGCGGTGCCGTCGCGCCGACCAGAAGCCCGGTCGCCTCGAGGCTCTGCTCGCCGGGTTCGCCGCCGGCAAAGACCGGCCCGACCTCGAAAACGGCAAGATCCATGAAGCCGCGCGCCTGATTGCGCGCCGCCGCCATGAGCAGCCCCGGCAGAAGGCCGGGCCGCATATGGGTCATCTCGGACGAGATCGGGTTTTCCAGCCGCGTCGCCTCGGCGCCGCCACCGAACAGCGCCGCCGAGGTCGCATCGATGAAGGAATAGCTGACGCATTCGTTGTAGCCCAGCGCCGCCAGGGTGCGCCGCGCCGCCCGCTCGCGCATCTGCATCGGGGTCAGCGTCGGCTTCGGCACCCCCGGACGCGCCCGGCCCATCGGCCTGCCCTGAAGTTTGGTCAGCGACGCGATCCGCGCCACTTCCTCGATCAGGTCGGCCTCGCCCAGCACATCGGGCCGCCAGCTTGGCGGGCTTGCCATGTCGCCCGCCAGCACAAAGCCCAGCGCCTGAAGCGTCGTGCGCTGCGTGGCCTCGGGGATGTCCATGCCGACCAGGCTGATGACCCGCGCCGGGTCCAGCCGGTAGGCGCGCGCGGTATCGGGCACCGCCCCGTCGACAACCACCCCTGAGGCCTCGCCACCGCACAGATCAAGGATCATCCTTGTGGCAAGCTCCAGCCCCGGCAGGGTGAAGGCCGGGTCGACCCCGCGCTCGAACCGGTAGCGGGCATCGGAATGGATGCGCAGGCTGCGCCCGGTCGCGGCGATGGTGATCGGATCCCAGAAGGCGCTTTCAACGAAGACATCGACGGTATCGCCGGTGCAGCCCGAGGGCTCGCCGCCCATGATGCCGGCGATGCTTTGCGGGCCGGTGTCGTCGGAAATCAGCATCATCCCGGGACCAGCGACATAGGTCTTGCCGTCAAGCGCCAGCAGTTCCTCGCCGCCTTGCGCCGGGTGGATGCGCAGGTTTCCCGCGACCTTGCCCGCGTCGAAGACGTGGAGCGGCCGGTTCTGGTCGAAGGTGAAGAAGTTGGTGATGTCGACAAGGGCCGAGATCGGCCTGAGGCCGATCGCCCTCAGCCGCGCCTGAAGCCAGGCGGGGCTCGGCCCGTTCTTCACCCCGCGGATCAGCCGCCCGGCGAAAAGCGGGCAGCCCTTGGCCTTCAGGGCGGGGTCGATCGCCACCCCGACCGGGCTTTGGAAGCCGCCCTTGACCGGCTCGACCTCCTGCGGCCTCAGCGTCCCCAGCCCGCGCGCCGCCAGATCGCGGGCGATCCCCCGCACGCCCAGCGCATCGGGGCGGTTCGGCGTGACCTTGATGTGGATCATCGGGTCGACCGTCTCGGGGCGGTTCGCGGCAAGCCAGTCGGCGAACCTCTCGCCCACCTCGCCCGAGGGAAGCTCGATGATGCCGTCATGTTCGTCGGAAAGTTCCAGCTCGCGTTCCGAGGCCATCATGCCGTGGCTCTCGACACCGCGGATCCGGCCGACACCAAGGGTCACGTCGATCCCCGGCACGTAGTCGCCGGGCTTGCAGAGGACCACCGTGATGCCTTCCCGCGCGTTCGGCGCACCGCAGACGATCTGCTTTTCGCCCTCGTCGGTCAGCACCCGGCAGACCCGCAAGCGTTCGGCGTCTGGGTGCTGCTCGGCATGAAGGACTTTCGCCAGCGTGAAGGATTTCAGGCGCGCGGCGCGGTCCACGACCGCCTCGACCTCGAGGCCGAGGTCGGTGAGGGCATAGGTGATCTCGTCGAGGCTGGCCCCGGTGTCGAGATGGTCTTTCAGCCAGGAGAGGGTGAATTTCATTTTTTAGTCTCGCTTCATTCATAAATCATTTGATGAACTCCGAAGCTCATTCAAACGATGTCGAGTTTGTCGTCGGTGATGTAGTCTAGGTAACGACCTAGATTGCCAGAAATCTTGCGGAATACGCATGGCGCAACATCGAACAACTCCGCGAGCCGAACTTCATTCGATATCTCTACGCAGTGATATTGTCTGACGTATCGCCTTATATCGTCGGCTTGTTCTTGGGAAAGTCTGACCGCGAGCCCCACATCTTCACCCGAGTGCAGGTCTGATAAGTGGATGAACGCGCATCCGAGCTTGTATACATATTCCGACCAGCCATTGAGTTTCGACGCTAGATCAACCAGGGTCCGATCGGTAATGAATTCTCCATTTGGTAGTCGCCATCGTTCTCCAGCTAAGGTCTGAGAGATTAGAACCCGTCTGACGTCAGTACTTTGCCGAAGCAAAAACATTGCCCGCACTAGTGTATCAAGCTCCTGGCGCAAGGTTCCAAACGCGCCCGACATGTTTCCGTTGCGAGTAAAAAAGTCTATCGCGTCGGAGTTTTCTCGCGACCTTCGCCGCGCCGAATTCACCCATCTGTCGAGTTCTTCATTCGACATGCTGCAACGGCCCTCTGCGAATAGACCCTCTCACCTCGACAACCCCCCGCTCACCGTCGGCATATCTAACGCCGCGAACCCGTAGTGCCTCAACCACCGCAAATCGCTCTCGAAGAACGCCCGCAAATCCGGAATCCCGTATTTCAGCATCGCCAGCCGGTCGATGCCCATGCCGAACGCAAAGCCCTGCCAAACGCCCGGGTCCACCCCCGCCGCAGCGAGAACCTTAGGATGCACCATCCCCGACCCGAGAATCTCCATCCAGCCGTCGCCCTCGCCGATCCGCAGCTGCCCCTTGTCCCAGGAACAGCGGATATCGACCTCGGCCGAGGGTTCGGTGAAGGGGAAATGCGAGGCGCGAAAGCGCAACTCCACGCTCTCCACCTCGAAGAACGCCCGGCAGAACTCCTCCAGCACCCATTTCAGGTTCGCCATCGAGATGTCGCGGTCGATCGCCAGCCCCTCGACCTGATGGAACATCGGGGTGTGGGTCTGGTCCATGTCCATCCGGTAGACCCGGCCGGGCGCGATCACCCGGATCGGCGCGCCCGTCGCCTGCATGGCGCGGATCTGCACCGGGCTGGTATGGGTGCGCAGCACATGCGGCGGGCGGGGGTCGCCTTGCGCCCGCGCCATGAAGAAGGTGTCATGCTCCTGCCGGGCGGGGTGTTCGGGCGGGATGTTCAGCGCGTCGAAGTTGAACCAGTCGCTCTCGATCTGCGGGCCCTCGGCGACGGCAAAGCCCATGTCGGCGAAGATCGCGGTCACCTCCTCGGTGACCTGGCTGACCGGATGGATCGTGCCAGCCCTACGCGGCCGGCCGGGCAGCGTCACATCCAGCCATTCGGCGCGCAGCCGCTGGTCAAGGGCGGCATCGGCAAGGGCCGCCTTCTTGGCCCTGAGTGCCGCGTCGATCTCGTCCTTCAGCCGGTTCAGCGCCGCCCCGGCGGCCTGCCGCAGCTGCGGGTCCATCTGGCCAAGGTCGCGCATCTTCAGGCTGATCTCACCCTTCTTGCCCAGCGCCGCGACCCGCAATTCCTCGAGCGCGGCCTCGTCGCCCGCCCCGGATATGCCGGCAAGATACTTGCCCTTCAGCGCGTCCAAACCGTCCATCTGATCCTCCGGACCTTTCCGGCCCTCGTGCTACCCACAGCCCCCCGCCATTGCAAGGCGGCAAAGAAAAACCCCGCGACGGCCGGTCAGGCCACTCGCGGGGTTGTGCTGTCCCTCTTCGGTGAGGGCTTACGCGAGCGCGGCCTTCGCCTTTTCGACGATGGCGCCGAAGGCGGCCGGCTCATGCACCGCAAGATCGGCCAGAACCTTGCGGTCGACCTCGATCCCGGCAAGGCCGAGGGCGTTGACGAAGCGCGAATAGGTCAGGCTTTCGTCGATCGCGCGCACCGCGGCGTTGATCCGCTGGATCCACAGCGCGCGGAAGTTGCGCTTGCGGGTCTTGCGGTCACGGGTGGCGTATTGCATCGCCTTGTCGACCGCCTGGGTGGCGGTGCGGAAATTGGTCGAGCGGGCGGCGTAATAACCCTTGGCCTTCTTGATCACCTTGCGGTGGCGGGCATGGGTAACGACGCCGGATTTGACACGGGACATGGTTCAGCCTCCTCAGCGATCGTAGGGCATGTATTTCTTGACGATCTTGGTATCCGCGGCGCTCAGCAGCATCGTGCCGGTCGCCTTGCGGATGAAGTCCGTCGAGCGTTTGATCATGCCGTGACGCTTGCCGGCGACACCGGATTTGACACGGCCAGAGGCCGTCATGCTGAACCGCTTCTTGGCGGCAGACTTGGTCTTCATCTTGGGCATTTTCATCTCCTGGGTCAGAAGTGAACGCACGACTCGGCATGCCACTTCGGCCGGCCGTGCGGATATCGAGAGGCGCCCTATAGCCAACCCGGGCGATCTTGGCAAGGGCGGGCCGGGCCGGCTCAGTTGCCGGCGGCCGGCTGCCAGGCCTGGGTCGCGGCAAGCTTGTAGGACCAGGGCAGCCCGGCATTGCGCCAGCCGTTCGTGTCGCGGTGGCCGCTGGCCTTGTCGCGATCACCCTCGAAGCCCTCGACAAGGTTCCAGACATTGGTGAAGCCGGCCTCGATCAGCATCCGGCCGGCCGCGGCCGAGCGGTTGCCCGAGCGGCAGATCAGGAAGACCGGGTCATCCCTGCCCTTGCCCTCGCGCGCCATCAGCGCCGTGACCTCGGCGACGAAGCCGGGATTGGCGGCCATCGCGTAATCGCCGCCCTTGTCGTTGAACCGGTGGGTCGCCAGCTCGACCGGCACCACCGCGTCGGTGCCTTCGGCATGGCCGACAAAGGAGACCTCGATCGGGTCGCGCACGTCGACGAAGACGATGCCGGGATCGGCCGCGATCGCCGCCGCGGCATCGGCCGGCGTCAGGTAAAGCCCGAGCGGCGTCGCCTTGGCGTCCGACAGGGCGGCGGCGTCGACCGTCGAGCGGATCGGTTCGGCCGCGGCCGGCAACACGGTCGCAAGCGCGACCGCTGCGGCCATCAACAGGGTTCTGAACATATCCTAATCTCCTTTCTTGCCGCCTCAGCAGTCCTTGCAGGTCTTCATCCCGAGGATCGCATAGGCCGGGCAGAACTTCATGAAGGCGGTGACCAGCGGCACGAGGCCGATCCAGCCCCAGAGCCCGATCTGGCCCGAAAGCGTCAGGCCGATCAGCGCAAGGCCGAGAATGATGCGCAGGATGCGGTCGGCGGTGCCGACATTGGCGGTCAGTTTCATCGCGATTCTCCACTCGATGGGTTTGCCGGGCCAGTGTCGCGCCCCGGGCGCCGCCGGTCTGTGACCTGGTCACCATCGCGCAAAAGAAAATGCGGCGCGGGCCCCCGCGCCCGGCCGGTTCAGCGGTTCGCCGCAAAGCGGCCAAGCGCGTCGGGGTCCAGAAGCCGGATTTCGCCGCGGTTGAGGCCGACCCAGCCGCGGCGCTCGAATTCCTTGAGGATGCGCGACACGACCTCGCGCGCGGTGCCAAGTTCGGCGGCGATCGCCTGATGGGTGATGCCGATCGTCGCCTCGCCGCCACCGCGTTCGACCAGCCAGCCGGCAAGGCGCAGATCGACCCGGTGCAGCAGCAACTCGTCGATCACATCGACCAGTTCGATGATGCGCTGGGAAAAGACGCCAAGCGCGAGGCTGCGAAAGGCCGGGTCCTGCTCGACCAGGTCGCGAAAGGCCCTGGCCGGCAGCGCCAGCGCCTCGACATCGCCCTCGGCATAGCCGTAAGCCGCGTAATCGGCGCCCGACAGCAGGCAGGAGGTGGTCATCACGCAGCTTTCGCCGACCGCGACGCGATAGAGCACGACCGACCGGCCGCCCGGCCCCATATGTTCAACCCGCACCGTGCCCGACAGCGGGATCAGGAAATTCTCGGACCGGTCGCCGGGGCCGAACAGCCGATAGCCGTCGCCGACCCGCACCCGCCGCGACCGTGCCGCGATTGCCGCGCGCAGGGCGGGCGGCAGGTCGGGTGCCGCGCGGGCAAGCGACTGTTCGAGGGTTTCGCTCATCCGCTCGGATTCACCATGTCGACTCGGGGCCGGGCAAGCCTGCGCCCTGCCCGCGCCGGTGACAAGGCCCGGCAGGCGTCGGCCCGGACCGCGTCGGCGGACAGGCTGCCGAAAAAGCCACGCCTCCAGCCGTTTTCAACCCTGAGATCGCAAAACCATGCGTCGCCACGCTTCCCACAAACTTGGGCCCGGGCGACCAGCCCGGGCCGCGCCCGACCCTCCCGGCGGGAGGGCGCCTTGCAATGTCGCAAATTGCTCGACGGTTGGAGTGGCCTGGCTGCGATAAAGCACCGCAGCCCCGGCGTGGCAAAGCGCCCCCCCAGGGTCGGGCGCGTCCCTCGGCGCCAGGATCAGATGGCGGGGCAGGAAAAGTTTCCCCGCCAGACACTGCCCGAAGGCCTTTTCAGCAGCCTGCTAAAGCTTGTCGACCGGCACTTTCAGGTAGACCGTGCCATTGTCTTCAGCCGGCGGCATCCGGCCGGCGCGCATGTTGACCTGGATCGAGGGGATGATCAGCTTCGGCATGCCCAGCGTCTTGTCGCGGGCCTCGCGGGTCTGGACAAAGCCTTCCATCGTGTTGCCGGCGATATGGACGTTTCGCGCCTTCTGCTCGCCGACCGTGCTTTCCCAGGCGAAGACCTCGCGCCCCGGCGCCTTGTAGTCATGGCCGACAAAGATCCGGGTCTGTTCGGGCAGGCCGAGGATCTTTTGCACCGACTGCCACATCATCTCGGCCGACCCGCCGGGGAAGTCGCAGCGCGCGGTGCCGAAATCGGGCATGAACAGCGTGTCGCCGACAAAGGCCGCATCGCCGATCACATAGGTCAGACAGGCCGGCGTGTGACCCGGCGTATGCAGCACGAAGCCCGAAAGCCCACCGATCGCGAAGCGGTCCTGCTCGCGGAACAGCCGGTCGAACTGGCTGCCGTCGCGCTGAAACTCGGTGCCTTCGTTGAAGACCTTGCCGAAGGTGTCCTGCACCACGCGGATATTCTCGCCAATGCCGATCTTGCCGCCGAGCTCGCGTTGCAGGTAGGGCGCCGCCGACAGATGATCGGCATGGACATGGGTCTCCAGCACCCATTCGACCTTCAGGCCGCCGGCGCGGACAAAGGCGATCACCGCATCGGCCGACTTGGTCGCGGTGCGCCCGGCGGCATTGTCGAAATCCAGGACCGAATCGATGATGGCGCAGGCATCCGAGTCTGGATCCCTGACCACATATGAGACGGTAAAGGTCGCTTCGTCGAAGAACGCGGTGACGACGGGGTTCATCTGATCCTCCTGTCCACAGGTCTTGACAGAGAATAGGGCGAAACGGCGCGGTGACGAATGGAAATTCGGTGACAGTGTTACCATGCCCCGGACAGCGGCCAGCGGGCCGGTCAGCGCCCGGCCGGCCCGAGATAGGCGAAGCGGTAGGCCAGCGCCACGCCGCCCGCCCCGCCCAGGATATTGCCGAGCGTCACCCAGACGAGGTTTGACAGGACCGCGCCCACGCCGATCCCGGCCCCGGCCAGCATGCCTTGCGGCAGCAGATAGAAGTTGGCCACCGAATGTTCGAGCCCGAGCAGCACGAAGCCCGAGATCGGCCAGAGGATGGCAAGGATCTTGCCCGCCACCGTGCGCGCCGCGAAGGTCAGCCAGACCGCAAGGCAGACCAGCGCGTTGCACAGGGCCCCGCGAAAGAACGCCTCAAGCGGCGACAGCGCCGCCTTGGCCTCGGCGATCTTCGCCGCCGTGGCACCCATCGGCCCGTCGAGAAGGCCGGTGAAGCCGAAGGCAAGCGCCAGCCCCGCCGCGCCGATCAGGTTGCCAAGATAGACGATGCCCCAGTTGCGCAAGAGCGCGCCCGCGGTGATCCGGCGGTCGACCGCCGCCATCACCATCAGCGCATTGCCGGTGAAAAGCTCGGCCCCGCCGACGATCACCAGGATCAGGCCCAGCGAAAAGACCATGCCGCCCAGCAGCCGCGCCG
Organism: Alphaproteobacteria bacterium HGW-Alphaproteobacteria-6; assembly: GCA_002841115.1. Lineage (GTDB taxonomy): Bacteria > Pseudomonadota > Alphaproteobacteria > Rhodobacterales > Rhodobacteraceae > Albidovulum. The sequence continues at coordinate 18,626 of PHEC01000004.1, read as the reverse complement.
GGCCGAAACCCGGATCGGCGCCGGTCATCACCATCGTGTAGGCCGCAGCGCCGAAGCCGATGAAGGCCCCGGCAAGGACCGCCAGCACCAGCATCTGCGGCGCCGGCAGGGCTGCCTTGGCAACGCCCGCGCCCTCGATCAGCGCCGCGATCTGCGCCGGCCTGTAGGCATCGCCGGAATGGGGTTCACCGTCGGTCATGGCGCGACCCTAGCCGGCCCGCCCGGCCGTGGGAAGCCGCCTCGACCCGGCCCTTGGCAATCGCTTGGCCCGGCCACCGGCGATCCGGGGCTGGCGGCGCGGCGACGATCCGGTATACCAGAGTCGCATCAGGATGGAGACCACGATGACCCGCACCCCGCTGATCGCCATCGGCAGCTACCGCGACTGGGACATTGCCGCGATGAGGGACAGTCATGATCTGCACCTTCTGGGCGCGCCCGAGGCGATTGCCGGCCTCGCCCCGGACCTGCGCGCCGCGGTGCGGGCGCTGGCCTATCAGGGGCACCGGCCGCTGGGCGCGGCGACATTCGAGCAACTGCCCGCGCTCGGGCTGGTGGCGAATTACGGTGTCGGCTATGACGCGATCGACGTCGCTGCGGCGACCCGGCGCGGTATCCGGGTGACCAACACCCCCGATGTGCTGAACGATGACGTCGCCGATCTGGCGGTCGGCATGATGCTGGCCTTCAGCCGCAACATGATGGCCAATGCCGACTGGCTGGCGAAGGGTCGCTGGGCCGAGCGTGGCGACCCGCCGCTGGCCCGCAAGATGAGCGGCGCGCGCGCCGGGATCATGGGGCTGGGCCGGATCGGGCGCGAGATCGCCAACCGGCTGGCCGCCTTCAAGATGCAGATCCACTATCATTCGCGCGCCGCCAAGGACACGCCCGAGGGCTGGGTCTGGCACCGCGATCCGGCCGGGCTGGCGGCGCATTGCGACTATCTGATCGTCGCGCTGGTCGGCGGCAAGGCGACCGAGGGCTATGTCTCGGCCCGGGTGATCGACGCGCTTGGCCCCGATGCGGTAATCGTCAACATCTCGCGCGGCAGCACCATCGACGAGGGCGCGATGCTGGAGGCGCTGGAGGCGGGGCGGATCCGCGGTGCAGCACTTGATGTCTTTCGCAGCGAGCCGGCGCTCGATCCGCGGTTCCTGAAACTCGGCAACGTGTTCTTGCAGCCGCATCAGGGCTCCGCGACGATCGAGACGCGCAAGGGCATGGGCCAGTTGCAGCGCGACAACATCGCCGCCTTCCTCGGCGGCCGGCCGCTGCTGACCCCGGTCAACTGAAACGGCCGGGGCGCGGCGGTCAGTGCGGCCGCAGCGCCGGGTCGCGGGGCGGTTCCATCGCGGCCTGGCCGGTGACGGTTTCGCCGGGTTGCCCGTTCGGATGACGCTCGTAGAGGTCGGTGATGTTGGTCACCAGATGGCGGGTGTGGCTTTCGACCTCGCGGCTGACCAGGCCCATGTCGCGGCTGATCAGGCCCTGCACGATGTCGCCATGCTGGCGCAGGACCCGCGGCCGGTCGCGGCGCAGGCTGGCGGCCAGGAACCGCGGCCGCCACAGCCGCGCCATGTAGGACCGGTGCGTATCGGCCAGCGACAGGTTGTGCGAGGCCGCGGTGATGGTGCGGTGAAAGGCCATGTCGACCTCGAAGTAGCTGACCGCGTCGGCGGTATCGGAAATCGCCAGCATCTCTTCGTGCAGCGCGGTGATCCGGTCCAGTTCCCCGGCGGTGGCATTCATGCAGGCCAGCCGCGCGGCAAGGATTTCAAGCGCGTTCATCACCACCAGATCGTCGGTGATCTCTTTCAGCGAGGGATTGGCGACGATCGGGCTGCGCGACGGGCGCAGCGTCACCAGCCCTTCGCTGGCGAGAATCCGGATCGCCTCGCGCAGCGGCGTGCGGCTGACGCCGAGGCCGGCGGAACTGTCACGCTCCTTGATCAGCGCACCGGGGGCGAGGCGGCCGAGCAGGATGTCGCGCCGAAGGCTGTCGGCGATCTGTTCGGCCAGCGTGTTGTCGTTCATTGCGGGTCCATCCCTTGGCACCTGAGTGCTGCGCAGTGTCCGGGGATTTCCCCCTGTTTTCAAGGGCCGTCCCGGTGTCCGGGGGCGATCGTCGAATTTTGGTATACCAAAATCGTTGCGTCATCGGGACGACTTCGATAGCCTTGATCGCGGCATGACCTTAGCATGCGTGGCGGGACGCGGGAGGATTTCCGGAAAGCCCCGCCGAATCAATGACCAAGGGAGGAACCATGACCATTCGCACCTATCTGATCCCGGCGCTTGTTGCGGCCGGATTCGTCCTGCCGGCATCGGCCGAAACCCTGCGCATCCAGACCCATTACGCGCCCGAAACCGTGTCGGGCAAACTGGCGGCGCAATTCGTCGATGACGTGCAGACCATGTCGGGCGGCGACCTGACCATCGAGATGTTCTACTCCTCCTCGGTGGTCAAGACGGTCGAGACCTTCGACGCCGCCTCTTCGGGCATCATCGACTGCGACATGACCGGCGGTGCCTACCAGACCGGCAAGAACCCCGCCTTCCAGTTCGTCGGCGACATCATGGGCGGCTATGACACGCCCTGGCAGCAGTATGCCTGGCTCTACAACGGCGGCTTTGATTCGGCCGACGCGCTTTACAATGCCTTCAACATGAAGCTGGTCGGCTGGTGGGTCTATGGTCAGGAAAGCCTGGCCTCGAACAAGCCGATCACCGGGGTCGCCGACCTCAAGGACTGGAAGTTCCGCTCGCCGCCGGGGCTCGAGACCGAGATCTTCGCCGAACTCGGCGCCAAGCCGATCGTGATGGACTTCCAGGAGATCTTCACCGCGCTGGAAACCGGCATCATCGACGGTGCCGACGCCTCGGGGCTGGCCAACAACCTCGGCATGGGGCTTTACGACGTGGCGAGCAACGCCACCTTCCCGGGCTTCCATTCGATGCCGTCGGACCACCTCGCCTGCCGCAAGGACAAGTGGGACGGCCTGTCGGACGCGCACAAGCGGATCATGGATACCGCGATGCAGAAGCTGGCGTTCCAGACCGCGCTGACCTTCGAGGTCAAGAACCTCGCCGCCAAGGCGGAACTTGAGGCCAAGGGCACCAAGATCACCAACTGGTCGGCCGAGGACCGTGCCGCCTTCCGCGGCGCGGCGCAGAAGATGTGGCAGGTCTGGGCCGAAAAAACCCCCGAGACCAAGGCGCTGGTCGACAGCCATGTCGCCTTCCTGACCCAGCTTGGCCTGATCGCCCAGTAATCCTTGCATCTCTGCCGGGCGGGTGCCGAAAGGCCCCGCCCGGCCTTTATCCGTCAGCGGGGGGGGATGGGCCGATGCGGGCATCCGATGCGGTCAGAGAGGTCGTCTGGCCGGCGACATTCACGGCGGCGATGGCCTATCTTGCCTGGTATCTGCCGAAATTCTTCATCCTCACCGGGATTGCCGCCGAAGCGATGAGCTTGCGCTTTTCGCCCGCCGGCATCGTCGATTTCGCCGTCGCGGCGCTGGCCCTGGCGGCGCTGGTGATGGGCGTGGCGACGATCCGCCCGGCGCCGCAGGAAGGTCAGGCCACCGGGCTTTTCGACCGGCTCAGCCTGTTTCTCGGCCGGGTGACGATGCTCTTGATCGTGACGCTGGTCTGCGTGATGACCTATGAGGTCGTGCTGCGCTATGTGTTCGAGCGCCCGACCCTCTGGGCCAACGAATTGTCGCTGTGGATGGCCGGGCTGATCTTCCTGCTGGCCGGGCTTTACGCGATGCAGCAGCGCAGCCACATCCGCATCTACCTGCTTTACGACCTTCTGCCGCGCGGCGTGCAGCGCGCCTGCGACAGCGTCTCGACCCTGCTGATCATGGTCTTCGCGGCGATGATGATCTGGGGCGGCTTCACCGAGGCCTATGACAAGCTGCTGCGCTGGGAAACCTTCGGCACCGCCTTCGATCCGCCGATCCCGGCGACGCTGAAACCGCTGATCCTTCTGGTCATCGTGATGGTGGCGGTGCAGGCGCTGATCAATCTGGTCAGCGACTGGCACAAGGGGCCCGAACATCACGCCGTGATCGACGAGGCCGAGGTCGAGGACATGGTGCATGAGCTTGGCGAGCGGCTGAAATCGGGGCGGGGATAGGCAATGTTCGACATTTCGACGATCTCGCTGATCCTGCTGATCGCGATGCTGGTGCTGCTGGCGATCGGCATGCCGCTCGGCTTTGCCTCGGCGGTGCTGGCGGTCGGTGTATTGTTCATGAAGTTCGGGCCGGATTTCCTGTTCGGCACCTTCGGCACCGGGCCGCTGAACATCCTCGCGCAGCGGGTCTACGGGCTTTTGACCGATTACGTCCTGATCTCGATACCCCTGTTCATCTTCATGGCCAACCTGCTGGAACGCTCGGGCATCGCCAGCGAGATGTATTCCTCGCTCAACGTCTGGCTTTCGCGGACCCGCGGCGGCATCGCCATCGTCACCTCGATCATGGCAGTGATCATGGCGGCGATGTCCGGCATCATCGGCGGCGAGGTGGTGCTCCTGGGCCTGATCGCGCTGCCGCAGATGCTGCGGCTTGGCTACAACCAGAACCTGGCGATCGGGGTGATCTGTGCCTCGGGAAGCCTTGGCACGATGATCCCGCCGTCGATCGTGCTGATCATCTACGGGCTGATTACCGAGACCTCGATCAAGGCGCTGTTCACCGCCGCGTTCCTGCCGGGTTTCATGCTGGCCTGCTTCTTCATCCTCTACATCATCATCCGCACCCGGATGAACCCGGCGCTGGCACCGCTGCCGCCCGATGATCCGGCAGATCCGCAGGGTGGCGAAAAGGGGCTTTTGTTCCTGACCTTCCTGGCGACCATCGGCGGCGGGATCTGTGCGGCGCTGGCGCTTCGGGCCGGGTTCTTCACCGTCACCGGGCAGAACGCAGCTCGCGAGGGGGTCGACCTGATCACGCTCGGCACGCCGGGCCATGCGCTGGGCTTTGCCGTCGCGGCGGCGCTCTGCCTCGGGCTGATCCTCTTCGGCTTTGGCCGCGACCGGCTCAGGCAATCCTGGGCGATGGGCAAGGGGCTGGTGGCGCCGATCATCGTCATCGGCGTGGTTCTGGGGTCGATCTACGGCGGCATCACCGGCATCACCGAGGCCGCCGGCATGGGCGTCGTCGCGGTGGCGGTGGTGGCGATCCTGCGCGGCGAGATGACCGGCACCCTGCTGTGGGACAGTCTCAAGCGCACGCTGAAATCGACCGGCACCATCATCTGGGTGACGATCGGGGCAACCGCGCTGGCCGGCGCCTACACGATCGCCGGCGGGCCGACCTATATCGCCAACATGATCGTCGGGCTGGACATGCCGGCGATGGGGATCATCTTCGTGATGATGCTGATCTTCCTCATCCTCGGCGCGCTGATGGACTGGGTCGGGATCGTGCTGCTGGTGATGCCGGTGTTCCTGCCGATCGTGCTGAAACTGCCGGTCGCGGATCTGGGCTTTGTCGGCGAGTTGAACCCGCGCCATGTCGCGATCTGGTTCGGGGTGGTGTTCTGCATGAACATGCAGGTCAGCTTCCTGTCGCCGCCCTTCGGCCCGGCCGCCTTCTACCTGAAGTCGGTGGCGCCGCCGCATATCTCGCTGACCGACATCTTCAAGGGCTTCCTGCCCTTCATCGTGATCCAGATCCTCGCGCTTTCGGTGCTCTTGATCTGGCCGCCGATGGTATCGCTGTTCTTGTGAAGGAGACCGCCATGACCAAACCCGCAATCGGCTTCATCGGCCTTGGCCTGATGGGATCGGCGATGGTCGAGCGGTTGCAGGCGCGCGGCTACGCGCTGACCGTTCTGGCCAATCGCAATCGCGCCGGGGTCGATGCGGCGATCGCCCGCGGCGCGGCCGAGGCCGCGACCGCGCGCGACCTGGCGGCGGCCTCGGACATCGTCATGCTGTGCATGGACACCTCGGCCCATGTCGAGGACCGCGCCTTCGGCCCGGCGGGCTTTGTCGCCGGGGTGCGCAAGGGCACGGTGGTGATCGATTTTGGCACCTCGCTGCCCGATTCCACCCGCCGGATCGGGGCCGAACTGACGGCACGCGGCGCCGATTACCTTGACGCGCCGCTCGGCCGCACGCCCTCGCACGGGCGCGAGGGCAAGCTGAACATCATGGGCGCCGGCGACGCGGCCGCCTTCGCCCGGGTGCGCCCGGTTCTCGACGATCTCGGCGAGAACGTCTTTCACCTCGGCCCGCTCGGCACCGGCCACACGATCAAGCTGATCAACAACTTCTTCGCGATGACCACCGCCTGCGCCATGTCCGAGGCCTTCGCCATGGCCGACCGTGCCGGCATCGCGCGCGACAGCCTTTACCGGGTGATGGCGGCCGGGCCGCTGCGCTCGGGGATGATGGATTTCATCCGCAACTACGCCGTCGACGGGCAGATCGATCTGGCCTTCTCCTTGGCCAATGCCGCAAAGGATGTCGGCTATTACGCCGCGATGGCTGAGGCGATGGGCGCCGCCTCGGCGATGTCGGGGGCGGCGCGCGGCGCACTCGGGGCGGCGGTGGCGGCCGGCTGGGGCGACCGGATGGTGCCCGAGATGGTCGATTTCATGGCGCCCGGCGGGAAGGAATAGCGGATCATGCGGGTCCTGATCACCGGCGGCGGCGGCTTTCTCGGGCAGAAACTGGCGCGCCGGCTGGCTGCCGACGGCCACCTGCGCGGCGGCGCGATCAGCGAACTGGTGCTGATCGACCTCGCCACCCCGGCCGCCCCGGCGCCCGCGCCCTTCCCGGTCACCGCCACCGCCTGCGACATCTCCGATGCAGCCGCGCTGGCGCCGGTCTTCGCGCGGCCCTTCGCGGTGATCTTCCATCTCGCCGCGGTGGTGTCCGGCGCCGCCGAGGCCGATTTCGACCTTGGCCTCAGGGTCAATCTCTTCGGCACGCTCAACATCCTTCAGGCCGCCCGCCATGGCGGCACCTGCCCGGTCGTGGTCTATGCCTCTTCGGTCGCGGCCCATGGCGGCGAGGAACCGCTGACCATCACCGACGGGCTGGAGCTTAACCCGCAGACCTCCTACGGCAGCCAGAAGGTGATCGGCGAGCTTCTGCTCAACGACATGTCGCGGCGCGGCTTTCTCGACGGGCGCGGGCTGCGCCTGCCCACCGTCTCGATCCGCCCCGGCCGTGCCAATGCCGCCGCCTCAAGCTTCATGTCCTCGATTTTTCGCGACACCATGCAGGGCGGCAGCGCCAATTGCCCGGTCGGTCGCGACTACGAGATCTGGCACAGCGCGCCGCGCACGGTGATCGCCAACCTGATCCACGCCGCCACGCTCGACGGCGCCGCCTTCGGCCCCAACCGCTGCCTCAACCTGCCCGGCCGCACCGATACCGTCGGCGCGATGATCGCGGCGATGACCCTGGTGGCGGGGCCGGAACCGGCCTCCCGCATCACCTGGAACCATGACCCGGTGATCGAGGCGATCGTCATGGGCTGGCGCAACCGGGTGGTGCCGAACAAGGCGCTTGCCCTCGGCTTTCGGGCGGATGCCAGCTTTGCCGACAGCGTGCGCTGGTTTCTCGAGGATGATATAGAGAAGGTGCGGTGAGCCGGCCCCCAATCCGGTCCGAGATCCGCCCGCGCGAGGATCGCCCGATGCGGGCGCTGGCGATCATGGCGGCCGCGGTCCTTCTGTTCACCGGCATCGACACCTCGGCCAAATGGCTGATCGTCTCGGGCCTGCCGGCGCTTCAGGTGGTCTTTGCCCGCTACGCCGGGCATTTCCTGACCGCGCTGGTCACCTTCCTGCCGCGCGAGGGGGCCGGCGCCTTCCGCTCGCAGGTGCCGCGGTTGCAGCTTCTGCGCTCGGCGGCGCTGCTGCTCAGCACCATCTTCAACTTCTACGCGCTGAAGTTCCTGCCGATCACCGTGACCACGGCGATCTACTTTTCCGCGCCGATCGTGATCTCGGCGCTGTCGGTCCCGATCCTCGGCGAGCGGATCGGCATCCGCCGCCTCGCCGCGATCCTCACCGGCTTTCTCGGCGTGATGGTGGTGATCCAGCCCTGGGGCGCCAGCTTTCACCCCGCAATGGCTCTGTCGGTCACCGGGCTCGGTTTTGCCGCGCTCTATTTCGTGCTCACCCGCAAGATCGCCGGGATCGAGGCGAACGCGACCAGCCAGCTCTGGGCCAGCGGCATGGCGACGCTGATCCTGACGCCGGTCGCCCTGTCGGTCTGGGTCTGGCCGGCAACTGCCGCGGGCTGGGTGCTGATGGCGCTGATCGGGGTCTTCGGCGCCGCCGGCCATATCTGCGCCACGCTGGCCCACCGCTTCGCCGATGCCTCGACACTGGCGCCGGTCACCTATCTTCAGGTGATCTTCGCCACCACCGCCGGCTATGTCGTCTTCGGCAACCTGCCGACCGGCTGGACCATCGCGGGTGCGGCGATCATCATCGCCTCGGGCGTCTACATCTGGCAGCGCGAGCGGGCCCGGATGCTGGCCCGCCGCGCCGGCGAGGCCGGCGGCGTGCCGCGCTAGACAGACGGCTGATGAAGTGTCTTGAACGCTCCACTGGTGGGAAAATGGTCCAGGGGAAGGCCAGGGACCACGACCGGTTCGGGCGGACCAGGAAACGCACGGCGTTTCCCCGCCCGCTGCGGCCACAGTGCCGCCAGACCGTTTCCGCGAGGCACAACGAAGGCCAGCGCCTGCCCTGGCGGGTGCGGGAGCGCCCGCCGCCCGGAGGGCGGGCGCTGGCCGGGGGCTTTGGGCCCCCGGCCGGGCTTGCGGCAACGCCATCCCTTGGCCTCGGCGATGGCCGAGGCCATGGCAGCCGGGCAAGAGGAAGATTTTCCCGGTCTCGTCGAGGAAGGCGCGGGCGATGACTTCTTCAGCACCCTGCCAGACAGACCGCCTGCCTCACGGCTTGCCACCCCGGCAGACTTTGTTGATGGCGTGGACGCCCGGTTCTGGCCGGACCGACCGGGGTCTTGTGCCCCGGCCGGCATCCGTGGCACCGTCGCGGCCAAGGCGGGTGCGCGAAGGGACGGGTGGCGCCATGCAGACCGAGGAACTTGCCGACCACATCCTTGCCCGGCTGGGGCCGGCGCGAACGATCGTGGCAATTGCCGGGGCGCCGGGGGCGGGCAAGTCGACCCTGGCCGAGGCGCTTTGCGCGGCGCTCGACCGGCGACAGGCCGGGGTGGCCGCGGTGATGCCGATGGATGGCTATCACCTCGACAATGCCCTTCTCGACGCGCGCGGCCTGCGGGCGCGCAAGGGCTCGCCGCCGACCTTCGATGTCGACGGGCTGGCACGCGATCTGGCGCGGGTGCGCGCCGCCGACCGGCCGGTGATCGTGCCGGTCTTCGACCGCGACCTCGATCTGGCCCGCGCCGGCGCGCGAGAGATCGCGCCCGAGGTGCCGGTGATCGTGATCGAGGGCAATTACCTGCTGCTTGACCAGGAGCCGTGGCGCGCCCTGGCGCCGCTTTTCGACCTGACGGTCTTCGTCGCGGTGCCCGAGGCCGAACTGGAACGCCGGCTGATCGCGCGCTGGCTGCACCATGGCCACGACCCCGAGGCCGCCCGCGCCCGCGCGCTGGGCAACGACATTCCCAATGCGAGGCTGGTGGCGGCAGGGTCGCGCGCCGCCGACATCACGCTGAGGCAGGGCTAGGCTGAATCAGGTCCGGCACCGGATCGGCAAGGAGACGCGGCATGAAGGTGAACGGCAAGGCCTACCGGTCGATCTGGCTGGCCGAGGACGGGCGGACAGTGCGGATCATCGACCAGACCCGGCTGCCGCATGATTTCACCGTCGTCGATCTGACCACGCTTCATCAGGCCGCGCTTGCGATCCGCGAGATGTGGGTGCGCGGCGCGCCCTTGATCGGGGCAACGGCAGCTTACGGCATGGCGCTGGCGATGGCGGCGGATGCCTCGGACGCAGCACTTGAGAGGGCGCATGAGGTGTTGGTTGCCACCCGCCCGACCGCGGTGAACCTGCGCTGGGCGCTAGAGGAGATGCGCGCCCGGCTGGCCCCCCTCGCACCCCCTGACCGGGCGGCGGCGGCCTATGGCCGTGCCGCCGCGATCTGCGACGAGGATGTCGAGATCAACCGCCGCATCGGCGCCCATGGCCTTGGCCTGATCGAGGCGATCGCGGCGCGAAAGGACGGCCCGGTCAACATCCTGACCCATTGCAACGCCGGCTGGCTGGCGACCGTCGACTGGGGCACCGCCACCGCGCCGATCTATCAGGCGGCGGCGAAGGGGATCGACCTGCATGTCTGGGTCGACGAGACCCGGCCGCGCAACCAGGGCGCGCAGCTGACCGCCTGGGAAATGGCCGGACACGGCATCGCGCATCATCTGATCACCGACAATGCCGGCGGCCATCTGATGCAGCGCGGCCAGGTCGACATGGTGATCGTCGGCACCGACCGCACCACGGCGCGGGGCGATGTCTGCAACAAGATCGGCACCTATCTGAAGGCGCTGGCCGCGCATGACAATGGCGTGCCCTTCTACGTCGCCCTGCCCTCGCCGACGATCGACTGGCGGGTCACCGACGGGTTGGCCGGGATCCCGATCGAGGAGCGCTCGGGCGACGAGGTCAGCTTCGTGCAGGGGCGCGATCCGGCCGGGTGCGTGACCCGGGTGCGGATTTCACCCGAGGCGACGCCGGGCGCCAACCCCGCCTTCGACGTGACCCCGGCGCGCCTGGTCAGCGGGCTGATCACCGAACGCGGGATCGCAGCGGCGACGGCGTCGGGACTGGCGGCGATGTTCCCCGACCGGGCCGGCGCAGATGGCGGCGCGATATCCGGTCGCCGGTGACCGGACAAACGCCGGTCCCACAGCCGAACCGTTCCGGCAAACCTGCCACCTCAGCGTGCCAGCGCCAGCAGCCCATCGACATCGAGATGCGCCTCCAGATGATCGGCAAGGCGGTCAAGCGTCGCCTCGACGCCGGCGCCATAGCGCAGCGCCGAAGCCTCGCCGAAGACCGACAGGAACGCCGCCCGAAAGGCATCGCCCGCGAACATGCCGTGCAGATAGCTGCCGATGATCCGCCCGTCGGCCGAGACCGCCCCCTCCGGCACACCATCCACCCGGGCGAAGGGCCGCGCCCGGTCCGGGCCATCGGTGCGGCCGATATGGATCTCGTAGCCCTGCATCGGCGCGCCGGTGGCGGCATGGGTCGCCATCACCCGCGTCAGGCGCTTGTCGGCACTCATCGCCGTCGCCACGTCGAGCAGGCCAAGCCCCGGCGTCTCGCCCGCCGGCCCCTCGATCCCGCCGGGGTCGGCGATGCTTCGGCCAAGCATCTGATAGCCGCCACAGATGCCCAGGACATGGCCGCCGCGCCTGACATGGGCGGCAAGGTCGATATCCCAGCCCTGCGCCCGCAGCAAGGCGAGATCGCCGCGGGTGGACTTGGTGCCAGGCAGGATGACAAGGGCCGTATCGCCGGGGATCGGCTCGCCGGGCCGGACCATCGTCAGACTGACCGCGGGCTCCTGCTTCAACGGATCGAGATCGTCGAAATTGGCGATCCGGCCGAGTGCAAGACAGGCGATCTTCAGCGCGCCGCCCCGGCTGCCCCGGCCCAGATCGAGCCCATCCTCGGCCGGCAGCTTCCCGGCCTCGGGGAAATGCGGCAGGACGCCGAAGCCGCGCCAGCCGGAGTGTGCCTCGATGAAGCGGTATCCATCGGCGAAAAGCGCGAGGTCGCCACGAAACTTGTTGATCACGAAGCCCGCGATCATCGCCGCGTCCGCAGCGTCAAGCACCGCCCGGGTGCCGATGATCTGGGCGATGACCCCGCCCCGGTCGATATCCCCGGCCAGCACGACCGGCACATCGGCGGCGCGGGCGAAGCCCATGTTGGCGATGTCGCCCCGGCGCAAGTTGACTTCGGCGGGGCTGCCGGCGCCCTCGACGACGATCAGATCATGCGCGGCACCGAGCCGCCCGAAACTATCGAGAACCGCCGCCATGAGCTGCGGCTTCAATGCGCCGTAGTCGCCTGCCCGCACCGTCGTCAGCCGGTGCCCCTGCACCACGACCTGCGCACCGGTCTCGCTTTCCGGCTTCAGCAGAACCGGGTTCATGTCGCTGTGCGGGTCGAGCCCGCAGGCCAGCGCCTGCAACGCCTGCGCCCGACCGACCTCGCCACCATCCACGGTCACGGCGGCATTGTTCGACATGTTCTGCGGCTTGAACGGTGCAACCGACAGGCCGCGTCGCCGTGCTGCCCGGCAAAGGCCGGCGACGAGCAGCGACTTGCCGACATTCGAGCCGGTCCCCTGGATCATCAACGCGGTCATCGCATTCGCCCGGTCGCGCGATTGCGGCGCCTGCGGGAGCCTCCGGCGGAGGTATTTCGCACCAAGATGAAAGCAGGCCGACTGGCCAGACAAGGGCGGCACCGCACCTTGGACCGCCGGGGCGGGGGAGGCGCGGTGCTTTCACCTTGGGCGGTCATCGGGACCTCTCCCTGTACCGCAGGTCCTTGATGGCGCATCAGGGTTAACAAAGCGTGTCTTTCATCTTGGCCGAAATACCTCGGGGGTCCGGGGGCAGCGCCCCCGGCCTCGCTCTCAGAACTCGACGCCCTTCTGGCCCTTGATCCCCGAGCGGAAGGGATGTTTGACCAGCGTCATCTCGGTCACCAGATCGGCAATCTCGATCAGGTCTTCCCTGGCGTTCCGCCCGGTCAGGACGACATGGGTCATTGCCGGCTTTTCGGTCTTGAGGAACGCGACGACTTCGGCAACGGAGAGGTAGTCGTAGCGCAGCGCGATGTTGATCTCGTCGAGCAGGACCATCCGGTTGCGCTGATCTCGAATCAACTCCTTGGCCCTGTCCCAGCCGGCCCGCGCGGCAGCGATGTCGCGCGTCTTGTCCTGGGTTTCCCAGGTGAAGCCCTCGCCCATCGCGTGGAACTGGCAGAGCTCGCCGAAATGGCCCTCGATCAGCGTCCGTTCGCCGGTGCTCCACGCGCCCTTGATGAACTGCACGACAGCGCAGGGCATGCCATGCGCGATGCAGCGCAGGATCATGCCGAATCCGGCCGAGCTTTTGCCCTTGCCGGCGCCGGTATGGACGATGATCAGGCCCTTCTCGCCCGCCTTCGTCGCCATGATCTTGTCGCGCGCGACCTTCTTTCGCGCCATCTTCTGGGCGTGGCGGGCGGCATCTTCGGCCGGGTCGGTCGGTTTCGGTGCGGCCATGGTCCCTTCCGTTGCTTGACAAGAGGATCGATTATGCCTCAGGTGAGGCGGCGCTGGTTCCTGTCTTAGGGCAGGCGAAGAGGGAATGCGACAGGCTTTGCGACCATTCCGGTTGCATCGCCGAAGCGCAGCCGCCCCCGCGACCGTGACCGGAGAGGCCCTCCGCACCCACTGGCGAGATGCCGGGAAGGGGGAGGTGCCGCCGGGGCAAAAGCCCCGATATCCGCAAGCCGGGAGACCTGCCAGCGCGAGGAACGTGACGGCGGACGGGGGGTTCCGCGACCGGCTCGGGGCATCTTGCATGCCTCCCGCAGGCTCCCTTTCCGCGACCAGAAAGGCCGGCCCGGTGACCGTGACGCTGCATGTCTGCACGACCTGCCGGATGGCTGCGCCCGATCCCGGGGATGCGCCGCGTCCCGGTGCCCGGCTTTTTGCCGCGCTTCAGGATGCCGGCGCCCCCGACGGGGTGCGAATCGTCGCGGTCGAATGCCTGTCCGCCTGCGATCACGGCTGCAACATCGCGCTTTCGGGCCCAGGCCGCTGGTCCTATGTCTACCGCGGCATGGACCCCGATGCGCATGTCGCCGAGATCCTTGCCGGTGCGGCCGCCTATGCCGCCACGCCTGACGGGATCGTGCCCTGGCGCGACCGCCCGGTGATCTTCCGCAAGCAGTCGCTTGCCCGCATCCCGCCAATGGAGACCGAAGGATGACCAACCTCGACAAGATCCCGGTGACCATCGTCACCGGCTTTCTGGGCAGCGGCAAGACGACGCTGATCCGCCACCTGATGCAGAATCCGCAAGGCAGGCGTCTTGCGGTTCTGGTCAACGAGTTTGGCAGCGTCGGCGTCGACGGCGAGATCCTCAAATCCTGCGCCGACGAGATGTGCCCGGCCGAGAACATCGTCGAGCTTGCCAATGGCTGCATCTGCTGCACCGTGGCCGACGATTTCATCCCGACCATCGAGGCGCTGATGGCGTTGCCCCGGCGCCCCGACCACATCCTGATCGAGACTTCGGGGCTGGCGCTGCCGAAACCCCTGCTGAAGGCTTTCGACTGGCCGGCGATCCGCTCGCGGATCACGGTCGATGGCGTCATCGCGCTGGCCGATGCCGAGGCGGTGGCGGCGGGCCGCTTTGCACCCGACCCGGCGGCGGTCGAGGCGCAGCGCGCGGCCGACGCGAGCCTTGACCACGAGACACCGCTGTCGGAGGTCTTCGAGGATCAGATCGCCTGCGCCGACATCGTGCTTCTGACCAAGGCTGATCTTGCCGGCGAGGCCGGCATCGCGGCCGCCCGAAGCCTCGTCGAGGCGGTGGCGCCGCGCAGGCTGCCGATCCTTGCCATGGCGGAAGGCCTCATCGACCCGGCGGTGATCCTCGGGCTGAACGCCGCCGCCGAGGACGATCTTCATGCCCGTCCCTCGCATCACGACGGCGCAGACGACCATGAGCACGACGATTTCGACACGGTGGTGATCGACCTGCCCGAGATCGCCGACCCCGAGGCGCTCAAAGCCGCCATCATCCGTCTGGCGCGCGAGCAGGATATCCTGCGGGTGAAGGGCCATGTCGCGGTCCGGGGCAAGCCGATGCGGATGCTGGTGCAGGCGGTGGGCGAACGGGTCCGCGCGCAGTATGACCGGCCGTGGGGCGATGCGCCCCGCGTCTCGCGGCTTGTGGTCATCGCCGAACATGACCGCATCGACCCGGCCGCGATCCGCGCGGTGCTGCTGCCCGCCCCGCAGGAGGCGTGAGGGCCGATGCATGTCATCTTCCGCGAAAGCCACGGGCTGGAGGAGACCGACCTGCCCACCGACCTCGGCCAGGATACGGCCGATCTGGTGGTGCTGTCCTATTCCGACAGCGACCTTGGCGCCTTTGCGGCCGGATGGCACCGGGCGGCGGGCGGCTTGCCGGGCCTCAGGCTTGCCAATCTGGTGGCGCTGCGTCATCCCTTGTCGGTCGATACCTATGCCGAACGCACCCTTGTCGGTGCGAAGGGTATCCTGATCCGGCTTATCGGCGGCGAAAGCTACTGGCCCTACGGGTTGGCCCAGGTGCAGGACATGGCTCGGCGCCAGGGAATCGCGCTTGCCGTGCTGCCGGCTGACGGGCGCGAGGACGCCCGGCTTGACGCGCTGTCGACCCTGCCGGTTTCGACCCTGCGCCGGCTGCAGACGCTTTGCGATGCCGGCGGCGCGGTTGCGGCGCAGGCGGCCCTTCAGCAGCTTGCGCTGGCCGCCGGGCTTTATGCCGGACCGGTCGCGGGCGACAAGTCGGTGCCGGCCTTCGGCTGGTATCTGCCGGGCCGGGGCGTGGTGCCGGCGCCCGGGCCGGGCGAGCGACCGCTCGTCGTTGTCAGCTTCTACCGCGCTTATCTCACCGCCGCCGATACCGACCCGGTGGACGCGCTGATCGCGGCGCTGACGGCACGCGGCTTCACCGCGATCGGTGCCTTTGCCACCAGCCTCAAGGACCCTGCGGCCGGCGAATGGCTCCGCGCCGAACTCGCCCGCCTTGCCCCTGCCGCCATCGTCAACGCCACCGCCTTTTCGGCGAAAGCGGCGGATGGCGGCGCCTCGCCGCTGGATGCGCCCGGCTGCCCGGTCTTTCAGGTCGCGCTTTCGACTGCACGGCGGCGCGACTGGGCGGCCGCCGACCGCGGCCTGTCACCCGCCGATCTGGCCATGCATGTGGTCTTGCCCGAGGTCGACGGCCGGCTGTTCGCAGGCGTGGCAAGCTTCAAGAGCCCGTCGCGGCGCGACCCCGACCTGCAATATTCCCGCTTCGCCCACCGCGCCGACCCCGGCCGGATCGCCGCCATCGCCGACCGGGTCGCAGGCTGGCACCGGCTGGCGGCGACCGAGGCCGGGGACAGGTCCGTGGCACTTGTGCTTTCAACCTACCCCGGCAAGTCGTGGCAACTGGCCCATGCGGTCGGGCTCGATGCGCTCGCCTCGGCCGAGGCGATCCTTGATCTGCTTGCAGATGAAGGGGCCGCCGCCGAAGCCGGCGAAGACCTTGGTGCCACGCTGGCAACGGAAACACTGGAATGGCCGGTTTCGGCCTATCTCGACACGGTTTCCGCGCTGCCCGAGCCGCTTCGCGAGGCCCTTTTCGCCGCCTGGGGCGAGCCGGCGGATGACCCCTCGGTCAGCGCCGGCCATTTCCGCTTTCACGCCCTGCGCCGCGGCAAGGTCATCGTGGCGCTTCAGCCCGAGCGCGGCGAGGTCAAGGCCCGCGCCGACGAGTATCACGACCTGTCCCGCACCCCGCGCCATGCCTACGTCGCCTTCTACCTGTGGCTGCATGCGCAGGGCATCGACGCGCTGATCCATGTCGGCGCGCATGGCACGCTGGAATGGCTGCCGGGCAAGTCGGTGGCGCTGTCGGCCACCTGCTGGCCCGAGGCGCTGACCGGTTCGCTGCCGGTGATCTATCCCTTCATCGTCAACGACCCCGGCGAGGCGGCGCAGGCGAAACGGCGGATCGGCGCCGTGACCATCGGCCATCTGCCGCCGCCGATGGCGGCAAGTGCGGTGCCCGACGAGCTTGGCCGTCTCGAACGGCTGCTCGACGAATATTCCACAGCCGACGGACTTGACCCCGCCCGCCGCGATCGGCTGATCGCGGCGATCCGCGACGAGGCAAGGGGGCGCGGCGTCGAGGATGACCTCGGCATCCCGGCGGGCGCCTCGCCGGCCGAGGCGATCACCCGCATCGACCGCTTCGTCTGCGACCTGAAGGAAAGCCGCTTTGGCGACGGGCTGCATGTCTTCGGCGCCGGTCCGTGCGGGGCCGAGGAACGCGCGGGGCTTCTGGCCGCACTCGCGGGGCGGCGGGTCGAGGCCGGGCCCTCCGGCTCACCCTTCCGCGGGCGGTCGGACGTGCTGCCGACCGGACGCAACCTTTACACCACCGATCCGCGCGCGGTGCCGTCGCGCGCCGCCCATGCCCAGGGGGTGACGCTGGCCGAAGAGCTGTTGCGCCGCCACCTGCAGGACCACGGCGACTGGCCGCGGGCGCTGGTGGTGGACCTCTGGGGGTCGGCGACGATGCGCACGGCGGGCGAGGAGTTTGCCATGGCGCTGCACCTCGCGGGCCTCGCGCCGCAGTGGGATGACGGGTCCGAGCGCGTCTCGGGCTTCGAGATCGTGCCGCTGGCGCTGCTTCGCCGGCCGCGGATCGACGTCACCTTGCGGGTTTCCGGCCTGTTCAGAGACGTTTTCCCCGGCCTCGCCCAGCTTTTCGAATCCGCCGCCGGGGCGCTGGCCCGGCGCGACGAGGCGGCCGCGGACAACCCCTATCTCAACACCACGCCGCGTGTCTTCGGACCGAAGCCGGGGCTTTACGGGCTGGCCATGGCCGATCCGATCGAGGATTACCGGCCCGAGGGGCGCGACGCGGCCGGCGAGGCCTGGCTTTCTGGGTCCGAATGGGCGATCGACGCGTCCGGCGCGGCACAACCGGCCCGCGCGGCGCTGGAAGCACAGGTGAAGGGCGCGGACGGCTTCGTCCATGTCCAGGATCTGGCCGAGACCGACCTCCTGCTCGCCTCGGACTATGCCGCGCATGAGGGCGGTTTCGCCGCCGCCGTCGCCCGCCTCGGCGGCAAAGCCCCGGCGCTCTATCACCTCGACGCGACCCGGCCCGAGGCGCCACGCGCCCGCACCCTGACCGAGGAAATCGCCCGCGTGGTCCGCGCCCGCGCCGCCAACCCCGGCTGGGCCGACGGCATGATGCGGCACGGCTTTCGCGGCGCCGCCGAGATCGCGGCGACGCTCGACCACATGGCGGCCTTCGCCCATCTCGCCGGTGCGGTGCCGGCGCATCTTTTCGACCTCTATCACGAAGCGACGCTGGGCCGGGCCGATCTGGTGGCCTTCATGGCGCGCGAGAATCCCGCCGCCCTGGCCGCCCTGCGCGACCGCTTCGCGGCGCTTCACGACGCCGGGCTCTGGGTGACGCGGCGCAATTCCGTCGCGATCGAGGTGGCGCGATGAGCGCGCCGAAGATCCAGGGCTGGTGCCCGGGCGCGCTGCGCCCGATGCTGTCGGGCGACGGGCTTGTGGTCAGGGTTCGACCCCACGGCGGCCGGCTGACGCAGGGGCAGATGAGCGGGATCGCCGATCTTGCGGCACGCCACGGCAACGGCCTGATCGACCTTTCCGCCCGGGCCAACGTGCAGATCCGCGGGGTCGGCGAGGCCGGTCATGCGGCCCTGATCGACGGGCTTGGCGCGCTGGACCTGATCGACGACAGCCTGGCGGCCGAGACCCGCCGCAACATCGTTGTCCAACCCTTCTGGGTCGCGGGCGATGATACCCGGACCGTCATTGCGCGGCTCGAGGCGGCGCTTGCGGCGGCGGA
>PHEC01000250.1 GCA_002841115.1 Alphaproteobacteria bacterium HGW-Alphaproteobacteria-6 | reverse complement strand
CGGTCGAGATCGGCTTCGGTGAATTCGTCGCACATAATGGCTCTCCTCTCCGCCGCGAGGATAGGCGCCGGCGCGCCGAATGTCATGCCCGTCTCAGCGCGCCGGAACCTCGTCGAAACGATGGGCGATGCGATGAACCCCGACCGCGCGCAGCCGCTCGCCATGCGCCGCCGGGTCGAGGATATGTCCCGCGCCGCAAAAACCGATCACGGTCATCCCCGCCGCCAGCGCCGCCCGCGCCCCGACGGGCGAATCCTCGATGGCGAGGCAGCACGCCGCGTCGATGCCCAGCCCCTGTGCGGCGGCGAGATAGATGTCGGGATGCGGCTTGCCGCGCGCCCAGCCGTCGGCGCTGTAGACATGGCGGCCGAAATGCCCGGAAAGGCCAAAGCGGTCCAGCGACGCGGCCAGATAGTCGGGGCTGCTCGACGAGGCGATGGCGCGGGGCATAAGGCCCAGCCTGTCCAGAAACTCCGGCGCCCCCGGAACGGGCGCAAAGCCTTTCGCGAAACGCTCTTGCGCGCGCTCGCGATGCCGTTCGCGAAAATCGGGCGGCAATGGACGCCCAAGGCGCTGGACGATGCGCCGCTCCGTCTCCTGCCAATTATGCCCGCAATAGTCGCGCAGGCAGTCCTCATAGCTGGTCGGCAGGCCGATGGCGGTCAGGCTTTCCGCCAGCGTCTTGTTGGCGCGGACCTCGCTGTCGGCGATCACGCCGTCGAAATCGAAGATGATAGCGGCGGGGGGCATGGACCTATGGCATAACCTCGGCATCGCGCGCATGGACCCATGGTCCCTCGCCCGACCAGTTCCGCCCATCGGGAAAGACGAGTTGCAGACCGCTGAGCCGCGCCGGGTCGAACAGGCGCATGTTCACGCCCATCACGTCGACCGCGCCGCCCATCCGTTCGATCAGTCCCTCGGTCGCCGACCAGTGCGTCGTGCATCCGCAGGTCCCGCAGAAATGCAGGTATGAATTGGGGCTTTCGCGATCGGCGCGCGAATAGCGCCGCGTCTCGCCCCTGACCTCCACGTCGCGCGGCGAATAATAGGCCCACAGCATCCCGTGCGAAAAGCAGAGCGAGCAATTGCATTCGGAGAGGACGTCGGGCGCGCGGGCCAGCCGCACCGCAACGGCGCCGCAATGACATCCGCCTTCCCAGCTCATTCGACCGTCACCGATTTCGCAAGATTGCGCGGCTGATCGACGTCCGTGCCCTTGGCGACCGCGACATGATAGGCGAGAAGCTGCACGGGCACCGCATAGACCAGCGGCGCGATCAGCGAGTGGACCTTGGGCATCTCGATCGTCGCCATGCAGCCCTCGCCCGCTTCGGCGAGGCCTTGGGCGTCGCTGATCAGCACGACCTTGCCGCCGCGCGCCATCACTTCCTGCATGTTGCTGACGGTCTTTTCGAACAGCGGGCCGCTGGGCGCGAGGACGATCACGGGCACCGCTTCGTCGATCAGCGCGATCGGACCATGCTTCATCTCGCCCGAGGCATAGCCTTCGGCGTGGATATAGCTGATTTCCTTCAGCTTCAGCGCGCCCTCCAGCGCCAGCGGATAGTCCGGCCCGCGCCCCAGATAGAGGACGTCGCGCGCCGGGGCGACGAGCGGCGCCATCCGTGCGATCTCCTCGTCATGCGCCAGCGCGGCGTTGAGCGCGGCGGGCGCCTCGATCAGATGGCGGACGATCTCGCGCTCCTCCGCCTCGCTAAGCTTGCCCTTCTTCAGCGCCAGATGCGCCGCGAGCGCGGCCAGCACGGCAAGCTGGCATGTGAAGGCCTTGGTCGAGGCGACGCCGATCTCGGGTCCCGCGTGCGTCGGCAGCAGCAGGTCGGCCTCGCGCGCCATGCTGCTCGTCGGGACGTTGACGACGACGGCGATCGTCTGCCCATTCGCCTTGCAATGGCGCAGCGCCGCCAGCGTGTCGGCGGTCTCCCCCGACTGTGAGATGAACAGCGCCAGCCCGCCGGGCTGGAGCACGGGGTCGCGATAGCGGAACTCCGACGCGACATCGATATCGACGGGCACGCGGGCGAACTGCTCGAACCAATATTTGGCGACCATCCCGGCATAGAAGCTGGTGCCGCAGGCGACGATGGTGATGCGCTCGATCGCGCTCAGGTCGAAATCCATCTGCGGCAGCGCGACCGTCTGTTCGAGCGGGCGGATATAGGAGGACAGCGTCTGCGCGACCACGGTCGGCTGCTCGAAAATCTCCTTCTGCATGAAGTGGCGGTGATTGCCCTTCTCGACCGCCG
>PHEC01000249.1 GCA_002841115.1 Alphaproteobacteria bacterium HGW-Alphaproteobacteria-6 | reverse complement strand
GCTGGCGGTCGACGAGGCCTCGCTCGCCGTCGAGGCGATCCGCGAGGTCGGCCCGGCCGGGCATTTCTTCGGCGCCGCCCATACCATGGAGCGCTACCAGACCGCCTTCTACCAGCCGCTGCTGTCGAACTGGGACAATCACGGCCAATGGGCCGAGCGCGGCGGCGTGATGGCGCGCGAACGGGCCAACGGCATCTGGAAGCAGATGCTGGCCGAATATCAGCAACCCGCCATCGATCCGGGCATCGACGAGGCGCTGCGCGACTACATGGCGCGGCGCAAGCGCGCCGGCGGCTCGCCGCTGAACTGAGGCCGGGCCGGGCTCAGCCCCGGTCGCGCAGATTGGCCCGCGCCAGGATCACCACCGCCGCCAGGCCGACGGCGATGACCAGCAGCGCCGGCGGCGCGGTCTCGGCCAGGTTCTCGAGGCTGGCCTTCTCATGGGCGCGGGTCGCCAGCGTCTCGTAGTTGAAGGGCCTGAGCAGCAGCGTCGCCGGCAGTTCCTTGACGCAATCGACAAAGACCAGAAGCAGCGCGGTGCCGATCGAGCCGCGCATCAAGGGCAGGTAGACCGCGCCCAGCGTGCCGCCGATGCCGCGCCCGAGCGAGCGCGCCGCCATCGGCAAGGACGGCGGGATGCGGCCGAAGGCGGCATCGGTGGCGCCCTGGGCGATGGCGAAGAAGCGCACGACATAGGCCAGCACCAGCCCCGCCGCCGCATTGACCGCCGCGGGCCAGATTTTTGCTAAATCCACCATGACCTCCCCGTCTCTGGTTTGCGCGTCCCCGACGCGCGTTTGTTGTTTTTTACGGAGTCCCGCTCCGGCTTTTCCCAGAAAGATTAACCGAAGCCCCGACGGCAGGAAAGCCACACTTGGCGCATATCGCGGCCTGCCCGCCGGGACGCCGCGCAAGGCGCACATCTCGAAAATGCCGGAAGGCTATATTTTAGGCAATTTCCATATTCCGCCTGATTATTAGGCGAAATGGGAGCTGTTTGGCGCATGTGCTATCCGTACCAGATAAAATTCGGTATATATTTCATAAGGTTAGCCGGATAGACCCAACCGGCACGCTTCTTGAGAAGCCTATACCAAGCACCGGACCGATATCCGCCGGCGCATAATGGAGAGACGGATGACCGATAACGACATTTATCGGGGGCTCGTTCGGGGCGCTACGGGCGCCGCGGCCGGCTCCTTCGCATTTCTGGCGATGGCGGGCAGCGCCTTCGCGCAAGAGGACGTGCCGTCGATCGATAGCGGCGACACGGCCTGGATGATCACGGCGACGGCCCTGGTTCTGCTGATGACCATTCCCGGCCTCGCCCTTTTTTACGGCGGCATGGTCCGCAAGAAAAACGTCGTCGCCATGACGGCGCAGAATTTCGCGATTGCGGCGCTGATGTCGGTGCTGTGGATGGTGATCGCCTATTCGCTCGCTTTCCAGGACGGCGGCGCCATGAACGCCTATGTCGGCGGCCTCGACCGTCTTTTCCTTGACGGCATGGGCGTTGACGCCGTTTCGGGCACGATCCCCGAAAGCGTCTTCATGACCTTCCAGATGACCTTCGCGATCATCACGCCCGCCCTCATCACCGGCGCCTATGCCGACCGCATGAAGTTTTCCAGCATGCTGGTGTTCATGTCGCTGTGGCTGATCTTCGTCTATGCGCCGGTCTGCCATTGGGTCTGGGGCGGCGGTTTCCTGGCCGATGCGGGCGTGCTCGACTTCGCGGGCGGCACCGTCGTTCACATCAATGCCGGTATCGCGGGCCTGGTCGCCTGTCTCGTGCTCGGCCCCCGCAAGGGCTATGGCACCGAGAACATGGCGCCGCACAATGTCGTGCTCACCATGATCGGCGCCGCGCTGCTCTGGGTCGGCTGGTTCGGTTTCAATGCCGGCTCGGAACTGGCCGCCGACGGCCGCGCCGGCATGGCGATGGCGGTGACGCAGATCGCCGCCGCGACGGCGGCGCTTGCCTGGATGTTCGTGGAGTGGATCATCCACCGCAAGCCCACCCTGCTCGGTCTCGCGACCGGCGCCGTGGCGGGCCTCGTTGCGATCACGCCGGCGTCGGGCTTTGTGGACCCGCAGGGCGCGTTCTGGATCGGCCTTGCCGCCGGTATCTTGTGCTTCTTCGCCTCGACGAGCCTGAAAAAGGCGCTCGGCTATGATGACGCTCTCGATATTTTCGGCGTGCATGCCATTGGCGGTATTGTCGGCGCCGTCCTGACCGGCGTCTTCGCGTCGGCCGCCATCACCGGCGCCGATGCA
>PHEC01000082.1:859-15992 GCA_002841115.1 Alphaproteobacteria bacterium HGW-Alphaproteobacteria-6 | reverse complement strand
GGCATCGCCATGAACCCTGATGTCTGGTCGATCTTCATGGCTGGTTTTTCGCCGATTGCCTACACGAGGGGTGTTGATGAAGCATTCTAATGTTAATCATAAAATCGAACCTTGGACCATAACCACAGATGCGGCGTTGGCCCACCTTGATTCCTCTGCCCAAGGGCTAACCGAAGCCGAGGCGCGGCAACGGCTGGTGCGCTTCGGCCCCAATCGGCTAAAGGAAAAACCGCAACGGCCGGTCTGGATGAAGTTCCTCGACCAGTTCAAGAATTTACTGGTCATTGTACTGATCGGCGCCGCTGCGCTGGCGGGTGCTATCGGGGACATCAAGGATGCCGTGGTGATCCTGGTCGTGGTGGTATTCAACGCCTGCCTCGGCTTTTATCAGGAGTACCGCGCCGAGGCGACGCTGGCCGCACTTGGCGATGCCCTTGCCGCCGGCGACGACCTTGTGCTACCGCCCTTCGGCAAGCTGCGGATCAACCGCCAGCGTGACCTGCCGACCGGCGCGGTGATGACGCTGCGCCTGCGCCGCCGCGCTGCCGTGTCCGACACCGCGCCCGACACCGCGCCCGACATTGTGCCCGACACCGAGGGCGCGACCGGACCCGTCGCAGCCGGTGACGAACCCCTTGCGAAGGCCGGGAAATAGGGTTAGGAACCCGGCCCATCGGGTGATTAGCTCAGTGGTAGAGCGCTTCGTTCACATCGAAGATGCCGGGGGTTCAAATCCCTCATCACCCACCATCACACCCTGCAAGGTTGGACCGGCGTTCACCGGCAAGGCCGGTCCTGTCCGGTCGCTGCGCCGCCCCGGCTGCGCTGCGATTCCCGCCCGTGATGCCGGAACCTCGCGATGCGACCCGGCCGGGACCGGATCGGCGCGTTCTGGCGATGATCGGGCTGGCGATGATCGGGCTGGCGATGATCGGGCTGGCGATGATCGGGACTGGAGCGGGTGAAGGGAATCGAACCCTCGTCGTAAGCTTGGGAAGCTTCTGCTCTGCCATTGAGCTACACCCGCGACCGCACCGGAATATTCCAGCCGCGCCGGCGCGTCAAGGCGCGGCGATGCCGTGCAAGACCGCCGCGGGCCGGCGAAGGCCGGTGCGACGGGCAGGGGACGGCGCCGCGCCACCGGCGGCGGCGCCCCGCGGCGGACCCCCTGGATCGGCCGGTGCCCGGCTGTCTGCCACGGCCGCAGCGTGCTTGACATGGGCCGCGCCGCGGTGTCGGGTCGCGCCGGACTTGATCGGCAGGAGAGACGCCCTTGCAGCGCCGGGATCGGATCGACGGCTTCGGTGCGGCCTCGCTGGTCGCCTTTTCGCTGTTTCTGGCCTTCAACCAGGTCCTGATCAAGTTCGTCAATGCCGGGATCCAGCCGGTTCTCGTTGCCGGGCTGCGCTCGCTCATCGCCCTTCTGTGCCTCTCGCTGTGGATGACCTGGCGCGGCCGGCCGCCGCGGCTGACCGCCGAGATGGCGCTGCCCGGCCTGCTGATCGGGCTGATCTTCGCGGCCGAGTTCCTCTGCCTCTTTCTGGCGCTCGACCTGACCACGGTGACGCGCAGCGCGATCCTGCTCTACTCGATGCCGGTCTGGCTGACGCTGGCGGCGCATTTCCTGCTGCCGGGCGAACTGATCACCGCGCCGCGCGCCCTAGGGCTGGTGCTGGCCTTCGCCGGCGTCGCCTGGGCCATCTTTGAGCGCGGCGAGACGGGCGGGCAGGGGGCAAGCCTGCTGGGCGACTGCCTGGCCCTGCTCGCCGCCGTCTTCTGGGCCGGCATCGCGCTTTGCGCCCGCGCCACCCGGCTCAGCCGGTTGCGCCCCGAGATGCAGCTTTTCTGGCAGTTGCTGGTCTCGGGCCCGGTTCTGGTGCTGGCAGCCCCGCTCTTCGGCCCCTTGATCCGCGAGCTGCAGCCGGTCCATGTCGCCGGGCTGATGGTGCAGGGGGTGGCGGTGGCGGCGGCCGGATTCCTGTTCTGGCTCTGGCTCCTGTCGGTCTATCCGGCCTCGGGGGTGGCCAGCTTTTCCTTCCTCACCCCGATCTTCGGCGTCGCCCTCGGCTGGCTTGTCCTTGACGAACCGCTCGGCCCGCGGATTCTGGCGGCGTCCGGGCTGGTGGCGGCCGGGCTCCTGATGATCAACCTGCCGCGCCGGCGGCCGGCGCCGGCGTGACTTCGCGGTCGACGGCCAGATCGGCCCAGACCGGCAGGTGATCCGAGGCGATCCGCGCCGGCGCGGCCCTGAGCACCCCGGCGGCGTGCAGATGCAGCCCGGGGCCAAGTGCTATCCGGTCAAGGGCGGCCACCGGGCGCAGCGCCGGAAAGCTTGGCCCCGGCGCATGGACGCGAAACTCTGCCCCGAGCGTCGCGGTGCCGCCGCCCTGCGACCATTCGTTGAAATCGCCAAGGATCACCGTCGCCATCGGTGCGCGCCGCGACAGCGCCACCCGGATCGCGTCAAGCTGCATCAGCCGGTAGCGCCGGACCAGCCCCAGATGCACCCCGACCACCCGCAGCGCAGCCCCCCCCGGCAGGGCCAGTTCGGCCAGCACCGCGCCGCGCGGCTCCAGCCCCGGCAGTTGCAGCCGCAGCGTCGCGGTGACCGTGACTTTGCGGCGCACCAGGATCACCTGGCCGTGCCAGCCAAGGCTCGCCTCGCCGAGGGCGAAGGGCAGCACGGTCAGGTCGGTCTCGTGTGACACAAGCGCGCGCGGCAGTGCAGCGCGGCGCGGTGCCAGGCGGTGATCGACCTCCTGCAACGCGACGATATCGGCCTGAAGCGCGTTCAGCACCGCGACGATCCGCCCCGGCCGGCGGCGGCGGTCGAGGCCAAGGCATTTGTGGATGTTGTAGCTGGCCAGCCGGATCGTCATCGCCCGCCCCCGCGCCACCGGGTCGCGGGCTTGCAGAGCCCGGCGCGCGCGCCTAGCATCGGCCCATGTGGTTTCGCCGCCTCCGTCGCCAGCCTTTTGTCGCACAGGTGATCTGGATCGTGCTGGCGCTGGCGATCGCGCTGTCGCTGGCCGAGGCGCGCTGGTCGCTTGCCGTCGTCTCGGCTGTGACGCTGGTGCTGTCGCTGATGCCGGTCCTGGCGCAGCGTCGTCTGGGTATCCGCATGCCGGTGCATTTTCTCGCCGGAATCGTGATCTTTGTCTTCGCCACGATCTTTCTCGGCGAAGCCTTCGATTTCTACAACCGTTACTGGTGGTGGGACGTGCTTTTGCATGGCGGCTCGGCGCTGGGTTTCGGCCTGGCCGGCTTTCTCTTCGTCTTCATGCTGTTCGAGGGCGACCGCTATGCCGCGCCGGCCGGGGCGGTGGCCTTCCTCAGCTTCTGCCTCGCCCTGTCGGCCGGCACCCTGTGGGAAATCTTCGAGTTCGCGATGGACCGGGCCTTCGGGCTGAACATGCAGAAATCGGGCCTGACCGACACGATGGGCGATCTGATCGTCGATACCCTCGGCGCCGCGATCGGCGCCGTCGCAGGGTATTTCTACCTCAAGGGCCGCCAGCTTGGCGGGCTGACCGGGGTCTTGCAGGACTTCGTCCAGGCCAACCGGCGGTTCTTTCGCAAGCACCGGCGATAGGCGCGCCGGCGGCTCAGGTGCCGCAGAAGGTCTGGCGCACCGCCTGATCGGGACGCGGGGCGGCCTGAAGCGCCTCAGCCCCGGGATGATCGTCGAAGGGGCGGGCAAGGACCCCGTTCAGCCGGTGGAAGGGCGCCAGATCGCCGGCAACCGCCGCTACGATCGCCTCTTCGACACGGTGGTTGCGCGGAATGTAGCGCGGGTTGGCGCCGGCCATCACCGCCACCGGGTCGGCCTCGGCCGCAGAGCGCGCCCGCCAGTCCCTCGCCCAGGCCTCGAACCCCGAAGGGTCGCGGAACTCGGCCGCCGCGGTGCCATCGGCCAGCCCGGCGAAGACCCGGGTGAAATCGGCGCCCTGATCGGCCATCAGCGCCAGAAGCCGCTCGATCAGCGCGCCGTCGCCGGCAGCCTCGGTCGCCAGCCCGATCTTGGCGCGAAACCGCGCCAGACGCGCCGCCTCATGGATCGGGGTGAAGCGGTGGATCGCCTCGGTCGCCGGCTCGACCGCCGCCGCACCGCCCATCAGCGGCAGCAGGCTTGAGGCGAACTGCGCCAGGTTCCACAGGGCGGCGGCGGGCTGGTTGGCATAGCCATAGCGCCCGAACTGGTCGATCGAGGAAAACACCCGGTCGGGGTGATAGTCGTCCATGAAGGCGCAGGGCCCGTAGTCGATGGTCTCGCCCGAGACCGCCATGTTGTCGGTGTTCATCACCCCGTGGATGAAGCCGAAGGACATCCAGGCCGCGATCAGCCGCGCCTGGGCCGCGACCACCGCATCGAGCAGCCCCGCCGCGTCCCCGGCTTGCGGGTAATGGCGGGCGATGACGTGGTCGACCAGCAGCCGCAAGGCCTCGGTGTCCTCGCGCGCGGCGAAATACTGGAAAGTGCCGACCCGAACATGACTGGCCGCGACCCGGGTCAGCACCGCCCCCGGCAGGCCGGCCTCGCGCCAGACCGTCTCGCCGGTGGCGACCGCGGCCAGAGCCCGCGTCGTCGGCACGCCAAGCGCGGCCATCGCCTCGCAGAGGGTGTATTCGCGCAGCACCGGACCCAGCCAGGCCCGCCCGTCGCCGCGCCGCGAGAAGGGCGTCGGCCCCGCCCCCTTCAGCTGGATGTCGAACCGGGCCCCGTCCGGCGCCACCACCTCGCCCAGAAGCAGCGCCCGCCCGTCGCCAAGCTGCGCCACCCAGCCGCCGAACTGATGGCCGGCATAGGCCTGGGCAAGCGGGGCCGCACCCTCGGGCAGCCGGTTGCCGGCAAAGACCGCGACCCAGTCCGGCCGCTCCAACGCATCGCCGTCCAGCCCGAGCCTTGCGGCCAGCGCATGGTTGACCGCCAGAAGCCGCGGCGCGGCCACCGGCACCGGCGGCTGGCGCGCGAAGAACCGTCCGGGCAGGCGGGCATAGCTGTTGTCGAAGACCGGGATCATCGCGCATTCTCCGTAACCGATATGGGGCCGCCCCCCTCGCCGGCAAGGCAGGCGACTACGCGATCATGGGTATTTTGACAACGAAGAAGCCGGAAGGCAGTTTTCCCGTGCGCTTCTTCGTTGTGAAAATACCCCCCCGCCGGAGGCACCGGCCGCAGGCCGGCCACCGCGGCTCAGAGCCGGCCGATCCGCTCGGTCAGGAGCGCATAGAATCCCTCGGCATCGATATCGCCGATGAACATGGCATTGGCAGTTCTACCGGTGACGCGCCACCAGTCGGCCACCGTCATGCCCAGGGTGAACGCGCCTTTCGTCTCGATCGCCACGTTGATGTGGCGGCCGCTGAAAAGCTCCGGCTTCAGCAGATAGGCGATGGTGCAGGGGTCATGCAGCGGCGCGCCGTCAGAGCCGTATTTCGCCATGTCGAACCGCTCGAAGAAATCGGTCCAGCTTGCGACCGCGTGGCCGACCCTGGTGCCGAGCGCCCGGAAGGCCTCGACCCGCGCCCGCGTCGTCAGCGCCTTGTGGGTCACGTCCAGCGGCATCACCACCAAGGGAACACCGGACCCGAACACGATGTCGGCGGCCTCGGGGTCGACATAGATGTTGAATTCGGCCGCCGGGGTGATGTTGCCGACAGCGAAATAGGCGCCCCCCATCAGCACCACCTCGGCCAGCCGCCCGACGATGTCGGGGGCCTGGCGGAAGGCGGTGGCGATATTGGTCAAGGGCCCGATCGGGCAGAGCGTGACGCTGCCCTCCGGTTCGCGCCGGATCGTCTCGATCAGGAAATCGACGGCATGTCCCGGGGTCAGCGCCATCACCGGGTCGGGCAGCGCGATGCCGTCCAGCCCGGTCTTGCCATGGACGTGCTCGGCGGTGACCAGGGGCCGCACCAGGGGTCGCTCGCAGCCGGCCAGGACCGCAACATCGCGTCGGCCTGCCAGTTCGCAGATGATCCGGGCATTGCGCGCGGTCAGCGGCAGCGGCACGTTGCCGGCGACACAGGTGATGCCGAGCACGTCAAGTTCTGGCGAGGCCAGCGCCAGCAGGATCGCCACCGCGTCGTCCTGCCCCGGATCGGTGTCGATGATGATCTTGCGTGCCATGCCCGGTCCTGTCCCCTTGCGCCCTCGCGCAGACACTGGCCGGTCGCGCCGGCCATGTCCAGATCCCGGGGCCGCCGATCCGGTCCGGTTTCGGGCGCCGCCGGCACAGAAGGGGGGCCAGATATTTTCGCGAGCCTGGCGCCCGGCCTTCGCAACAACCCAAAGTTGTCAAACCTTTGCCATATTCTGTCGCGACCTTGGAAACGATAGCGGCACAAGGGCGGTGATCATGTACGCGGCACCCTGTCAGATCCTGGTCCACGCCGGCGCGCATTGCACCGGATCGCGGGATTTCCAGCGCTTTCTCGCCGCCAACCGCGATCCGATCGGGGCCGCCGGCTATGCGCTTGCCTATCCGGGCCGCGACGGGGCGGCCGGCGGCACGCTCGACTGCCCGCTGCCCGACCCGCGTCACGCCGAGACCGAGATCGCCGGCTTCGGCGCCACGCTGGCCTGCCGTCTCGAGGCGGTCGCGCCGCCGGGGGCAGGGCTGCGCGGGCTCATTCTGTCGGAACATGACCTTGCCGGGCGGATGTCGGACCTTCTGGGCGGGCGCTTCTATCCGGCCGCTGGCCTGCGGGCCGCGGCCCTGCGCGCCGCCCTTGGCCGCCCGGTTGACCGGCTGGTGATCACGCTCAAGCCCTATGACGCGCTGTTCCTGTCGTCCTGGCGCCATTTCGCCGTCGACCGCCCGATCGAGCCCTTTGCCGAATATGCCCCGGCGATGTCCGGCTTTCTCGGCGGCTGGGTCGATACCGTGGCGGCGCTGCGCGACGGACTCGAGGCGACATCGGTGACGATCCTGACCAGCCGCGGCCAGCCCGACGAGGTGCTGACCCATCTCGCCCCCGACGCATCGCCGCCGGCGCCGGTCCGTCCGGCGCCGATGCCGCGGGTCACCGACAGCGCGGTGGCAATGGCGCAGCGCCATTTCCGCCAGGGCGCGCGCTTTGCGCCGGGCCAGCGCGACCGGCTCCTGGCCTTTCACGCCCATCAGCCGCAAAGCCCCTCGGTGCATGGCTTCGCCGGGCTGCCGCTGGCCGATCTGCGCGGCCGCTACATCGCCGATCTCGACACGCTGGCACGGCTGCCCTGGGTCGACATGGTCGGCTCGGCCCTGCTGCCGGCGATGGCCGCCGAATAGCGCCACCCCGGCCTCGGCGACACGGGGATGGCGCGACCCGTCCCGCCGGCCGCTCAGCCGTCGAAATTGACCTCTTCCATCAGCCTCAGCGCCGCGGGCCGCCGACCCGCCAGTTCCATCAGGTTGACGGTGTCGGGCCGGAACGCGCCCCAGCTCTCGACCAGGTCCGACCGCGCCACCCCGGGCTTGACCGGAAACTCGTGGTTGAGCCCGGCATAGATCTCCTGGGCCTCGTCCGAGGACAGGAACTCCATCAGCTTCAGCGCCGCCGCGCGATTGGGCGCAGCCTTGGTCATCGCCACGCCCGAGACATTGACATGGGTGCCGCCATCCTCGAAGGCCGGATAGACGATGCGCACCGAACCGGCCCATTCAGCCTGTTCGGGATCGGCCAGCATCTCGCCCATGTAATAGGTGTTGCCAAGGCTGATGTCGCATTCGCCGGCCCAGATCGACTTGACCTGCGCCCGGTCGCTGCCCTCGGGCTTCTTGGCCAGGTTGGCCTTCAGCCCCGCCGCCCAGTCGCGCGCCGCCGCCTCGCCGTGATGCAGGATCATCGCCGCCATCAGGCCGAGGTTGTAGTCATGGGTGCCCGGCCGGGTGCAGATCCGCCCTTGCCATTTCGGATCGGCAAGATCCTCGTAGGTGGTGACCTCGCCGTCGGCGACCCGCTCGCGGCTGGCATAGACGATGCGCGCCCGGCTGGTCAGGCCGAACCACTGCTTGCCCGGATCGCGGAATTCGGCCGGGATATTGGCCTCCAGCACGGCTGACGTGACCGGCTGGGTCACCCCGGCCTCGACCACCTGCGCCAGCCGCGCGATATCGACGGTCAGCACCAGATCGGCCGGGCTGCGGCTGCCCTCGGCCACCAGCCGCTCGACCATGCCCTTGTCGACGAAGGCGATGTTGACGGCAATGCCGGTCTCGGCGGTGAAGGAATCCAGAAGTGGTTGGATCAGTTCGGGCTGGCGCAGGGAATAGACGTTGACCTCGTCGGCAAGGGCCGGCGCGGCGAGGGCCAGGGCGATCAGCGGGGGGACGACAAGTGGCAGTTTCATTTCCTAGTCCTTTTGTCGGAATTGATGCGCCCTTATCCCGTCCGGCGCCGCGCCCGTCAATACTTGATCATTTTACTCGGCAATAATTCTTCTGTTTAAAAATACCTCCGGGGGGGTGCGGGGGGCCGGCAGCCCCCCGCCTTCCTCACCAATCAAGGCGGGCCGGCAGCCCCGCGCCGGCCTCCACCCAAAGGCCCCCGCCACCCGCCGCGCCGATCAACCCCGCCCGGCCTTCTCCGCCAGCTTGGCCGCATCCCAGAGCGCATCCATCTCGGCCAGATCCGACTGGCCGGGCGTCTTGCCGCGCACCGCCAGCGCCGCCTCGACCGCGCCGAAACGACGGATGAACTTGGCATTGGCCGCGCGCAGCGCCGCCTCGGGGTCGATTTTCAGGTGCCGCGCCAGATTGGCGATGACGAAAAGCAGATCGCCCATCTCCTCGAAGCTCTCGGCCGCCGTCAACGTGTCGCGCGCCTCGACCAGTTCGCGCGCCTCCTCCTGGATCTTGTCCAGCACCTCGCCGGTCGAGGGCCAGTCAAAGCCGACCCGGGCGGCGCGGCCCTGCAGCTTGACCGCCCGCAGCAGCGCCGGCAGCCCGGCCGCCACCCCGTCCAGCACCCCGGCCGCCGCACCGCCACGCTCGGCCGCCTTGATCCGCTCCCAGTCCGCACTCTGCTCGGCCGCGCTCTTGTCGCGGCTCTCGGTGCCGAAGACATGCGGGTGGCGCGCCACCATCTTGTCGCAGATCCGCCGGGTGATGCTGGCCAGGTCGAAAAGCCCGGCCTCGGCGCCAAGCTGCGCGTGATAGACCGTCTGCAACAGCAGATCGCCCAGCTCGCCCTCAAGCTCGTCCCAGGCGCCGCGCTCGATCGCGTCGGCGACCTCATGTGCCTCCTCGATCGTATAGGGCGCGATCGTCGCGAAATCCTGCGCCAGATCCCAGGGGCAGCCGCCGTCCGGGTCGCGCAGTCGCGCCATGATCGCCACCAGCCGGGCGATGCCGCCCTCGGGGTCATGCACCAGACTGTCGGAAGCGGCGCGGTCGGTGACGGCGCGGGTTGCGGCGGCAGGATCATCGGTCATTGCATCTGTCCGGCGTTTGGGGTCATCTCGGCCAGTATCGCGCAGCAGCCTTGAGAGTCCATGATGCCCGTCGTCAACCGCATCGCCGATTTCGCCGCCGAGATGACCGAATGGCGCCAGCATCTGCACCGCCACCCGGAACTTGGCTTCGACTGCCACGAGACCGCCGCCTTCGTCGCCGCAAGGCTGCGCGACTTCGGCATCACCGAGATCCACGAGGGCATCGGCCGGACCGGCATCGTCGCGATCATCGAGGGGCAGGGGGCGGGTCCGGTGATCGGGCTCAGGGCCGACATGGACGCGCTGCCGATCACCGAGGCGACCGGTGCGCCCCATGCCTCGACGGTGCCGGGGCGGATGCATGCCTGCGGCCATGACGGCCACACCACGATGCTTCTCGGCGCGGCGAAATACCTCGCCGAGACCCGCAATTTCCGCGGAAAGGTGGCCTTGCTGTTCCAGCCGGCCGAAGAGGATGGCGGCGGCGGCGAGGCGATGGTCGAGGACGGCATCATGGAGCGCTTCGACATCGCCGAGGTCTATGCGATCCACAATGTGCCGAACCTGCCCTTGGGCCATTTCTCGACGACTCCCGGCCCGATCATGGCCGCCGTCGATACCGCCACCGTCACGCTGACCGGCAAGGGCGGCCACGGCGCCTATCCGCAGGACTGCACCGACCCGATCCCGGCCGCGGTCGGCATGATCGGCGCGCTGCAGACCGTGGTCAGCCGCAACCTCGATCCCCTCGACAATCTGGTGATCTCGGTCACCCAGGTCCATGCCGGCACCGCCTCGAACATCATCCCCGAAACCGCCTGGTTCTGCGCGACGATCCGCAGCTTCACCCCGAAGGTGCGGCAGATGGCGCAGGAGCGGTTCCAGAGCATCATTGCCGGCCATGCCGCGGCCTATGGGGTGACGGCGGAGATCGACTATGACCTCGGCTATCCGCCGACGGTGAACGACGAGGCAAAGACCGCCTTCGCCGCCACTGTCGCGCGCGAGATCGCCGGGGCTGCGGCGGTCAACGATACCGCCAATCGCGAGATGGGCGCCGAGGATTTCTCCTACATGCTCGATGCGCGGCCCGGTGCCTATCTCTTCCTCGGCCAGGGGCCGGGGGCCGGGCTGCATCACGCGGCCTATGACTTCAACGACGAGGCAGCACCGATCGGGGCCAGCTTCTTTGCCCGTCTGGTCGAGCGGGCGCAGCCGCTGGCCTAACCTATCCCCTTGCCTTTAATGATATTTATCAATGCATTGAAGTGCAATTCTTGCAAATTGGATGAAGTCCGACCGGCCGGTTGCTCGAATGATTTGATCAAATCATTCTTGACTTGAGCCCCGCCACGCCCTTTGCTGCACCGCACCGGATCCGCGGCGTCTCCGGCCCCGAACGATCCCGCGCCTCCTTCACGAGAAATCCGATGTCCCTTGAAGATGCGAAGACCGAGATCGATGCCGCCTTTACCCGTGCCGACCTGCGCGGCCTGTCCTTCGAGAACGCCTTCGGCGGTGCGCCCAGCTTTTTGCGCCGGCGCTACACCAAGGATCTGGCCGGGGTCGATCTGGCGATCACCGGGGTGCCCTTCGATCAGGCGGTGACCCACCGTCCGGGCACCCGCTTCGGCCCGCGCGCGATCCGCGAGGCGTCAAGCCTGCAACCCTTTGATCCGCCCTATGGCTGGGGCTATTCGCCGCTCGAGGAACTGGCGATTGCCGATTACGGCGACATGGCCTTCGATTACGCAAGGGTCTCGGATTTTCCTGCCGCGCTCAGCGCCCATATCGCCACCATCCTCAAGGCCGGGGCAGGGACGCTGACGCTGGGCGGCGACCACTACATCACCCTGCCGATCCTGCGCGCCTATGCCGATCGCTTCGGGCCGATGTCGGTGATCCAGTTCGACGCCCATTCCGATCTCTGGGTCGACGACGACATGGAGCGGATCGACCATGGCACGATGATGTACAAGGCGGTGAAGGCCGGCTACGTCGACCCGAGGCGCTCGGTCCAGATCGGCATCCGCACCGAATGCGCCGACTACCTCGGCTTTCAGGTGATCGACGCGCGCGCGGTTCACGAGGAAGGCGCGGCGGCGGCCTCGGCGCGCGCCCGTGCCATCGTCGGCGCGGCGCCCTGTTATCTGACCTTCGACATCGACGCGCTTGATCCGGCCTTTGCGCCCGGCACCGGCACCCCGGTCTGGGGCGGGCTGGCCAGCTGGCAGGCGGCGGCGATCCTGCGCGGGCTGGCCGGCATCGATCTTGCCGGTGGCGATGTGGTCGAGGTCTCGCCGCCCTATGACACCACCGGCGCCACCGCGATCATGGGCGCCCATGTCGCGCATGAGCTGATCTGCCTTTACGGCTGGACCCGGCGGCGCGGCGGGTGAGACGGTCGGCGATCCTGATCGCGCTGCTGGTGGCGGGCACGCTCGCTGCCATCCGTCTGGCACCGTCGGATCCGGCACGCTGGCACAGCGATCCGACCCTGGCGCGGCCCGGTCCGGGACGCTTCGTCGTCTGCGACGGCGGCGATCTGCCGGCGCTGGCGGCCGGGCCGGACAGTCTGGCGCGGTTGGCCGCGATCGCCGGGGCGACGCCGCGCACCCGGGTCCTGGCCGGCAGCGTCGCGACCGGACGGATCACCTGGATCACCCGTTCGGCGGTCTTCGGCTTTCCCGACTACACCACCGCCGGGCTTGCCGATGGCCCGGTGCTTTGCCTTCATGCGCGCCTGCGGTTCGGTCGTGACGATTTCGGCGTGAACGAGGCACGGCTGCGCCGCTGGATCGACGTTCTTGGCCAGACCGGCGGGTGACCGCGACGCGCCCGCCCGTGGCGGATGTCGACATGGGTATTTTTCAACGAAGAAATGCCGGCACGCTTGCCGGTGGCGCGCGCAGTTGGTTCCCAAGCGCCGGCGCGCTGTTTCATCTTGGTCCAAATACCTGCTGTTTCGCAGGCCACCGGCGGGCGGTCAGTCGTCGGCCTTGTCGTCGCCGTAGCGGGCATCGTCGTCCAGTTCGTCCTCGCCCTCGGGCAGGAACTTGGCCGAGAGCCTGATCGAATGGTCGTCGTGGCGCGGGTCCATCACCACATCCGAGGGCAGTTCGCCGGTCAGCCAGTCGCGGATATCCTCGCGCGCCTCTGCCGGTTCCTGACCGGTCAGCCCGGCGACATAGATGATGAAGGCGCGCTGGTCGCCGTCGATCTCCTCCAGATCGGACTCGTCGGCTTCGGGCCATTTGTCGGTGATCGCGTCGAAGAACGCGGGCCAGTTTTCCTGAACATGATGCCATTTCATCCTGGGCGCCCCTGCCATCGCCGCGTGCCGGTCAAGCCGATCTTGCACCGCTTCGCCGCCGGGGAAAAGCGAAAGATCGCCGACCGTGCGTGGCCGGGTTCAGAACCAGCTTTGCACGGTGCGCGCCCCGGCCGAGACATCGTCACCGACCCCGGCCACCGTGTTGCAGCCCGCCAGTGCCGCGATCAATCCGACAAGGATCAGCCTTTTCATGCTCTTGTCCCTCGCTCTTGCGATCATTCCTGCATCATTCCCGATACCACCAGACTTCCGGCTGAAAGCCCGGCCAGTCGCCATATAACGGCAGACGCGCGGGATAGTGAAGCCGGGCGGAATGGGCGATGCGCGCGACCGGCGAATGCCAGATCGGGATGACGTAACGCCCGGCGGTCAGGATCCGGTCGAGCGCCTGCACCGCGGCGCGGAAATCGGCCGCGGTCGCGGCGGTCAGCATCGCGTCGATCATCGCCTCTGCGGCGGGGTCGTCCATGCCCATCAGGTTGCGGCTGCCGGGCTCCTTCACCCCCCAGCCGCCCCAGTAGAGCCGCTGCTCGTTGCCGGGGCTGAGGCTGAGTGCGCGGGTGAACCAGGTCACATCGAAGCCGTAGTCCTTGGTCCGTTCGCGGTATTGCGCGGCGTCGACGGTGGTGACGGTCGGGGTGATGCCGAGGCTGGCCAGCGCCTCGACATAGATGTCGGTGATGGTCTGGGCGCCGGTGGCACCGGCGGGCAGCAGGATGTCGATGGCAAAGGGTCGCCCGCCGGCATCCGCAAGGCGGCCGCCGGCCGCGACGCTCCAGCCGGCCGCCTCCAGCAGGGCCGTGGCGCGGCGCAGGTTGCCGCGGTCGAGGGCGCGGTCCGGATCGCCGATGGGCAGGGTGTAGCCCTCGGTGCTGCCGGGCAGCAGGCTGGCGGCGAAGGGCGCCAGGAGTTCGGCGACCCGGCCGGTCGCCGGCCCGGCATCCGTCGCCAACGCCGAATTGCCGAAATACGAAGTGATGCGCGGCTCCAGCCCGCCGTTCAGGGTCTGGTTGATGAACTCGAAGTTGAAGGCGAGGATCAGCGCCTCGCGCACCCGCCAGTCGGCAAGCACCGGGTTGCGGGTGTTCATCACCAGTCCGGTCATGCCCGAGGGGCGGTGATGCGGGATCTCGCTTTTGACCACCTCGCCCGAGCGCACCGCGGCGAAGTGGTATTGCGCCGCCCATTTCGCCGCGCTCGATTCGCGGTAGCTGGTCAGCTCGCCGGCGGTGAAGGCCTGGAAGGCGACATCGCCATCGCCGAAGTAATCATAGCGGATCTCGTCGAGATTGTGGAGACCGCGGTTGATCGCGAGGTCGCGGCCCCAGTAGCCGGGGTTGCGGCGAAACGTGATGAAGCGGCCGGGCTCGACGCGGTCGACGACATAGGGGCCGGACCCGGTCGGCACCATCAGCGAGCCTGCGGCAAAGTCGCGGCCCTGCCACTCGGCCTTCTTCAGGACCGGGCGCAGCCCCATCAGCAGCGGCAGTTCGCGGTCGGCTTCGGTGAAGCTGATGCGCAGGCTGCGCGGGCCGGTCTGCACCACGCCGGCGACCTTCGACCAGGCCTCGCGGTAGCGCGGATGGCCTTCGGTGCCGAGGGTCTGAAAGCTCCAGATCACATCCTCGACGGTGACCGGGCTGCCATCGGAAAAGGCCGCGCCCTCGCGCAGGGTGAAGGCGACGAAAGAACGCGCGGCGTCGGTCTCGACCGATTCGGCCAGAAGCCCGTAAAGCGTGAAGGGTTCGTCGATCGAGCGCGCCATCAGCGTCTCGACGGTATGGATACCGAGGCCCCAGGGGGCGGAGCCCTTGAGGATCCAGGGGTTGAGCGAATCGAAACCGCCCGATTCGCCGAAAACGATTCGCCCGCCCTTCGGTGCTGCGGGGTCGGCATAGGGCAGCGACACAAAATCGGGTGGGAGAGCGGGCAGGCCATACATAGCTATGCCATGCGACGGCTCGGCCATGGCCGGTGCCGGCGGCAGCGCCAGGCCAGCAAGGGCAAGGGCGGCAAGGGTGATCCGCAGCAGCACCGATTTCATTTTCGCAACAATCCTGCCCGTCCCATCGCGCTTGCCCGAGGTTAGCCGTGCTTGCCCGCCTTTTCAAACTTTTAGCTTGGACAGCGGCGTTGATCCGCGTATAAAGAGGGCACTGCTCGATAGGTTTCTTGCCTGTATGAAACCTGCCTCAATGACTTGACGCCCGCCTTGTGCGGGCGTTTTTTTTGCGGTCCGGGTCCGGGGTGGCGCCGTGCCGCTCTGGCGCCGGCGGCTGGCTGCGCTAGAGCGTGTTGCGTCTAATCGGTTTCATATCCTGCGGCCTTGAAGAAGTTGCAGCATTCTTCTTCGGTGAAGAGATCGCAGACCTGTCCGACGG
>PHEC01000082.1:0-778 GCA_002841115.1 Alphaproteobacteria bacterium HGW-Alphaproteobacteria-6 | reverse complement strand
GGAACCATGCGCCGACGGCCCTCATGGCCTCGGCCGCCTTGGGGCTTTTGTGGCTGGACAGGTTGTCGAGAATGATCACGTCGCCGGGCAGCAGCGTCGGGGCCAGCTGGCTTTCGACATAGAGCTCGAACAGTTCGCGGTTCATCGCGCCGTCGATGACCCATGGCGCGTCGAGCCGGTCGTGGCGGAGCGCGGCGATGAAGGTCTGGGTGTTCCAATGGCCGAAGGGCGCATGGTCGATCAGGCGCGCGCCTCTGGGGGACCATCCGGTGGTCTTGGCCATGTTCGTCTTGAGTGAGGTCTCGTCGATGAATCCGATGCGTGGCAACAGGTTGCGCATGAAGGGCTGACGCCGTGTGATCCAGATATGGCGCGCCTGCCGGACCTCAGGCCGCTTTTGTTCGAGAGCTTGCAGGTCTTTTTTTGTGTGTCAGCCCGAGGCCGCGCAGGAACCGCCAGACCGAGACGCGGTGGATGGCGATGCCATGGCGATCCGCCAGTTCGCCCACCAGGTCGTTCAGCGTCAGATCGGGCTTCTTGTCCACCCGCGCCGAGATCCACTCCTGCACGGCGACCAGCTTGCCATTCCCCCCGCCATTGCCCTGGGCGTGCGGCTCCAGCCCGCCCGTCTCGCGCTTCAGGATCACCATGTCGTTGACGAACTTCACCGAAACCCGGAACCGCGTGGCCGCGGCGCGGTGCGAATTGCCCTCCTCCACAAAAGCGATGACACGCTCCCGAAGCGCCATAGGATGTGGTCTGCCCATCTCAACCCCCC
>PHEC01000081.1 GCA_002841115.1 Alphaproteobacteria bacterium HGW-Alphaproteobacteria-6 | reverse complement strand
ACCGGGCCCCCAACCGGGCCCCCAGCCGGGCGCGTGGCCGGCAAGCGCCACCGGAGGATCGCCAGCCTCGCCGCCGGCCTCGTCGCTGGCCGGCGCCGGCCCCTGCCGCGCCATCCGCTCGCTGCGCAGCCAGGCCTCGAACTCGGGGTCGCGGATGTCGATGCCTTCGAGAAATTCCCCGGCACCGGGCAAGGCCGGCGCCGGCCTCGCCCGATCGGGATCGAGCGCGACATGGTTCCGGGTCGTGATCAGCACCCCGGCGCAGCCCTGCAGGTCGCGGCGGATCTGGCTGAGCGCCTGGCGCAGGCTGGCGGCGCCCTGCTCGTGGCCGCGATCGCTCCACAGCTTGTCTTGAAGCCACAGGCGCGCCCGCTGCCCGCGCGGGCTGAGCGCCAGCAGCGCCAGAAGCGCGCAGGCCTTGGCGCTGCGCGGCGTCAGGTCGCGCCCGTCGCCGGCCTCCAGCCGGAAGGGGCCGTGCAGGTGGATGCGCACTGCCGGACAGTGATCCGTCATCGCCATCGCGACCGTCCCCAAGCAAACCGACCGCGACCCCGGGGGCGCCTCCGCCCCTGCCGCCGTCACCCACATACCCTGGCAGCGGACCCCGCCCGCGCGCCCTTCCCTTGGGTCAGCCTAGCGTGAATCATCCGTGAATTCCATGGTTTCGTGGCACCTGGGCTTGAACACCCGCGCCGATGGCGCAGCCTTGGCCCGACCGGATCGGGCATCCGGCCGCTTGGGAGGATGAGCGATGAGTGAATTGGGCAGATCGGGCCGCTCCGGACGGTCGGGCAGGTCGGGGCGGTCGGGCAGGTCGGGGCGGTCGGACGCGGACGGGCTGGCGGATCATGCCGGCGGCGAGGCCTCGGTGCTGCTGTCGGCCAGCCTCGCCGCGATGCGCGACGGCATCGCCGGCTACTGGCCCGGTGACAGCGACCTTTCGGTGCCGGACACATTGGGCGCGAACGACGCCGATATCCTTTACCTGCGCCAGCCGACGCGCGGGCTGATGCTGGACCACGAGCTTTTCACCAGCCTCTGCGTCGGTGCGGTGACGGGGCCGGGTGCGACCCTGTCCGACCGCACCGGCGCAAAACTGGTCAGCATCGCGCGGCCGGTCGGCACCGTCTTCGCCCGGCAACTGGCCTGGCTGCGCAGCTATGCCGACCTGCGCGACGAACGCGCCGGCGAGATCAGCCTGCAGATCGACGACATCCTGTCGTTCTTCGGCGCCATCGCCCTTCTGGACGACCAGCGCCGGCTGCGCAGCCTCGAACTGCTCGAGGCGGTGGTGCGTCTGGCGATCTTCGTCGAGATGAAGATCAAGCACCTGTGCCGGGCACGGCGGCCGGTCGATCACGCGACCCGGGTGCAGCCGATGATCCAGACCCCGGACCACTCGACCTTTCCCAGCGGCCATGCGACGGAGGCCTTCGCGGTGGCGACGGTGATCCACCGGCTGATGACCGGCGATGGACCGAAGGCCGGGGTCGCAGCGCGGGCGCAGGTCTTTCGCCTGGCCGCGCGGATCGCCATCAACCGCACCATCGCCGGCGTGCATTTTCCGGTCGATTCCGCCGCCGGCGCGCTTCTGGGCTGCGCGCTGGGCGAGCATCTCTACGGCCTGGCGATGCGGAAGAAAGCCGAACCCGGCACGGCCTTCGCGGCCCGGGCGGCGGCAAATGGGAGCGGCGAGCCTGCGACCGGCAAGCCCGCGGCCGCTGACGCCGCCCCGGCGGCCGGCGTCTTCGACGGTGGCGACGATTTCAATCTCGGCTGGCTGGCCGGCGCACTGCCGGCCGATCGCAGCCGGCCCGGCGCCGCGCCGAAGCCGGGCGATCCCTGCGGCACCGATCCGCAAGGCATCCTTGCCGCCTTCTGGACGGCGGCCGACACCGAATGGCCGAAATGTGCAAGGCCGGGCGCGCCCTGCCCCTGACCCGGCCTGAACCGCCCAGACACGGCGCTTTCAGACGATGAGCCGGGGCGCGCGCATCGATCCGCCCGCGCCCCGGCCCGTCACCGTTTACCCCACCACCACGGCCACCGCTTACCCGCACAACCGCAAGCCCCTGCCCCTGCCCCTGCCGGTGTCTCAATCCGGCTCGCGCCGGATCGGGCGGCCCCGCCCCGGCGCGGTCCTGGCGATCCCGGCGCCCAGCCGCGTGTCGCGCGCCGGCAGCGGCCTGCCGCCGGCCAGAAGCGCACCGATGTCGACCGGCGTCGTGCCGATGGTTCCCTTCGCCCGCCACTGGTCGACGATCGCCCGGGTGACCTGCGGCGCCGCGACACTGGTGCCGGAATAGGTCGCGGCGCTGGCCGACAGCGTGCCGGCGCCAAGGATGCCGGGATGGCTGCGGCTTTCGTCGCCGGTCGCGGCAAGATCGGGCCAGCGCCGTTCCGGCCCGGCCCCGGCGCCGCTGTAAAGTGCCGCCTCGGCCCGCGCGTCGCGCCCGAAGGCAGCGCCGACCACGATCACCGCATCCGCATCCGCCGTCGCATGGGCCGAGATCGTGCCGAGGCGGCTGACCGGGCCCTGGCCCGGGCGCGGCATGTCGCGCAGAAGCGTCTCGGGATCGACCGCATCGACCGAAGGATGGTCGAGATAGGCCTGCCGGCCGGCCGCCGGATAATCGTCCAGCGCATCGTCACGCTGCACGTCGATCGCCGCCGTCACCCGCGCTGCACCCTCGTTGAAAAGCGCGATGCCGTAGGCCCCCGGCGGCGCGGTCAGGTCGGGATCGTCATGGTTCAGCGTCGGGCAAAGCGCCAGGACCACCCGCAGCCGGGCGCCGGCCGGGCGGACATAGACCCGCCCGATGGTGACCCAGTCGTCCGCACCGCCGCCGCGCCGGCCCTGCCAGTCGGCGACACAGGCCGCGCCGCCGGCCAGCGTCAGCGTCACCGGCGGCCCGGCCGGCGGCGACAGGGTCAGCGCCAGCCGCTCGACCCGGTCCAGCCAGATCTCGACGAAGCCGGTGGTCAGGTCCTCGGGCTGGAGCCGCAGGGTGACGCTGTCGCCCTGCCCCGGACCCAGATCCATCACCGCATGGCAGCCGGCGCGAAAGCCGTTGCCGGCCGGCAGCACCACCGCGGTCGCCACCCCCTGGGCATTGCGCGCTTCGACCAGGCGGGCGATCTCGGCCTCCATCAGGCCGCTGCCGTCCTTCGGCCCGGCCAGGATGCCGTAGCTGATGTTGATCACCACCGGGGCGCGCACCGCCTGGCCGCCCTCCTGCCAGTTGTCGGCCCAGTCGAGGATTCGCATCACCGCCATCAGGACGAAGACATCAAGCCGCGCGCCCGAGGTCTCGAAGGTTGCCAGGCGCGGCAGCTGAACACTCAGGATCGGCCGGTCGGCCACCCCGTCCTCGGCCGGCTCGCCGGCGGCAAGATCCAGCACATGGGTGCCGTGGCTGTCGCGCCGGCCGAAGGGGCGGTGATGGGCCGGATCGGCGATATCGGCGGCGCTGCGCAGCCCGGCCCCGGTCGATCGCGGGGCGGCGGCGATGAAGGGCAGGCCCCGCGGATAAAGCGCCCGGTAGAGGTCATCCTCGCTGGGTTGGCTGCCCAAAAGACCATTGATCCGAGCGGCGTCGAACACGGTGCCGATCGCCGGCGGGGCCGATCCGCCGCCCTGGAAATCGGGTTGCGCCTGCGCCCAGAACCGGGCGATCCGGGTCGCGGTCCGGCCCAGGCGAAAACGCTCATGGGCGACGCCGGTGACATCATCGACCGTCGCGGTCAGCACCGTCGTGCCGACCTTGCCGGCGCGCTCCGCGCCGTCGACAGAGGCCGGCCCGGTGGCGGTCGGATCGATGAAGGCCCCCGGCACCGCCGGCCCGACATGGATCACCCGGTAAAGCGCATCGCGGCCGTCCATCAGCGGCTGATGCGCGTCGGTCTCGGGGCGGAAGAGAAAGAAGTGCGCGTCAAGCGCGTCCTGAACCCCGGTGACCGCGACCGCCAGCAGCATCGCCTGCACATCGGCGCCGATCGCCAATGATGCCGGATCAATCAGGCCCCGCAGCACCCCCGCCGCCGCCCGGATGCCACCGACATGGCCGGGGTTCAGCTCGGCCAGGACCGGCTGCCAGAGCGCCAGCGCCTTGCCGCCGACCACCGCGTTGCGCCAGGCCGGGCGGGTCATCTGCTCCCAGTCGGCATAGGGCTCGATCCGGTCGGCGGTCGCGCTGCCCACCTTCTCCTCGCCCGTCGCCACCGTCGTCCACCGATAATCCATCCGCCCCACCCCGCCTGGACCGGGCCACCGGCCCGCCGATGGCAGACTGCACCCTTGCGCCGCCGAGGGCACCGGCTTGCGTCGCACAGCGCCGGCTTTCACGCATTTTTCACGCAAGCCGCGGCCCACGCCGGGCAATGGCATGTCAGGCATGGCGGTGCTATGATCGGCGGGCACAATGGAGATGCCATGACCCGGTTCCTGCCCCTCGCCGCCGTCGCCGCCCTTCTGGCCCTTGGCCAGCCGGTGCTGGCCGACACCCGCGCATGCCCGCCGGGACTGGCCAAGAAGTCACCGGCCTGCATCCCGCCCGGACAGGCCAAGAATCTCTATCGGGGCATTCACGTCGGCGACCATATCGGCGACCGCGACCGCCATCTGATCCGCTATCCCGACCGCTACGGTCTGCGTCCCTTGCGCGCCGGCGAGCGCTATTTCGTGGTTGACGGCAATATCCTCAGGGTTGACGAGGCGACTTTCGAGGT
The DNA here is from genome assembly GCA_002841115.1 of Alphaproteobacteria bacterium HGW-Alphaproteobacteria-6. Taxonomy (GTDB): domain Bacteria; phylum Pseudomonadota; class Alphaproteobacteria; order Rhodobacterales; family Rhodobacteraceae; genus Albidovulum. The sequence goes on along the minus strand of PHEC01000081.1, from coordinate 10,556 downwards.
TCTGGACTTCATCCGCGCGACCGCCGAACTTCTCGACTGATCCCCCCGGCACACGGGAGACGCCATGACCCGCCTGACCACCGTCCTTGCCGCGATCGACGCGGCCAATGCCGCCGACCCCGACCAGAGCGAGGGCGAACCGGCGGCGCGGCTTTACGGCCAGCGGATGAGCGCCGAGTTGGACCGGCTCTGTCCCGATGCCTCCGAGACGCTGCGCATCGCCGCGCGCGGCCAGCATATCGAGCGCTGGACCTCGCCGCGCGCCGCCTATCCCGAGGGGCGCGAGGGCTATCTGGCCTGGCGCCGCGACCTGGCCGCCTTTCACGCCACAAGGGTCGGCGCGATCATGGCGGCGGCCGGCTATGACGCCGAGGCGGTGGCGCGCGCCGGCGTCCTGCTGCGCAAGGAGGGGATCAAGCGCGACGCCGAGGTCCAGGCGCTGGAGGATGTCGCCTGCTTCGTCTTCCTGCGCTGGTATTTCCAGCCCTTCGCCGAAGGGCGCGACCCCGCAGACCTCAGGCGCATCGTCGAGCGGACCGCGCGCAAGATGTCGGCCGCGGCGCGGGCCCGGGCCCGGGCCGAGTTCGCCTTGCCCGAGACGCTGGCCGCCGCCTTCGCCGATTGAGCGGCGCTCCGCGCCTCCGGTCGCCCGGACGCTCCGCGCCCCCGTCGCCCGGGCGAGCCGGGCGCCGATCACTCTGCCATACCGCGAAACACACGGAAAAACCGTTTCTGTTTCGGAACATGTCAGCGGTTCACGGAATTACTGTTGCAAGTCGCGCAGGGTTGAAGCCCGGTCTGCAAGGCGTGACTTGAGCGCTGTGTCAAACTGTCGCAGACTCACTTGACGGGGCCATCGATCCGCCTTAACTGCGCCGCGCCAGAGCCACCGAGATGTGTGAGCCTGGACGGGCATGGGCAGCGACCGCGGGCCCCGGGGGTGAACCCGGGCACCGGGTCAAGGAGTGACGGAATGGCGACGCAGCAGCAAGGGACCAGTGGTCCGCAAGCGCGACAGGACAGCAAACCGCAACCTTCGCGTCAGCGCGAACAGGCCGCGGTCCGGCAGTCCGGCGCAAGCCGGCAGCAGGCCGGCCAGCAGCAGGCCGGATCGGATGGCGGTTCGCAGCAGATGGGCAGCCCCCAGATCACCGACTGGGCCTCGATCTGAGCGCTACGGACGGCGGCGGTGACGGCGGCGCAGGATCGGCCGCGCCGGATCCGGTGTCATCGATCCGCAACCTCGGCCCGGCCAGCGCCGCCGCCTTTGCCCGCGCCGGGATCAACAGCGCCGCGGCGATCCGCGCAATGGGCGCCGATGCCGCCTATCTGGCGCTTCTGCGATCCGGCACGCCGGCGCATTTCATCGGCTATTACGTTCTGGTGATGGGGCTGCAGGGCCGGCCCTGGAACGACTGCAAGGGGGCCGAGAAGGCCGCCCTGCGCCAGCGCTTCGACGCGCTCAGGGCCGAGGCGGCCGAGGGCCGCGCCGCCGGCACCCCGCCCGCCGGCCTGCAGGCCTTCCTCGACCGGATCGGCCTGCGCTGACGCGGACTGGTGCCGGTGGGCGCGGCTCAGCCGACCAGTTCGAGGCCCGAGAAGAAATAGGCAATCTCGACCGCGGCGGTTTCCGGCGCGTCCGAGCCATGGACCGAGTTCTCGCCGACCGAGAGCGCGAATTCCTTGCGGATCGTGCCGTCATCGGCATTGGCCGGATTGGTCGCACCCATCACCTCGCGGTTCTTCGCGATCGCGTCCGGCCCCTCGAGGACCTGGACCACCACCGGCTCGGAGGCCATGAATTCGGTCAGCTCGCCGAAGAACGGCCGGTCCTTGTGGACCCCGTAGAACTCCTGCGCCTGGGCGAGGCTGAGGTGGATGCGCTTTTGCGCGACGATGCGCAGGCCGGCCTCCTCGAACTTGGCATTGATCTTGCCGGTCAGGTTGCGCCGGGTCGCGTCGGGCTTGATGATGGAAAGCGTGCGTTCGGTGGCCATGGGTCCTGCCTTCGGTTGGGGGCCGGGGCGGGTCTTCGCCCGCCCGGCCGGATCGGGTTTGGCGCCTGCTAGCACGGCGCGCCGCGATTGGAAAGGTGGCGCCGGCGGCGGCGCCCGATGCCTCCGGCGGAGGTATTTTTCCCAAGATGAAAGGGCAGTGCTTTCGCCGGCCGGGCGGCTCTGCTAAGGCGCGGGCCATGTTGCAGATATCCGACATCACCTATTCGGTCGGCGGCCGGCCCTTGTTCGAGGGCGCCTCGGCGACGATTCCGACCGGCCACAAGGTTGGCCTGGTCGGGCAGAACGGCACCGGCAAGACCACGCTTTTCCGGCTGATCCGGGGCGAGCTGGCGCTGGAGGGTGGCGAGATCGCGCTGCCGTCGCGGGCAAAGATCGGCGGGGTGGCGCAGGAGGTGCCGTCCTCGGCGACTTCGCTGCTCGACACCGTGCTTGGCGCCGATACCGAGCGCGCGGCGCTGATGGCCGAGGCCGAGACCGCCACCGATCCGCACCGCATCGCCGATATCCAGCACCGGCTGGCCGATATCGACGCCTGGTCGGCCGAGGGCCGGGCCAGTGCCATCCTCAAGGGGTTGGGATTCGATTCCGAGGCGCAGCGCCTGCCGTGCTCGGATTTCTCCGGCGGCTGGCGGATGCGGGTGGCGCTGGCGGGCGTGCTGTTCGCCCAGCCCGACCTTCTGCTGCTCGACGAGCCGACCAACTATCTCGACCTCGAAGGCGCGCTCTGGCTGGAGAGCTATCTGGCGAAATACCCCCATACGGTGATCATCATCAGCCATGACCGCGGCCTTCTGAACCGCGCCGTCGGGGCGATCCTGCATCTGGAGAACCGCAAGCTGACGCTGTGGTCGGGGCCCTATGACCAGTTCGCCCGCAGCCGCGCCGCGCTGCGTGCGGTGCAGGCGGCCGAGGCCAAGAAGCAGGAGGCGCGGCGCGCCCATCTGCAAAGCTTCGTCGACCGCTTCAAGGCCAAGGCATCCAAGGCGGTGCAGGCGCAGAGCCGGGTCAAGATGCTGGAGAAGATGACGCCGATCCTTGCGCCGGAGGAGGCGAAGAAGGTGGTCTTCACCTTCCCCGAGCCCGAACAGCTGTCGCCGCCGATCATCACCATGGACGGGGCCGCGGTCGGTTATGACGGGCCACCGGTGCTCAGGCGGCTTGACCTGCGCATCGATCAGGATGACCGGATCGCGCTTCTGGGTCGCAATGGCGAGGGAAAATCGACACTTTCCAAGCTGCTGGCGGGCAAACTTCAACCGTGTCAGGGGCGCATCATCCGCTCGTCCAAGCTGCGCATCGGTTATTTCGCCCAGCATCAGGTCGACGAGCTTTACCTTGACGAGACGCCGTTGCAGCACATCATGCGGCTCCGGCCGGCCGAGGGCCAACCGCGGCTGCGCGCCCGCCTCGCCGGGTTCGGTCTGGGCGCCGACCAGGCCGATACCATCGTCGAGCGGCTGTCGGGCGGGCAGAAGGCGCGGCTGTCGCTGCTGCTGGCGACGATCGATGCGCCGCATCTTCTGATCCTCGACGAGCCGACCAACCATCTCGACATCGAAAGCCGCGAGGCGCTGGTCAGTGCGCTGACCGAATACAGCGGCGCGGTGATCCTGGTCAGCCATGACATGCATCTGCTCGGCCTCGTCGCCGACCGGCTTTGGCTGGTCAAGGGCGGCGCGGTGGCGCCCTATCCGCATGACCTTGACAGCTACCGGCGCGAGCTTTTGAGCGGCGAGGATGCCGACAAGCCGGCCGAGAAGCCGAAGGAGCGGGCGCCGCGCCCCTCGCGCGAGGCGCTTTCGGCGCTGAAGGCCGAGGTCCGGCGCTGCGAGGAAAGGCTGGCCAAGCTGAACGAGATGCGCGACAAGCTGGCGAAAAAGCTGGCCGATCCCGCGCTTTACGAGCGCCCCGATGAGGCGGTGATCTGGCAGAAGAAATACGCCGAGGTGATGGAGGGGCTGGACCGGGCCGAGGCGCTCTGGTTGCGGGCTGCCGAAAACCTTGAACTTGCAGAGGCTTGAGAGATGGAGCTGTCATTCTACCTGACCTCTTTCGTCACCCTTTTCGTGATCATCGACCCGATCGCGCTGGCGCCGCTCTTCGTGGCGCTGACGCAAGGGATGGAGGCCGGCCGCCGCCGCGCGGTCGCGCTGCGCGCCTGCCTGATCGCCATCGCGCTGATGACGCTCTTCGGGCTGCTCGGCGACAAGATCCTGAACGTGATCGGCATCACCATGCCGGCCTTCCGCATCTCGGGCGGGATCCTGCTGTTCGTCACCGCGCTCGACATGCTGTTCGAGCGGCGCACCCAGCGCCGCGAGGGCCAGCAGGCCGATGCCGACCATGATCCGTCGGTGTTTCCGCTGGCGACGCCGCTGATCGCCGGGCCCGGCGCCTTCACCACGATGATCCTTCTGGTCAATACCCCCGGCGCCGGCTGGGGCGACGCGCTGGCGATCCATCTGGTGATGGTCGCGGTGGTGGCGCTGGTCTTCCTGTTCTTCCTCGCCGCCGGGATGATCGAGCGGGCGCTGGGGCGGACCGGGATCGTCGTCATCACCCGGCTTCTGGGGATGCTTCTGGCCGCGCTCTCGGTGCAGTTCGTGCTGGACGGGATCCGCGGCACCGGGCTGGTCTGAGCGATGGCGGCCGAGGATCTGCCACGGCTGGTCTATCTGGTGCTGCTGCTGGCGGTGGTCGGCGGCTATTTCCTGGTCGAGAACCGCAGGCGGCTGGGCCGGACCGCGCAGCAGGCGGCGATCTGGGGGCTGATCTTTCTCGGCGCGGTGGCGGCGGCCGGGCTCTGGTCCGACATCCGGCGCAATACCCTGCCCGGGATCGCGCTGACCCGCGACGGGCTGATCGAGATCGCCGCCGCCGATGACGGGCACTTCTACCTCACCGCCGAGGTCAACGGTGTGGACGTGCTGTTCGTCGTCGATACCGGGGCCTCCGACATCGTGCTGAATGCCCGCGATGCCCGCCGCGCCGGCCTCGACCCCGAGGCGCTGATCTATTCCGGCCGGGCGATGACCGCCAATGGCCCGGTCGCCACCGCGCCGGTGCGGATCGACAGCCTGCGCATCGGCCCCTTCACCGATGCCGCGGTGCCGGCCGTGGTCAACAGGGCCGAGATGGCGGGATCATTGCTCGGGATGCGCTATCTCGGCCGCTTCGAGATGGTGCTGAACCGCGATCGCCTGACCCTCGGCCGCTGATCCGCGGCCTCCGGGTTGCGGCACCGGCCCCGCGGCCTTCCCGAATCGTCGCCGACAGGCTACACGCGGCCCGGTCGCCCCGGCGCCCCCGACCGCATCCGACGGCGCGGCCGGGCCGCCGTTGCGGTGGTCCGCAAGACCCGCAAGGCCGCCCCCCGTCCGCGTGGCGCGGCACACCGGGCCTGAAGACCTGCAATGGAAGCGTGGCCGAGTGGTTTAAGGCTCTGGTCTTGAAAACCAGCGAACCGAAAGGTTCCGTGGGTTCGAATCCCACCGCTTCCGCCACCCGCTTCCCGAGCTCAGGGGCACCGGGCACCAATCCGCGCCAGGACCCCGATGCCCTCGCGCTGCGGGCCCGGCACGCCGGCAGCGGCGCCCCCGGGCATCACCCACAAGCCGGCGGGGCGTCACAACCCGATGTCCTTCACCACCACCTTGCCGCAAAGCCGCGGTCCATCTGCGATCAGATGCCCCCGCTTCAGTGCATGGAACGTCACCGTCAGGGCAGCGCGGATGGCGCGTCGCCCGTGCGGTGGATCACCGCCGATGACCTCTCCGTCATCGGCCCCAAGGCCCGACGGCAGATCAACCGAAACCACCAGCGGCGGCTTGTTTCGCAGCGTCGACTGGTATTCGTCGGTGGTATCGAGACGAATGCTCGTGGCATCCGACAAGTCCCGGAACACGTCCCATGATCCGGGATCATCGATCGCCCTGGTCAACCCGGTGCCGAAAAGCGCGTCAATCACCAGATCGCATCCCCAGGACCTGCAATCGGCAAACCGCTCGATCGGGGCAACCTCGCCGATCTCCAGCCAGCGCGCATAATTCGCCTTCGCATCCGCCGGCAGCCTGTCCGCATCGCCGCACAGAAACACCGCCACCGCCCAGCCCCGCGCCTTCAGAAGCCGCGCCACCACGAACCCGTCGCCGCCATTGCCCCCCGGCCCGCACAGCACCACCGCCCGGCGCGCCCCGCCCCTGTCTTCTTCGTTGTCGAAATACCCCGGGGGTGCGGGGGCGGCGCCCCCGCGCGGCGCGTCGAGGTCCGGCCATTCGGCAAGGATCGCCTCGACCACGCCGCAGCCGGCGCGCTCCATCAACTCCAGCCCGGTCACCTTGCCCGAGGCGATCGCCGCCGCCTCGATGGCGCGCATCCCTGCCGCGGTCAGTGCTTCGGTCATCATCCGGCCCCCGGTGTTTTCAGATCGCCTGCCATCGCGGCATTCTGCACAAAATACAGGCATACGCGCCAGAATCCCGATCGCGGACCGCCCCGCCCCGGCCTGACCGATTGTCGCGGACCGGCAGAAGTGATGACAGGGGCGCGACCGCAGGAAACTGACCCCGGGAGCAACCGCCGATGAAGAAGATCGAAGCCATCATCAAGCCCTTCAAGCTCGACGAGGTCAAGGAAGCACTTCAGGATGCCGGCATCCAGGGGCTGAGCGTGATCGAGGTCAAGGGCTTCGGCCGCCAGAAGGGCCATACCGAACTGTATCGCGGCGCCGAATATGTCGTCGACTTCCTGCCCAAGGTGAAGATCGAGGTGGTGCTTTCCGACGACATGGTCGAGGCGGCGGTCGAGGCGATCGTCGCGGCGGCGCGCACCGACAAGATCGGCGACGGCAAGATCTTCGTCTCCCCGGTCGAACAGGTCATCCGCATCCGCACCGGCGAGACCGGCGAGGACGCGATCTGAATTCCGGGCCCGCGGCCCGGTCGAACATTCCAGCGAAAGGACGACAAGATGAGCAAGGTCAAGGATGCCTTGAAACTGATGAAGGACGAGGAGGTCGATTACGTCGACATCCGCTTCACCGACCCCAAGGGCAAGTTGCAGCATGTGACGCTGGTTGCCGATCTGGTCGACGAGGAGTTCTGGGAAGAAGGCTTCATGTTCGACGGCTCATCGATCGCCGGCTGGAAGTCGATCGACCAGTCCGACATGAAGCTGATCCCCGATCCGGCCTCGGTCTACATCGACCCGTTCTATGCCGAAAAGACCCTCTGCGTGCATTGCAACGTGGTCGAGCCCGACACCGGAGAGCCCTATTCGCGCGACCCGCGCGGCACCGCGCTGAAGGCCGAGGCCTATCTGAAATCGACCGGGATCGGAGATGCCTTCTACTGCGGACCCGAGGCCGAGTTCTTCATCTTCGACGATGTGAAATACAGCGTGAAGATGAACAAGGTCTCCTTCGAGGTCGATGCGGTCGATGCCGCCTGGAACAGCGATACCGACTACGAGATGGGCAACTCGGGCCACCGCCCCGGCGTCAAGGGCGGCTATTTCCCGGTCAACCCGATCGACGCAGGCCAGGACCTGCGCGGCGAGATGCTGTCGACGATGAAGCGCATGGGCATCAAGGTCGACAAGCACCACCACGAGGTCGGCTCGACCCAGCACGAGTTGGGGATGATCTTCGGCGGCCTGACCGAACAGGCCGACAACATGCAGAAATACAAGTATGTCATCCACAACGTCGCCCATGCCTACGGCAAGTCGGCGACCTTCATGCCGAAGCCGATCAAGGGCGACAACGGCTCGGGCATGCATGTCAACATGTCGATCTGGAAGGCTGGCAAGCCCCTGTTCGCCGGCGACAAATACGCCGACCTCAGCCAGGAGGCGCTGTGGTTCATCGGCGGCATCCTGCGCCACGCCAAGGCGCTCAATGCGCTGACCAATCCCGGCACCAACAGCTACAAGCGGCTGATCCCGGGTTTCGAGGCGCCGGTGCTGCGCGCCTATTCGGCGCGCAACCGCTCGGGCTGCGTCCGCATCCCCTGGACCGAAAGCCCGAAGGCCAAGCGGGTCGAGGCGCGCTTTCCCGACCCCTCGGCCAACCCCTATCTGTGCTTTGCAGCACTTCTGATGGCCGGGCTTGACGGGATCCGCAACAAGATCGATCCGGGCCCGGCGTCCGACAAGGATCTCTACGACCTGCCGCCCGAGGAACTGGCCGAGATCCCGACGGTCTGCGGCAGCTTGCGCGAGGCGCTCGAGGAACTGGAGAAGGATCACGACTTCCTTCTGGCCGGCGATGTCTTCACCCGCGATCAGCTGGAAGGCTACATGGCGCTGAAATGGGAAGAGGTCTATGCCTACGAGCATACGCCGCACCCGGTCGAGTATCAGCTTTACTATTCCTGCTGAGGCCGGACCCCGCCACGCCGGCGGGACGGCGAAGATCGTGACGGGGGCGCCTGCGGGCGCCCCTTTGCCTTGCCAGGTGGGGGGCTTGCGGGCGGGAGCCTTGCCGGTGGGGGCCTGACAGGCTGCTGAAAAAGGGCTTCGGACAGCGTCTGGCGAGGACACTTTCCTGTCCCGCCCTCTGATCACGGCGCCGAGGGGCGCGCCCGACCCTGGGTGGGCGCTTTGCCATGCCGGGGTTGCGGTGCTTTATGGTCGCCAGGTCATTCCAGCCGTCGAGCAATTTGCGACAGTGCCATGCGCCCTCCCGCCGGGAGGGTCGGGCGCGGCCCGGGCTGGTGGGGAGCGTGGCGAGTTTTCCGATCTCAAGCTCGAAAACGGGTGGAGGCGTGACCTTTTCAGCAGCCTGCCAGACTACCCCGCCATCTCGACGATCACCGCGCCGGCGGCGATCAGCGCCATCAGCGCCAGGCGGTGCCGGCCGACCCGCTCGCCAAGGACCAGCCAGCCGATCAGCGCGGCAAAGACCGTCGAGGTCTCGCGCAGCACCGCCGCCTCGCCGACCTTGTCGAGCCGGGTCGCCAGCATGATCGCGCCGAAGGAAAAGAAGGCGACGACGGCGCCGATCAGGCCGCGTTGCAAAAGCGGCACCAGGTCCGACGACGGCACCTGGCGCCAGCGCCGGCGGGTCAGGATCGGCAGGAAGAACCCGTCGAGAAAGAAGAACCAGGCGAGGAAGGTGAAGGGATCGGCGGTGGCGCGGATGCCGTAGGCGTCATAGGTGGTGTAGAGCGCGACGAAGGCCCCGGTCAGCACCGCCAGCGCCAGGGCGGGCTTCAGCGTCTCGCGCCCGACCGTGAGATGGCGCAGGTTGTAGATCGCCAGCCCGAAGATCCCCGACAGGAGCACCATGACCCCGGCCCACTGGCCGGCGCTGAACCGCTCGCCGAAGATCAGCCCGGCGCCGATCACCGCGAACAAAGGCCCGGTGCCGCGCACCACCGGATAGACCACGGTGAAGGCGCCGCGGGAATAGGTCATCGCCTGGGCATATTTGTAGCCGGCATGGATGACCACCGCGCCGGCGAAGATCAGCCACATGTGCGGTTCCGGCCAGGGCACCAGGAAAAGCGCCAGCGGCGCCGCGATCAGCCCGTATGATGCGTCGATCGCCGCCCGGCTCAGCCAGGGATCGTGGCGCCCCTTCTGCAGGGCCCCGAAGAGCGCGTGCAGGAAGGCCGCCAGAAGCGCCAGCGCCAGGGCGAGGCGGTGGCCGTCGCCGGTGCCTTCGAGCGAGATGAGCCAGGCGGTCATGGCCGCGAGGCCGGCGCGGGGCCGGGCGCCGGCGCCGGGGGCCCACCCCGCCCGGCCACGGGCCGGGCGTTCCGCGCGTCACCCCCCGGACCCCCGGGGTATTTGCGCAACGAAGAAAGCGGCATTGCCGGGGCTTCAGTCGGCAAGGCCGACGAGGGCGCGGGCGAAGTCGTCGGGCTGAAACGGGGCGAGGTCGTCGATCTGTTCGCCAACCCCGATGGCGTGGATCGGCAGGCCGAAGCGGTCGGCCAGCGCCACCAGGACGCCGCCCCGCGCGGTGCCGTCGAGCTTGGTCATGACGAGGCCGGTGACATCGGCGAGCTTGCGGAAGATCTCGACCTGCGAGAGCGCGTTCTGGCCGGTGGTCGCATCGAGGACCAGGATCGTGTTGTGCGGCGCCTCAGGGTTCTTCTTGCGGATCACCCGGACGATCTTGGCCAGTTCCTCCATCAGATCGGCGCGGTTCTGCAGCCGCCCGGCGGTGTCGATCATCAGAAGGTCCGCGCCCTCGGCCTCGGCCCGGGTCATCGCGTCATGGGCGAGGCTGGCCGGGTCCGAGCCTTCGGGCGCGGTCATCACCGGCACCCCGGCGCGCGCGCCCCAGACCTGAAGCTGCTCGACCGCGGCGGCGCGGAAGGTGTCGCCGGCGGCGATCACCACGGTCTTGCCGGCGGCACGGAACTGCGCGGCGAGCTTGCCGATCGTCGTGGTCTTGCCCGAGCCGTTGACCCCGACCACCAGCACCACCTGCGGCCGGGTCGGATAAAGCGGCATCGGGCGCGCCACCGGTTCCATGATCCGGGTGATCTCGGCGGCCAGGAGCGCCTTGATCTCGGCCACCGAGAGGCG
>PHEC01000248.1 GCA_002841115.1 Alphaproteobacteria bacterium HGW-Alphaproteobacteria-6 | reverse complement strand
GAAATCGACCGGCGCGCCGGCGGGCAGGGCCGGCCCGCCGACCGGGCGGATCAGCAGCGCATCGGCCCCGGCCAGCACCCGCAACAGCGCGCTGTCCTGATCGTCGCAGGCGGTCAGGACCGGCAGCCCGCCCGGATCGGCCCGACCCTCGGCCCCGTCCGCGGCCGCGATCCGGGCCCGCATGTAATGCGCCCGCGGCCCGTTCGCCGCAACCGGGTGGCCCAGCCGCCCGTGCCTGAGCCGCGGCAGAACCTGCTCAAGGCCCAGCATCCGCCGGATCATCGGAACCATGAAGAGACGGCCGCAAACAATTGACGATACGGGGTTTCCCGGCAATCCAAGCATCGCCGCCCCGGCCAGCCGCCCGGCCATCAGCGGCTTTCCCGGCCGCATCGCGACCTTGTAGAAGCTCTGCTCCAGCCCGCGCGCACCGGCGACCTGCGCCACCAGGTCATGATCGCCGACCGAGGCGCCGCCGATCGTCACCACCAGATCCGCGCCCTTGGCGAGATCCAGCACCGCCGCCAGCGCCTCGGTGTTGTCGCGCGCGATCGGCAGCATCCGCGCCACCGCGCCCTCGGCCTCGACCATCGCCGCCAGGGCAAAACCGTTCGAGGCGATGATCTGGTCCGGTCCCGGCACCTCGCCCGGCATCACCAGCTCGTCGCCGGTCGCGATCAGCGCCACCACCGGGCGCCTCGCGACCCGGACCGCGGCGATGTTCATCGCCGCCAGCAGCGCCAGATCGACCGGACCAAGCCGGCGCGGCGCCGCCAGCCGGTCGCCGGCGCGGAAATCCTGCCCGGCGGCGCGGATGTGGCGCCCGGCCTCCAGCCGTGCACCCAGCACCACCTGATCGCCGCGGCGCGTCACGTCTTCCTGCAGCACCACCCGCCCGGCGCCGGCGGGCACCGGCGCGCCGGTGAAGATGCGCACCGCCTGTCCCGGCGACAGGGTGCCGGCAAAGCCGCGCCCGGCCGCGGCCTCGCCGATCACCGTCAGTGCCGCGCCGGCGCGGTGATCGGCCTCGGCGATCGCATAGCCGTCCATCGCCGATGCGGCAAAGGGCGGCTGGTCGCGCCGTGCCAGCGCATCCTCGGCCAGAACCCGCCCGGCGGCGGCGCGCAAGCCGACCGTCTCGGCCGGCAGCGGTGTTGCCAGCGCCAGGACCAGATCCTGCGCCTCGCCGACAGAAATCACCGCTCCGCCTCGTAGCGCCCTGATTTCCCACCATCCTTCAGGATGACCTGCAGCCCCTCGATGCGCATCGAACGCTCGGCCGCCTTCAGCATGTCATAGACCGTCAGCGCCGCCACCGAGGCCGCGGTCAGCGCCTCCATCTCGACCCCGGTCTGGCCCGTGGTCTGCACCCTCGCCTCGATCCTGACCCCGGGCAGGTCGGGGTCGGCGACCAGATCGACCGCGACCCGGGTGATCGGCAAGGGGTGGCAGAGCGGGATGAGATCGGCGGTGCGCTTGGCCGCCATGATCCCGGCCAGCCGCGCCACGCCGAGAACATCGCCCTTCTTCGCCCGGCCTTCGCTGACCAGCGCCAGCGTCTCGGGCCGCATCACCACCGCGGCCACCGCCACCGCGACCCGCGCCGTCACCGCCTTGGCCGAAACATCGACCATATGGGCATGGCCCTCGGCATCGAAATGGGTCAGTGGCATCGCGGGTTCTCCAGCGGATCGGCCAGCAGCGCCCGCGTCGCCGCGGCGACATCCGCTTGCCGCATCAGGCTTTCGCCGACAAGGAAACAGCGCGCCCCGGCGCGCGCCATCCCGGCCAGGTCCGAGGGTGTGAAAAGCCCACTCTCGCAGACCGCCAGCCGATCGGCGGGCAGGCGCGGCAAAAGCCGCCGCGTCACCTCAAGAGAAACCTCGAAGGTCTTGAGGTTGCGGTTGTTTATCCCGACAAGTGGCGATTTCAGCGCCAGCGCCCGATCCAGCTCGGCCTCGTCATGGACCTCGAGCAGCACATCCATCCCCCAGCCCCGCGCCGCCGCCTCAAGCTCGGCCGCCTGCGCGTCCCCGACCGAGGCCATGATGATCAGGATGCAATCGGCCCCCCAGGCCCGCGCCTCGGCGACCTGATAGGGATCATAGAGGAAATCCTTGCGCAGCACCGGCAGCGACACCGCCGCCCGCGCCGCCACCAGATATTCCGGCGCCCCCTGGAACGAGGGCGCATCGGTCAGCACCGACAGGCAGGCAGCCCCGCCCTCGGCATAGGCGCGCGCCAGCGCCGGCGGATCGAAATCGGCGCGGATCAGCCCCTTCGACGGGCTCGCCTTCTTGATCTCGGCGACAAGGCCGTAGCCCTGCGCCGCGGCC
>PHEC01000247.1 GCA_002841115.1 Alphaproteobacteria bacterium HGW-Alphaproteobacteria-6 | reverse complement strand
CGGGTGCAGCCGGTCGATCAGCCCCGCCAGTTCCTCGACCACCGCCGACAATTTCAGGTGGCCATAGGGCGCAAAGGCGAATCCCGCGCGCGCCGCCGCCTGCTCCTGCGCCTTCGCGCGCCACTTGCCGAGCCGCGCGGGCGTCGGCGTGTCGAGGAAGAAGGTCGTGCCGAACAGCGCCGCGACCTGTTCCTCGACCTCCACTTTCATCGCGTCGACGATATGCTGCATGCGGCGGATACGGCGCGACATGCCCTCGATCATCTCGACATTGTCGCGGATCGGCTGTTCGCGCGGGATTTCCGACAGCGCGCCGAGGATCGTCGGCAGGAAGCCGGGCAGGCGCGCCTCTTCCCCTTCGGTCTCCGCCGCGCCGGGCTTGCGCAGGCGGATTGAGCGATAGTCGGGCTTGGGATCGATATAGACGAAGCGCCGGTCCACCTCGCGCCGCGCGGGCCGCTGCCGGAGCGCCGCGATCGCCGGGCGAAAAGGCGCGTTCGCCAGCACCGATCCGTCGATCAGCACGCGGTCGGCGGGATCGGCCTCCGGGCTGTGCGGCAATTGCACGCGCAGGAAGGCGTCGCGTCCCGGCCAGGCGATGCCGCGCCGTTCGAGCACGCGGTCCAGCTCGCGCACCGTAAAGGGCGGGAAGGCGCCCGGAAAGCTAGCCGTCGCGCGCGCCGCCGCCGCGAGCGCGGGAACATCGTCGAGCCGCGTGCCCGCGCGCCCGTCGCGCCGGAAATGGACGATCAGCCGATGCTCCTGCTCCGTCACGCGCGGCGGGCTGTTGAGCGTCAGCGGCATGCTGTGCCCCGCGAAATCGGTGACGGAGACGAACAGGTCGACAAGCTGCCCGTCCGGCACGAGCACGGGACCGCGCGGTCCCGCGTCCATCGCGTCGAACGCGTCGAGCAGCAGGTCGCAGAAAGTCTCGCCGCCGAAAGGCGGTTCGAACCAGCGCGCGCGGACGAAGCGCGACAGCTTCGCGCGCACTTCGTCCTGCGCCGCTTCACCGACCGTGCGGTCGATGGCGTTGCCGCGCCGCTTCATTGCCCAGCCCGCGATCGGCACGGCCCAGAATTTGGTCGCCGCCGACAAGGGCCGCGCGTCGGGATCGAGCAGCCGGTCGACATCGGCGTCGGCCAGCCACAAATCGGTCAGCGGGTCGAGCGACTGGCCGGTCGCGATCGCGCGGGCGAGGAAAATGCCGTTGATCCCGCCCGCGCTCGCGCCCGCGACGATGTCGGCCAGCACGCGCATCCTCACGCCGCTCTTCGCCTCGATCGCGGCCAGCAAGTCGCGATAGACGGTCCCGACCCCGTCCGTCTCGCCGCCATCGTAAAAGGCGCGCGACGCGACGGCGAGGCGCCAGATTTCCTTGGTGATGCCGTGCATATAGACCGCCAGGCTGATGCCGCCGTAGCAAATCAGGGCGAAACGCAATTCCTTTTCCCGCATGGGGCAAGTGATAGCGCGATTTGGCGGGCGTGGCGACTTTTTGGATTGTGTGGTTGGTTCTTGTTTATTTCGCGCAGAGGAGGAGAAAAGCGGCATCGGCGGCAGACCAATCGTCACCCCCGCGAAGGCGGGGGCCGCTATCGGCCTTGCGCTATGTTGCCTGCGGCCCTCGCCTTCGCGGGGGCGACGTGTCCCGACGCTTTCCTATTTTCCGCGCCTCCCTATATCCTCCCCCATCCATGACTCGCGCCCGCGTCCTTCTTTTGACCGCCGCCCTCGGCCCGCTCGACTATCGCGTGCCGCAGGGAAGCGACGCGCCGCTCGGCAGCGTCGTCGTCGCGCCGCTGGGACCACGGCGAATGGGCGGCGCGGTGTGGGAGGATACGAGCTTCGGCGCGCCGGAGCCTGTCGGCGACAACCGCCTGCGCAACCTTTACGAAATCGTGCCGGTGCCGCCCGTGCCCGCGCCCCTGCGCCGCCTCGTCGAGTGGACGAGCGACTATTATCTCGCGCCCCCCGGTGCGGTGCTGCGGATGGTGCTGCCGGGCGCGGCCTTTGCCGACGCGCGCCGCCCGATCGTCGAATATCGCGCCACGGGCGAAACCCCCAAGCGCATGACCCCGCAGCGGACGGTCGCGCTCGAAAAGATCGGCGAGCGCCAGGGCACGGTGCGCGAACTCGCAGCGCTGGCCGATGTCAGCGAGGCCGTGATTCGCGGCCTCGTGCAGGCCGGCGCGCTCGAAGCGGTCAGCGTCTCGGCCGACGCCCCCTATCCCGAACCCGATCCCGCCTTCGCCCCGCCCGACCTGTCGGACGAACAGGCGGCGGCGACACAGGCGCTGCGCGACGCCGTCGCCGCCACGACGTTCGAGACGCTGCTGCTCGACGGCGTCACCGGGTCGGGCAAGACCGAAGTCTATATGGAGGCCATCGCCGCCGCGATCGAGGCCG
>PHEC01000246.1 GCA_002841115.1 Alphaproteobacteria bacterium HGW-Alphaproteobacteria-6 | reverse complement strand
CCCGCGCGACAACCGGTTCGACTGAGGGGCTGGAACCGCCGTTCGGGCGGCGCCCGCGTGTGGCCGCCTCGGGGGGCATCGAGCCCCCGCTCCGCGGCGGCCGCCCTTGCGCGCGGCCTCGGGCGCGCCGCCCCGGCCGCGGGCCATTTCGGCTACCGAAGGCATTCTTCGTTGCGAAATACCCTCGGGGGTGAACCCCGGATGCAATCCGGGGGAGGGGGCGGAAAGCCCCCTTGCGCCGGCGCCGATGCGCGTCGCCATGTCACCGCTCAGGCGTCCGAGACCTGCAGCCAGACACCGCCCTCGGGTCGCAGGGTCAGGATCAGGACCGGCCGAGGCGCGCGCCCGGGCAACGGCAAGAACCGCAGTCGCGCCAGAAGGGTGGCGAGAATGATCACCGCCTCCTGCAGGGCGAAGGCGGCGCCGATGCAGATCCGCGGCCCGGCCCCGAAAGGCAGATAGGCAAAGCGGTCCGCGGACGGGTTGCCGCCCGACCCGCCCGCACCCGACCCGCCCGGATCGAACCGGCCCGGATCGAACCGGCCCGGATCGAACCGGTCGGGGTCGTGCCACAGCAGGTGGTGACGGTGCAGCGCATAGATCGGCAGCATCACCGTATCGCCGCGCCGCACCTCGCGCCCGCACAACCGGTCATCGCGCGCCGCGGTGCGCGACAGGAAGGCCGCCGGCGGATAAAGCCTGAGCGTCTCGTCGATGATCTGGCGCACGAAGCCCAGCCGCGGCAGGTCACCGACCGTTGCCGCCCGCCCGCCCAGCACCGCCCGCGCCTCGGCCCGCGCCCGATCCTGCACCCGCTGGTCGAAGGCGCAAAGATAAAGCGCCCAGGCCAGGGTCAGCGCGGTCGTCTCATGCCCGGCGACGATGAAGGTCAGCAGGTTGTCGCGCAATTCTGCGGTTGTCATCCGCCGCCCGGTCTCGGGGTCGGCCCCGGTCAGCAGCAGGTCCAGCAGATCCGGCACCGGCCGCGCCCCGGACTGCCGGCGGGCGCCGATCGCGGCATCGGCCATGCGCTTCATGCTGCGCATCGCCGGGCCCGAGGCAAGCCGCGCCGGCCGCGGCACGAAGGCCGGCGCCCCGAGGATGTCCAGAAGCGAGACCTTCGCGGTCTGCGCGATATAGGCGTCGATCGCCCGGTGCACCGCCGCCCGGTCGATCGGCCCGCTACCCGAGAAGGTGACATCCGAGATCACCGCGAAGGTCGCGGCCACCATCGCGTCATGCACATTCACCGGCTCGCCGGTCCCGGCCGCGACATGGGCTGCCAGGGTTTCGGCGGCATGTCCGGCAGCGGCGGTCATCACCGGGGCCAGCGCCTCGACGTGACGCGGCGCGAAGGCCGGCGCCGCGGCCCGGCGCTGCCAGTGCCAATGCGCACCCTCGGCGACAAACAGGCTGTCGCCGATCGCCGGGCGCAGGATCAGCTTGGTCACGTCGGATTTCGGATAATCCGCCAGCCGGTCCTTGAGGATGTGGCGCAGCGCCTCGGGGTCCATCACCATGTGCCAGCGCTTGCCCACCCGCCCCGAGACCATCGGCTGACGGGTGGCGATCGCCGGGATCAGTTCCAGCAGGTTGCGCCGCGCGGTGCGCAACGACTGCCATATCCCCATCGGCCGGGTGGCCAGCGGCACGCGCACCGGCAGGTCGCTATCGGCGGGGCAGGGGTCATCCATGACCGCGACCATAGCCGGCGCCCGCCGGCCTGTCCAAGCCCGGCGCGCGGCCGGGCCAGGCGAGGCTTGCCGATTGCGGTGGCGCCGCGGCTGCGCTAAAGCGCCGTGAACGGGTCGGGGGAACCAGGATGCATCTTCGCGCCGCCTTTGTCGCGCTTGTCGCGGCCCTCGTGCTGGGTGCCTGCGCGGCCGAGGACCTGTCGCGCCCGCCCGAACCGCTGGGCGAGTTCCAGCTGGGCCACAACATCACCGTTGCGCGCAATGCCAAGCCGGTCGGCCCGTCGCGCAAAGCCACCGCCGAGGAATGGGAGACCGCGATCGAGGCCGCGGTGGCGCGCAACATCGGCCGCTATCAGGGCGACAAGCTCTACCACATCGGCATCGGTGTCGATGCCTATGCGCTGGCGCTTCCCGGCGTGCCGATCCTGCTCAGCCCGAAATCGGTCCTGGTGGTCACGGTCAGCGTCTGGGACGACACCGCGCGGCGCATCGTCAACGCCGAGCCGCGCCGCTTCACCATCTTCGAACGGCTGGCCCCGGAAACGGTCCTGGGATCGGGCCTGACCCAGTCGCGCCAGCGCCAGATCGACAATCTCGCGGCCAATGCCGCGCGCCACATCGGCAACTGGCTGGTCGAGAACAAGGCCTGGTTCAGCCCCGAGGCTGCCGCGGCGCGCGCGCTTCTGCCGCCGATGGACACCGCCCCGGCCGTGCCCGCCGAGGCGGGCCCGGCCGACCCCGCGGAT
>PHEC01000080.1 GCA_002841115.1 Alphaproteobacteria bacterium HGW-Alphaproteobacteria-6 | reverse complement strand
GTGGGGGACGTGCGGCAGAGTCAGCCGGCGCAGAGCCAGCCGGAGCGGGGTCAGCCGGTGGGACTCAGACCGGGCGGGTCAGCCGGCGGGGGGCTTGCGGCGGTCTTCCGGCGGCTGGCGTCCGGGGGCGTGAAAGCTGCACCGTGCCCGGCCCTGCCGCTTGGAGGCGTAAAGCGCGCTGTCGGCGTCGCTCAGCATCCGGTCGGGATCGGGCCGGTCGTAAAGGCCCGACAGGGTGACGCCGATGCTGGCCGAGACCCGGCAGACAACCCCCTCGAACGGCACCGGCGCCTCGATCCCGGCGATCAGGCGGGCGGCAAGCTGCGCGATCGCCTCGCGGTCTGTCATGGCGCGCAGGATCAGCACGAATTCATCGCCGCCGACCCGGGCCGCGACATCACCCTTGCGCAGCGCCCGCTGCAGGACGGTCGCGACATGGATCAGCACCCTGTCGCCGGCGGCATGGCCATGGCTGTCATTGACCGCCTTGAAAAGATCGAGGTCGAGATGCAAGAGCGCAAAGCCCGCGCCGCCGCCGGCCGCCGCCGCGGCCGCCTGCGCCAGCGCCAGGTCAAGCGCGCGCCGGTTGGCCAGCCCGGTCAGAGCATCGCTCAGCGCCTGCGTCTCGGCCGCGGCGCGCGCCTCGCGCAGGCGCAGGTTGAGCGCCGCCAGTTCGGCCATGACCGCAGCCTTGACCTCGGTCAGGTAGAGAAGCTCGACCGTCAGGTCGGTCGGCGCGAAATCGGCATGGGTCAGGGCGTGTTTGCGCACCGCCTCGGCGGCGGCGATCCCGAAGGACAGGTTGACGATCATCCCGGCGCCGCCGGCGAGCGGAACCGCGATGCCGCGCAGCGCGGTGTGCGGCGGCCGGCGCAGCAGCAGATGCAGGCGCTGCCCGCCAAGCCGGCCGAGTGCGGCCATCCCCTCGACCCGCTGCGGCTTGCTGATCGCGAAAAGGTCGAGAAAGCGCAATCCCAGGATGCTGCCCGCACCCGGCCGGTCATGGCCCGGCGCAATCGTCGGCGCATTCACCGGCGCCGGGCCGCTGTCGCCGCCGGCGGCATGCGCCGGCGTCGCAGCCCCGGTCGGACCGACCCCGCAACAAAGCCGCGTCAGCGTCGGGCCGGCGGCCAGGATGTGACCGCTGGGCGAAAGGTGCAGGTGCATCGGCATCAGCCGGCCGAGGTCGGCGGCTTCCAGCCCGACCGCCGTGGGGATCGCCCCGCCATCCATCACGGTGCCACCGGCCCGGCCAGATCGAAGCGCCGGCCCGAGGCGAAACGGGCCTGCAAAAGCTCGATCGTGATCCGCTCCGCCCCGGCGCCGGTCGCATCGATCAGCACCAGCGCGCCATAATCGTCGGCCATCGCGCTCAGCATCCCGGCCAGCACCGCGCCGAAACCCGGCCGGGCGCCCCGGCAGCAGAGCACGAAACGCCCCGGCCCGGTCGCGGTCAGCTCGATCTCCGGCATCTCGATCTCGGCCACGGCAAGGCGCACCCGGTCGGGCAACTCATCGAGCGAATGCAGGAAGTCGACATAATCGACCCCGCCGAATCGCAAGAGCCGGCGCAGCGGTTCCAGCCCGACCAGATAGATCCCGAGATCCTCGAGCAGCGCCTCGCGCGGCTTGGCCAGCGCCGCCGCCGCCGCATCCAGCACCGCATCGGTCACCGCGTCGTCATAGCTCAGCATCGCCTCGAAGCCGCCCGCCCCGACCCCGGCCGCATCGGCGACCCGCGACCAGAGCGTGGCGCCATAGGTGTCGCGCAGAAACGACTGGATCGAGCGGTTGACGAGACCGTGCATGACATGCCTTGCGCAATTGCCCGCGCAGGGTAGGTCGCCCCCGGTTAAGAAAGCGCAAAGCCGCGCCGGCGCGTCAGAAGTCGGTCGGCGCGCCGCCCTCGGCCTTGCGCCGGGCGACGAAGGCGCGAAGTTCGTCGTGGATGGCCGGATCGATCGGCGGGGCGACGTAATCGGCCAGGATCGCCCTGGCGGTGCGGTGCGCGCGCTCGGCCGTCCAGGCCGCGCCGTCCAGCCGCCAGGCCTCGAAGTTGCGCCAGTCGCTGACGAAGGGCGCATAAAAGGCGGTGGCGTAGCGGTCCTGGGTGTGCTGGCAGCCGAAATAATGACCCTCGGGCCCGACCTCGGCGATCGCCGACAGGGCGATGTCGTCGGGGCTGGTGGCCCAGGTCGCCGGCTCCATGTAGCGCTGGATCATCTGCAGGACTTCGCAATCCATCACGAACTTCTCCGGGCTGGCGATCAGACCGCCTTCCAGCCAGCCGGCGGCGTGATAGACCATGTTGGTGCCCGACTGCACCGCCGCCCAGAGGCTGTTGGAGGTTTCCCACATCGCCTGCCCGTCCGGCACATTGGCCGCGCAGACCCCGGAGGACCGCAGCGGCAGCCCGTAGTGTCGCGCCATCTGCCCGGTCATCTGGGTGGCGCGCATGTATTCCGGGGTGCCGAAGGCGGGCGCGCCCGACTTCATGTCGACATTCGAGGTGAAGGTGCCGATCATCACCGGCGCGCCGGGGCATTCGTATTGCAAGAGCGCAATCGCCGCCAGCGCCTCGGCGATCGACAGCGTCACCGCCCCGGCCATCGTCACCGGCGCCATCGCGCCCGCCAGCGTGAAGGGCGTCACCACCACCACCTGCCCGGCGCGGGCCAGCCTGAGCGCCCCGTCGATCATCGGGAAATCGTGCTTCAGCGGCGAGACCGAGTTGATGTTGGTGAACATGTGCGGGCGGGCGCGGAATTCCGCATGGCTGAGGCCGCCGGCGATGCGCACCATCTCCATCGCGTCCTCGACCCGTTCGGCGCCCAGCGAATAGGCGTGGCAGACCTTGTCGGTCAGCACCAGCTTTTCGTAAAGGCAGTCGAGATGGCGGACCGAGGGGTGAATGTCGACCGGCTCCACCGGGTAGCCGCCGGCGAAATGGATGCAGTTGAAATACTGCGTCAGCTTGATCAGGTCACGGAACCCTTCCATGAAACCCGACACCTTGCCGCGCTCCAGATCCCAGTAGTTCGGCGGCGACGAGACATTGCCAAAGAGCATGTGGCGCCCGCCGATCGGCAGGGCGCGGTCGGGGTTGCGCGGGGTGATGGTGAAGGTCGCGGGCGCGCGGGCGACCATCTCGGTGACGAAATCTTCGTCCATGAAGACGGTCTGGCCGTCGATCCGGCAGCCGGCGCGGGCGAAGATCCGCAAGGCCTCGTCGTTGAGGAAACGGATGCCGATGTCGCGCAGGATCCGCATCGCGCCCTGATGGATCGCCTCGACCCCCTCGGGGCCCATCGGTTCGGTCGGCCGGTCGTGGTTTTCCGGGATCCGCCAGGGCATCTGCTCGATCGCGCGGGTGCCGGCGCGCACCGCATGTCCGGCCCGCCCGCCCGCACGCCTGCGCCTCAGATCATCGGCCATAACCTGTCTCCCGTGCCGGCAGAGGTGCCGGCCTGTCCGCCTGTCGGGGTCAGCATGGGCGCGCTGGCCGGCGCTTCGCCACGTTCCGCGACGCCGGCATGTCGTTTTTGGAATCAGGTCGGCGAATAGGCCCCGGGTGCCCCGGCGCCGGCGGCGGCAAGCCAGCCCGGCAGATGGCCGATATCGGGCAGCACCGCCTCGGCCAGCGGCGCCAGGTCCGCCGCCCCGGCCAGGCCGGTCAGCACCGCGACGGTGCGCATCCCGGCCGCCCGCCCGGCGATCATGTCGTGGCGGCTGTCGCCGACCATCAGCACCGCCTCGGGCGCCAGCCCGGCGGCGGCGGCAAAGGCCAGCAGCGGCCCCGGCGCCGGTTTGGCGCCATGGCCGCTGTCATAGCCGGCAATGAAGCGGAAGAACGGCGCGATCCCGGCCCGTTCGAGATGCGCGCGCGCCGGCGCCTCGCCGTCATTGGTCGCCAGCCCGAGGTGCAGCCCGCCTTGCGCCAGCCGGGAGAAAAGCGGCACCAGCGGCACCGCGGGGGCCTGTTCGGTCAGCGCCGCCAGCGCGTTCATCCGCGCCGCCAGCGCCGCCGGATCGGCGCCCGGCAGCCAGGGCAGAAGGGCGGCGGCGATCTCGTCCGGGGTATGGGCGATGACCGGGCTGTCGGGGTGAAAGTGGCCGGTTCGCGGATCATAGCCGATGGCGCGGAACAGCCGATCGCGGTCGGCGCCGCAATCGTCGGCCAGGTCCGCCACCAGCCGCCGCGTCCAGACCCCCCAGGTCGCGCGGAAATCGAAAAGCGTGCCGTCCTTGTCGAAGACGATGCCGCGAATCGCCGCCATGTTTCCCCCGTGGATCCTGTCGCCGCCGCGCGAAGGCTGCGGCCCGGCGCGAAACTGGCCGATTTGGGCGCGCCTTGCAATCGGCCATCGCCGGGCACCCCGCCCCGCCGGCGTCAGGTCCAGTTGACCTCCTGCCCGCCCGGCAGGGCGCGGCGCGCCGCCATCGGCGCGTCATAGCCCAGCCCCGCCGCATCGCAAAAGGCGATCAGCCGGACCTCGTCGGCCAGAAGGAAGTCGAGCACCGCGCCCAGCACCTCGGCCTCGCCCGCGCCCTTGCGCAGCATCTCGGGTCCGATCCCGCTGGCGGCCATGAACGCCGCCAGAACCTCGTCCTGACCGGCGATCCAGCCCAGCGCCTTCAGCGCCAGGGTTTCGGCGGCTTCATGCCCATGCGCCATGTCCGTCCCCCGGTTGCCGCCCGATCCAGTCCCCGAATACGGGCGCCGGAAAGGATTTCTTAACCTTTCCGAACAAAGAATGACCGTCAGGAGCGAACACGTAAAAAGTAGCCGATACAAGAGACGGAGTGCCCCCGTGGCCGGGAAGATTCTCATCGTCGATGATGTTGCCACGAACCGGATCGTGCTGAAGGTCAAGCTGGCCTCGGCGCATTACGAGACGTTGCAGGCATCGACCGGCGCCGAGGCGCTGCGGCTGGCCGAGGAAATGCGCCCCGACCTGGTGCTTCTCGACGTCGAACTGCCCGACATGGACGGAATCACCGTCTGCCAAAAGCTGAAGGCCGCTGCGACGACGCGCGGCATTCCGGTGGTGATGGTCACCTCCTACCGCGATGCCGACCGGCGGATGCAGGCGCTTCAGGCCGGCGCCGAAGAAGTGTTCTGGAAGCCGATCGACGAACTGGTGCTGCTGGCGCGGCTGCGCAGCCTTCTGCGCGCGCGAGAGACCGAGGAACAGCTTGGCCTGCGCGACGGCACCTACCGCGAGCTTGGCTTCGCCGAGCCGGCCACCGGCTTTGCCCCCGCCGCGCTGGTCGCCCTGGTGGCGGGGCGGACCGAGGCCGCACTGGCCTGGAAGCGCGCCCTGCAACCCCATCTTGCGCACCGCATCCTGGTGATGGACCGCGACGCGGCACTGGCCGGCACGGCGGGAAATGCGGTGCCCGATGTCTTCGTGCTGCCGGCCGATCTGGCACGCGGCGGCGACGGGCTCAGGCTGATGTCGGAGCTGCGCTCGCGCCCCGAGACGCGCTTTTCGCAGGTCTGCGTGGTGCTGCCGGAGGGGGCGCGTGAAACCGCCGCCGAAACCGCCGCCGTCGCGCTTGACCTCGGCGCCAGCGACCTGATCGAGGCCGCGGCGGAACCGGCCGAGATGGCGCTGCGGATCGAGACCCAGATCCGCCGCAAGCAGCAGTCCGACCGGCTGCGCGCCACCGTCGCCGACGGGCTGAGGCTGGCGATGACCGATCCGCTGACCGGGCTGCACAACCGCCGCTATGCGCTGCCCCACCTGGCGCGGATCGCCGAGCGGGCGCGGGCGACGGGGCGGCAGTTCGCGGTGATGCTGATCGACCTTGACCGCTTCAAGTCGGTCAACGACCGCCATGGCCACGCCGCCGGCGACGCGGTTCTGGTCGAGGCGGCGAACCGGATGAAATCCAACCTGCGCGCGGTCGACATGGTGGCCCGCATCGGCGGCGAGGAGTTTCTGGTGGTGCTGCCCGAGACCACGCTGGCGGCCGCCCATGCCACCGCCGAACGGCTGCGCCGGGTGGTGGCCGAGCGTCCGGTGCCGCTGCCGGGCGGCACCGACAGCATCGCGGTGACGCTGTCGGTCGGCCTGGTTCTGGGCAATGACGGGGCGGCGGGCAGCACCGCCGAGATCGATGCGCTGATCGACCGGGCCGACCGCGCCCTTCTGGCCGCCAAGGCCGAGGGCCGCAACCAGGTCACCATCCACCGCCCCGCCGCCTGAAAGCCGCCGCCTGAAGGCCCCGCCTTACCGCGCGTAGGGATCCTTTGCCCCACGGTCTTGCGACAGCGAGCCCTGCCGGCGCGCCACCAGCACCTCGATCGCATCGGCCAGGTGGATCTCGGCAATCGCCGGATCACCGCGCGCCACCCGGATCAGATGCGCCTCATGCAGCACATCGGCATGGCAATGGCCGAAGGGCGGCTCGAACCGGTAGGCGGCCAGTTCGACCAGAAGCCCCATCGGATCGCGGAAATAGACCGAATCCATGAAGCCGCGGTCCTTGACCCCGGAATGGGCGATGCCGCGTTCGTCCAGCCGCGCGACGGCCTGGGCGAAGCTGGCGCGCGACACCGCGAAGGCAAGGTGATGGACATCGCCGGGACCGGCGCGGCGCGGGCGCGGGTCGGCGGCGCGGTCTTCGTTGGTGAAGACGGTGATCAGGCGGCCGTCGCCGGGGTCGAAGTAAAGATGCCCTTCGGCCGGGTTGTCGAGATTGGGCTGCTCGAAGACGAAGGGCATGCCCAGAAGCCCCTCCCAGAAATCGATCGAGACCTGCCGACCGGCCCCGGTCAGGGTGATGTGATGCAGGCCCTGGCTCTGGATCTTGCGCATGGGATCAGTCTCGGCCCCGGCCGGGCGCCCGTCAAGGGCGCCCGGTCATGCCGGCCCGCTGTCCGCGCCCCAGTCGGCCCCCTGCATCTCGCGCAGCCGGCTTGCGGTGCGCTCGAACTCGAAGGCGCCGGCGCCTTCGCTGTAAAGCCGCTCGGGCAGGTCGGCAGCCGAACAGACCAACCGCAACCGGCCCTCGTAAAGCGTGTCGATCAGGGTGACGAAGCGCTTGGCCTCGTTGTAGTTCGAGGCACCGAGAAGCGGGATGTCTTCGAGGATCAGCACCCGGACCGCCGCCGCGACCGCAAGATAGTCGGCCGGGCCAAGCGGCTGGCCGCAGAGATCCCAGAACCCCGCCCGCGCCACGCCCGAACGGTGATCAGGCAAGACCACCTCGCGCCCCTTCAGCGCCAGCCGCAGCGGCCCGTCACCGCCGCCGCCGGTCAGATCGTGCCAGATCGCCGCGATCGCGGCCCGCGCCTCGGCCCCGGCCGGGGTGAAATAGACCCGCGCCCCGGCCAGAACATGGCGGCGGTAATCCATCTCGCTTTCCAGCTCATGCACCGTCATCCGCGCCTTGATGAGATCGATGAAGGGCACGAACAGCTGACGGTTCAG
This sequence comes from Alphaproteobacteria bacterium HGW-Alphaproteobacteria-6, assembly GCA_002841115.1. Lineage (GTDB taxonomy): Bacteria > Pseudomonadota > Alphaproteobacteria > Rhodobacterales > Rhodobacteraceae > Albidovulum. The sequence goes on along the minus strand of PHEC01000080.1, from coordinate 18,771 downwards.
CCCGTCCTTGTAAAGATCGTCCGGCGGCCGGTTCGAGGTTGCGACCACCGTCACCCCGCGCTCGAACAGCATCTGAAACAGCCGCCCGACGATCATCGCATCGGTGATGTCGGTGATCTGCATCTCGTCGAAACACAGAAGCCGCAGCGCGCCGGCGATCTCGTCGGCGACCGGGCGCAGCGGGTCATCGACGCCGCTTTTGCGCGCCGCGTGCAGGGCGGCCTGCACCTCTTGCATGAAGGCGTGAAAATGCACCCGGCGCTTGGCCGCGATCGCGGTATGGGCAAGGAAGATATCCATCAGCATCGACTTGCCGCGCCCGACCCCGCCCCAGAGGTAGAGCCCGCACACCGCCTCGGCGGGCCGCGCGAAGAGCCCGCCCCAGCGCCGCCCGTTGCGCGCCGCCGCCGCCTCCAGCGCGTCGCGGATCGCCTCGAGCACGGGCAGGACCGCGTGCTGCGCCGGATCGGGGCGCAGCGCGCCCTCCTGCGCCATCCGCTCGTAGATCGTCACCAGTGACTGCCTCATCGCCCTGCGATAGCGCGACCCGGCGCGGCGGAAAAGCCCCGTCGTCGTCGCCCGTCCGGGTGCGGCACGACCGGGCGCGGCCGGACCGGTCGCCTTCGGGCGGCGATTGTGCCGATCACAATTTGGAATTTGACGCCGGCACCAGCCTCGTTCACCGTCCGCATCCGCGACTGAAGGAGCCGTCATGCCCACCCGCGCGCCGCTGTTCACCCCGGTTCTCTTCGCCGGCTGCATCGTCATCATGATCGGTTTCTCGATCCGCGCCAGTTTCGGCGTGTTCCAGATCCCGATCGCCGCGGAATTCGGCTGGCCGCGCGCCGATTTCTCGATGGCGATCGCGATCCAGAACCTCGCCTGGGGCTTCGGCCAGCCGATCTTCGGCGCGCTGGCCGAACGCTTCGGCGACCGCCGCGCCATCGTCGCCGGGGCGCTGTGCTATGCCGCGGGCCTGGTGCTGTCGTCCTTCGCCGTCACCCCCGGACAGCACCAGCTTCTGGAGATCCTGGTCGGTTTCGGCATCGCCGGCACCGGATTCGGCGTGATCCTTGCGGTGGTCGGCCGCGCCGCCTCGGCCGAGAACCGCTCGCTCGCGCTCGGGATCGCGACCGCCGCCGGATCGGCCGGCCAGGTCTTCGGCGCCCCGCTGGCCGAGGTGCTGCTTGGCTATTTCCCCTGGCAATCGGTCTTCCTGATCTTTGCCGTGATGATCCTGGCCGTGCTCTTTGTCCTGCCGATGATGCGCTCGCCGGTGCCGGCCAGCCGCGCCGAACTGGAAGAAAGCATGGGTCAGGTGCTGGGCCGCGCCCTGCGCGATCCGTCCTTCACGCTGATCTTCCTCGGCTTTTTCTCCTGCGGCTATCAGCTTGCCTTCATCACCGCGCATTTCCCCGCCCTGGTGACCGAGATGTGCGGCGCGATCGACCCCTCGGGCACACTCGCCAGCCTCGGCGTCGCCTCGACCGCGACGCTGGGGGCGGTGGCGATCTCGATCATCGGGCTGGCCAATATCGTCGGTACCATCACCGCCGGCTGGCTCGGCAGGCGCTACACCAAGAAATACCTGCTGGCGGCGATCTACTCGGCCCGCACCGTGATCGCGGCCGCCTTCATCCTGATGCCGATCACGCCGACGACGGTGATCCTGTTCTCGGTCGGGATGGGTGCCTTGTGGCTGGCCACGGTTCCGCTGACCTCGGGGCTTGTCGCGCATCTCTACGGGCTGCGCTACATGGGCACGCTCTATGGGCTGGTGTTCTTCAGCCACCAGCTTGGCAGCTTTCTGGGCGTCTGGCTCGGCGGCCGGCTTTACGACATCTACGGCGATTATACCGCGGTCTGGTGGGTCGGCGTCGGGGTCGGCGCCTTTTCGGCGATCGTCCATTTGCCGGTGCGCGAAAGCGCCCCGGATGCCCTGCCCGCCTGACGCCGCCCCGTCAAGCCGGCCCCGTCAGCCGCCCCTCTCAGCCGGCCATGTGGCGCAGACCCTGGGTCACGTCGGTCCTGACCGCCAGCCGCAGCGCCGGCTCGTCGCCGGCCTTCAGCGCGGCGATGATCATCCGGTGATGCTGCGGCGGCTCGCTGCGCCTGAGCCGAGCGTAAAGCGCGCGCATCGTCGGGCCAAGCTGCAGCCAGACCGTCTCGGCGATCGCCAGCATCGCCGGCGCCTGGGCGCGCAGGTAAAGCGTGCGGTGAAACTCCAGGTTGGTGCGGATATAGCCGACCGCGTCCTGTTTCACCGCCGCCTCGGCATTGGCCATGTTGATCGTCTGCAACCGCTCGATCAGCGCCAGATGGGCGCGCGGCAGGGCCCGGCTGGCCAGTTCGGTCTCGATCAGCGCGCGCAGCGCCGCCAGTTCCTCAATCCGCTCCTGGCCAAGTTCCGGGGTCGAGACCCGCCCCGAGGACGAGATGGTCAGCGCGCCCTCGGCCGCCAGCCGGCGCAGCGCCTCGCGCGCCGGGGTCATCGACACACCGTAGCTGCGCGCCAGCCCGCGCAGCGTCAGCGCCTGACCCGGCGCCAGTTCGCCGTGCATGATCTGCATGCGAAGCGACCGGTAAAGCCGGTCATGGGCGGCCAGTCCGGTATCCTGCGGGCGGGTCTGGGTCAGCATGGCACGATGTGATCACAGCCGCGGCGGCGCCGTCAAGGCCGGCCCGACGTCACTGGCCCACCGGCGCCGGTCCGAAGTCGATCCGGTGCAGCATTGCGCCATGCCGGCGCAACCACTGGCGTTCGGCGGCATGGCCGGGCAAGAGCCGCGCAACCAGGGCCCAGAAAGCCGGCGAATGGTTCATCTCGACCAGATGGGCGACCTCGTGGGCGGCGACGTAATCCAGAACCGGCGGCGGCGCCATGATCAGCCGCCAGGAATACATCAGCCGGCCGTCGGCGGTGCAGGACCCCCAGCGCGAGCGGGTATCGCGCAGGCTGATCTGGCGGATGCTGCGGCCGACCGCCGCGGCATGCCGCGCGCTTGCCTCCTGAAGGCGCTGGCGGGCGGCAAGTTTCAGAAAGGCGGCGATCCGCGCGGCCAGGCGATCCGCGCCGGCCGGCACCAGCAGCGCCTCGCCGGCAACCCGAACCGTGCGCACCGCGGCCGCGGTGATGGTCAGGCTGCGGCCCTCGAACGGCAGGCTTGCGCCAAAGGCCGGCCCGGTGCGTGGCGGGGTCGCGGCCAGGGCGCCGCGGATCCAGCCGGCCTTGGCGCGGGCGAAGGCCAGCGCCTCGGTCTCGGCGGCGCCGAGCGGCATCGACAGGGTCACCTGCCCGTCCAGCCGCGACACCCTGAGCGCGAAGCGCCGCGCCCGGGCCGAGCGGCGCAGAAACAACGTCACCGGCGGTTCGCCGGGCAGGATTCGTTCGGACATGCGCCCCTCGCTTTCGTGGTCCGATCATAGCGCCGTGCCGGGGCGGCGAAAGCCCGATCGACGGGCTGGCCCGCGGCCGGCGGAAAAGCCTTTGACACCCCTCGCCGGTTATGGCAGTTGGCTGCGACTTTCGAATATGCACGCGCACCGCGAGGAGTTTCCCATGCCCAAGGACGAATGGGGCGTCAAGCGCCTCTGTCCGCATTGCGCCAGCCGGTTCTACGACCTGCGGCGCGACCCGATGACCTGCCCCGAATGCGGCCACGGCTTCACGGCGGAAAGCCTGGTCGCCAGCCGCGGCCGGCCGGTGGTCGCCGAAAAGGCACCGGTCAAGGAACGTGATCTGGTGGTCGACGATATCGCCGAGGAAGAAGACATCGACGAGGATGCCGGCGATGTCGATCTCGACGACGATCTTCTCGAGGATGACGAGGACGACACCGTCTCGCTCGACGATATCGCCGACGTGCCCGGCGGCGAAGACGAAGTCTGAGCCTGCCCGGCGCCACGCCGAAACCGTCCGACCGGGGGCGCGGAGCCGATCCGCGCCCCTTTTCCATGCGCCGGCGCGCTTCGGGTGCCGAGGGGGGGCGGCCGGCGACCGGGCCTTGCCCCGGCCCCGGCCAGACCCTGGCCCGGAGTGCGGATTTTTCGCTTGCACCCCGGCAGGCGCTTGCCTATATCGCGCCTCACGCGGGCGTCACGGCCCGGACCTCCGGTGGGGCCATAGCTCAGTTGGGAGAGCGCTTGAATGGCATTCAAGAGGTCAGCGGTTCGATCCCGCTTGGCTCCACCATCCCCCCCCCCGCCGGCGCACACGCACCACGAGCCACCCCGGCGGGCGCCGGGCGCAGCCGGTCCCGCCTATCCGGCCGGGCTCCGCCGCTTGGCCGAGGGCCGGGCATAGCCGCCAAGGTCCGAGGTCTTCAGCTTCAGCCGCACCAGCCCCTCGCACAGCGTCACCGCGGCGCTGACGCCGTCGACGACCGGCAGGCCGTGGTGGGCCGCCAGCGCCTCGGTCAGGTCGGCCATGCCGGCACAGCCGAGCACGATCGCCTCGGCGCGGTCCTCGGCGATGGCGCGGCGGACCTCGGCGTCGATGCGGTCGCGCGCCGGCCCGGCGCTGTGTTCGAGGTCAAGCACGGCGACATCGCTGGCGCGGACCCGGGCACAGCGCGAGGCCAGGCCATAGCGCACCAGGTTATGCTCGATCGCCGGGACCGAACGCGCCAGCGTCGTCACCACGGTGAACTTGTTGGCCAGCATCGCCGCCATGTGGAACGCCGCCTCGCCGATGCCGATCACCGGGCGGTCGGTGACGCAGCGCACCGCGTCAAGGCCGGTATCGTCGAAACAGGCAATGATGACCGCGTCGGTGTCGGGGGTGTCCTCGACCACGCGAAGCAGGCCGGCCAGGCTCAGCGCCTCGTCGTAATAGCCCTCGATGCTTTCGGGGCCGGTCGCGGGGTTCAGCGCGACGATCTCGGTGCCCGGCAGTGCCACGCGCGCCGCCGCCGCGCCGATCTTGGCGGTCATCGCCGCGGTCGTGTTGGGATTGACGACCAGTATGCGCATGATGCCGTCCTATATGTCGCCGCCGAGATAGGCGGCCTTGATCCGGTCGTCGCTGATCAGGTCCTTCGAGCGGCCGGTCAGCACCACCGACCCGGTCGACAGCGCATAGGCGCGGTTCGAGATCGACAGCGCCATGCGCGAATTCTGCTCGACCAGCAGCACGCTGACCCCTTCGTCGCGGCTGATCGCGACGATGGCGCGGGCGATGTCCTGGACCAGCTTCGGCGCGATCCCCAGCGAGGGTTCGTCAAGCAGCAGGAGCCGCGGCCGCGCCATCAGCGCCCGGCCGATCACCATCATCTGCTGCTCGCCGCCCGACAGGGTGCCGGCCTGTTGGCCGAAGCGTTCGCGCAGCCGCGGAAATCGCTCCAGCACGCTGTCGAGGCTCCGCGCGATCCCGGCCTTGTCGGAGCGGGTGAAGGCGCCCATCAAGAGGTTGTCCCTGACCGACATGAAGGGAAAGACCCGCCGACCCTCGGGCACCATGGCGATGCCCTTGCGCACGATGTCGGCCGCCGATGTCCCGTCAAGCCGTTCCCCCATGAAATGGATGGCGCCCGAGGCGATCCGGTTCAGCCCGGTGATCGCGCGCAGGATCGACGACTTTCCCGCGCCGTTGGCGCCGATCAGCGCCACCGTCTCGCCCTCGCTCAGGGTGATCGACACGCCTTTCAGCGCATAGACATGGTCGTAGTAGAGTTCGACATTCTCGAAGCTCAGCATCGCTGTCATGGCCTACATCCCGATCGCCGCGTCTTCGGAGCCGAGATAGGCCTCGATGACCTTCTCGTTCGCCTGGATCTCGGCCGGCGTGCCCTCGGCGATCTTCTCGCCGAAGTTGATCACCACGATCCGGTCCGAGATCTTCATCACCGCCGGCATGTCATGCTCGACCAGAAGCACCGTCACCCCGCGTTCGTCGCGCAGCCGCCGCACCAGGGTGACCATGCGCATCGTCTCGTCATGGTTCATGCCGGCGAAGGGTTCATCGAGCAGCAGCACCGCCGGGCCGGTCGCCAGCCCGATCGCCATGCCAAGCGCCCTGAGATGGCCCTGCGGCAGGGTCGAGGCCATCTCGTCGCGGATCGCGTCGAGGCCGAGAAAGCCGATGATGTCATCGGCCGAGGCGCCGAAGGCGGCCTCGTCGGCGCGCGCGGCGCGGGTGCCGAGGAAGAACCCCGCCAGCGTCGCCTTCGAGCGCAGGTGATGGGCGACGATGACATTCTCGCGCACCGTCATCGCGCGGAAGATGGTGGTTTCCTGGAAGGTCCGCACCACGCCCCGGCGCGCCACCACATGCGGCGCAAGGTCGGATATCCGCTGGCCGCGGAACCGGACCTCGCCGGCCGAGGTCCGCACGAAGGAGGATATCAGCTTGAACAGCGTCGACTTGCCGGCCCCGTTCGGGCCGATCACCGACAGGATCTCGCCCTTTTCCACATCGAAGCTGACATCGTTCACGGCGGTCAGCCCGCCATAGCGCTTGGTGACGCCGCGCACCTCGATGATCGGGCTCATCTGCGCACCCCCTTGCGGTCCAGAAGGCTGAGAACGCCGTTCGGCAGCACCAGCATCAGCACGATCAGAAGCGAGGAATAGATCAAGAGCTGATAGCGCCCGGTGGTGAAGAGAAGATCCCAACCGAAGTAGAGCACAAGCGTGCCCAGCATCGGCCCGAAGACAAAGCCGAGCCCGCCGAGAAAGCAGTTGAGCATGAAGTTGACGCTGTCGGCGACCTGGAAGGACGACGGGTAGACCGACTGCGAGATGGCGACGAAACTGGCCCCGGCGATGCCGCCGAAGAAGGACGAGATCGAATAGGCCAGGATCCGCAGCCAGGCGGTGTTGACCCCGATCGAGGCGGCCAGTTCCTCGTTCTGCTGCAACGACCGGCAAAGATGGCCGAGCCGCGAATGGACGATCCGGTAGAGCGCGCCGTAGCACAGCACCATCAGCGTCACCGCCATCAGGTAGAAGGCAAGCTTGGGGTTCTCGAGGCTGGCGAAATCGGGGATCAGCACCAGCCCGAAGACCGACAACTCGCCCGGCAGCGGGATCGAGGTGATGCCCTTGGCGCCGTTGGTCACCGGCAGCGCCAGGGCTGTCAGCCGCATGACCTCGGTCAGGACCAGTGTCACCATGGCGAAATAGACCCCGCGCAGGCGCAGGATCGGCAGGCCGATCAGCACGCTGAGGCCGGCACAGAACAGCCCCGCCAGGGGCAGCGTCAGCCAGAAGCCGAAACCCGCCTTGGTGATCAGCACCGCCGAGACATAGCCCCCCGCCAGCGCATAGGCGCCCTGACCGATGTTGATCCGGCCGATGTAGAAGGTCAGCCAGACCCCGGCCGAGGCGATCGACAGCAGCGCCACCGAGGTCAGCGTGTAGTAGAAATCCCACCGCCCGCTGACCGCGATCAGCCACGGCACGGCCACGAAGACCGCAAGAAGAAAGGCGGTGACGCCCAGAATGCTCCGCATGGTCATCCGCCTACCCCCAGGGCTTGCCCATCAGCCCCTGCGGGCGGATGGCCAGAAAGATCATCAGCGAGGCGAAGATCACCAGATAGGTGATGTCGCCGTAGGCGGCCAGCAGCGTCAGCCCGACGCTTTCCATCATGCCAAGGATGAAGCCGCCGGCGATGGCGCCCGAAATCACCCCGGCACCGCCGATCATGATCATCATGAAGGCCTTGATCGAGGTCGGCCCGCCCATGCCGAGGTTGATCCCGGTGATCGTCACCAGAAGCCCGCCGACCAGCCCGGCCAGCATCGCGCCCAGCGCGAAGCCCAGCATCGAATAGCGCTCGACATCGACGCCCATCAGCTGCGCCGCGATGCGGTCCTGCGCCAGCGCCCGCATCGCCCGGCCAGCCCGGGAATACTGCATGAACAGGATGAATCCCGCGATCATCGCGATCGCCAGCACCCCGATCAGGATCCGGTCATAGGGCATGATGATGCGGAAATCCCAGTTCAGCACGCCGCCGACGATCTTCGGCACCCCGCGCTGCTTCTCGCCGAAGACCAGGAGGATCACCGCATCCAGGAAGAACGCGATCCCGGCGGCAAGCAGCATCGTCGATTCGTCGCGCTTGGAGCGGGCGATCACCGGGCGGAACAGGAATTTCTCGACCCCGGCCCCGACCAGCGCCAGGATCAGTGCCGAGGCCACAAGCCCGACGATGAAGGGCAGGCCGAACTGGCCGACCACAGTATAAGTGACAAATCCGCCCAGCACATACATCTGCCCATGGGCAAAGTTCAGCACGTTCATCAGCGAGAAGATCAGCGTGAGGCCAAGCGCGATCAGCGCGTATTGGGCGCCAAGATAAAGCCCGTTGGCGAGGATCTGTTCCATCGGCGGTCCTTGCAAGGCTGGGGGGGGGTCCGGCGGCGCGCGATTGCCGCCGGACCTTTTGGCGCGACCTCGGGCGGGCTCAGTCGACCTGCGCCACGAACAGCGTCTGGAAGGCGCCGTCGCGGAACTCGTTCACCACCAGCGGCACCGAGACCTGGCGCTTCTGCCCGAACGAGGTGGCGCCGACATAGCTCAGCTTGGCATCGCCGACCATGTAGGGATTGGGCGCCTCGAAGCTGTCCATCGTGGTCTTGAACGCCTCGACATCGCCGATCGCCGCCGGGTTCGCCTTCAGCGTCTCGAGGATGTATTCCAGCGCATAGACCTTGGTGTTGGACTCGTCGTTGTATTCGCCGAACATCGTGGTGTAGCGCGCGACGAATTCGCGCATCATGTCGCTGGCCAGTTCCGGCGTCGACGCCCCGCCGACCGAGATGAAGCCGTTGGCAAGCTCGCCCGCGCCCTCCTGAAGCACGCCGGCATCCTGCGCCGTCTCGGTCGAGATCAGCCCCTCATAGCCCAGTTCGCGGGCAGAGCGGATCAGTTGCGGCGCATTCGCCGGCGACACCCCCGACAGCACCAGAAGATCGGGCCTGGCCTGGATCACCGGCAGGATCACCGGGGTGAAGTCGGTGGTGTCGACCTGGTAGGTCACGCTGCCGGAAACCACCTCGAGGCCAAGCGCCTGTGCCGCCTCGATCCCGCCGTCACGCTGGCTCAGCGGGTCGGATTCATTGGCGGCGACGAAGGCCACCTTCTTCACGCCGTTGTTTTCCATCAGGTATTTGTAGATCGCCGGGCCCGATTGATAATTGGCGACCATGCCAAGCACGGCATTCGACGCCGGCGCCTGATAAAGCGATTTCGGAAAGGCATAGGGGAAATAGATGATCCCCTGCTGCTCGGCCACCGGCCGCACCGCCGCCGCGCCGTCATCGACATTGGGGCCGACGACATAGTGGATGCCCTCCTGCGCCATCTTCTCCATGCCGGCGATGGCGCGCTTGGGGTCTTTCTGATCGTCGAAGGCGACGATCTCGACGTCATAGGTGGTGTCGCCGATCCTGACGCCGCCGGTCTCGTTGATCCAGGCGGCGCGGGTTTCCATCGAACGCTGGTTCGAGATGCCCCAGGCCGCCGCGGGCCCGGAGGTCACGCCGACAAAGCCGATCTTCAGGACCGGGTTCTCGGCCGAGGCGAAGGATGCGGCGGACAGGCCGATGACGGTGGCAAGGGCCGCGGACCGGATCACGGTGCGTCTGTTCATCTGTCTATGATCTCCCTGTTGGCCAGCGGATGGCACGGGTGCGCGGATCGCGCCGGCGGTGACTGGCCAGAAAAGGAGACAGTTTGTTAACAATACTGTCAACAAAAAATTGAATCATCATCGACGATCCATGCGGCTTGTGAAGACCGGCCCGGCTGGCTATTTCTAACAGCACAAGGCCGAAGACCGGAAATCGCAGAAATGTTCATGGCTGCCGCCCCCGACAGACGATCCGAACCCGGCGACGAAATCGCCGAGGAAGACATCGTCGAGCGCATTTTCGAGGCAGTTGTCGAACAGCGCCTGCCGCCCGGCACCAAGCTGTCCGAATCTGCCCTGTGCCGGGCCTTCGGCGTCGGCCGGATGCGGATCCGGCGCAGCCTGTTGCTGCTGGCCAGCCGCGAGGTGGTCGAACTGCATTCCAACCGCGGCGCCTTCGTCGCCAGCCCCGATGCCGCCCAGGCCCGCGAGGTGTTCGAGGCGCGCATCCTGATCGAGCCGAACGTCGCCCGGCTGGCCGCCGAACGCGCCAGCCCGGCCGATATCGAGGCGCTCGCCGCCCACCTGTCGCGCGAAGAGCTGGCCCATGCCTCGGACAACCGGCACGAGGCGATCCGCCTGTCGGGGCAGTTCCATGTCGCCCTGGCCCGGATCGCCGCCAATGGCGTGATGGAACGGATGATCAAGGAACTGGTGACCCGGACCTCGCTGATCATCGGCATCTTCAGCGCCCCGGGCATCGCCAACTGCCGCGACGACGACCACGGGCTGATCCTGCGGGCGCTGCGCGCGCGCGACGGTGCCGGCGCGGCCGGGCTGATGGCCGATCATCTGCGCCATATCCAGTCCAACCTCGACCTGACCCGGGGCAGCCCGCGCAGCGTCGACCTGGTCGAGATCTTCTCGACCCCCTGACCCCCGCGCCCGGCCGGGCGCGGGCACGATGGCCCGGCCGGGCGCGGGCGCCGGCAACAATCCGCACAATTTCGTCACAATTCTACCGCGCCCTTGCCGATTTCCGGTGAAACCCTACTTTCGACCGACACGCCGTGGGCGAACGACATGCCTGGGCAACAGAAAGGCGTGGGCGACCAAGGCACGGGGGGCATCCGTGGGGGGCATCCCGTCCCGACCGGCGGCAAGCCCTTGCCTTCGGCGGATCAGGCCGGCCTGCCCACCGACACGACGGGACCGCATTTCAGGACGGGAGAAGACGACAGCATGCACCAGATCGCAGCCGAAACCCGGGGCGGCCTTGCCGCCCTGATCATTGCCACCGGCCTCGTCGCCGCCTCCGGCGCGGCGCTGGCGGGCAGCGACCGCAAGTCCGACAGTGACCCGCTGATTGCCCCCAGCAGCACCGCCGCCCCGGTCGCCAAGGCGCGCTCGGCGGTGCCCGACGCGGTCGTCGACCTTGTCGCCGCACCGCGTGGCGAGGCCCGCTTTACCGCCTATCTGACCGGCTATACCTGGTGGGACAACACCCCGCCGGGATCGGCCGAGATCTCGAAACCGGTGGTGCACCGCAAGGCCGGCGGTCTGGGCACCTACGACGACCCGGTGACGATCGCCGTCGGCCACCGCATCGAGGGCGGCCGCCAGACGCTGGACTATCCCGCCGGCACCCGGTTCTACATCGAGAAGCTGCGCAAATACGCGATCGTCGAGGATGTCTGCGGCGACGGCAACACGCCGCAGGCCGGGCCCTGCCATACCGGCTATCGCGGCCATCCCTGGCTTGACATCTACATCGGCGGCGGCCGCGAGAGTGCCGCGGCAAGCGATGCCTGCGCCCGCCGGATCACCGCCCTTCAGGCCATCGTGATCAACCCCGGGCCGGGCTATCCCGTCCACGCCGGCGAGATCGCGGCATCGGGCTGCCGGGTGTTCTGAGCGCCCGGAGCCCGCACGCCGGCGGCGCCGACACCGCCGCCGGTCAGCTTCCCAGCTTGGCGTGAACCTCGTCAAGATCGACCGCGCCCAGCGGCATCTTGTTGGCCGGGTTCTCGAAGTCATAGCGGAAAAGCTGGAAGTCGCGCTTGTAGATCTCGTAGATCAGATGCATCGACAGGTCGTCGAAGTAATCCTCGACCGGATGCGCGCGCACCGGCCCGTGGCCCTCGCTTTCGTTGAATTTCGGGATCTTCTTCAGGTTCACCCTCTTCGGCGTCTCGATCGCGTCGAGAACGCCCTGCATGCCCTCGTTGAAGGCTTCGGTGAAGAAGATCGCGTCATAGCGCCCGCCGTTGACGATGAAGGTCGAGATATGGCCCGACATCGCCGACCAGTGGATGTCGGGTTCCATCGGCCGGCGCCAGCGGATCGTGTCGCGGACAAAGAGCAGGAAGCGCCGGAACGAGCGGATCTGGTCGAACTCGAACCCGTCCTCGGGGCTGCCGACCTCGACCCCGTATTTCTGCATCAGCAACGGCACCAGATTGCCGCGATAGCGCTTGCCGTTGCGCTGGATGCCGCAGATCTTGTCGAAGAACGACGACAGGATGCGGGTGTAGGGGTTGCGCACGCAGGTGAAGGCGAAGGAGGCGTGGCGCTTGACGTTGGCCTCGATCAGGGGCTGGCTGTCTTCGCGCGACCATTTGTGCAGGCCCTCGGCCGCATCATGGATGTCGCCGTCGAAAAAGCGGCCGTGGTCGGAATAGTAGAGGATCTGCCCGATGGTCGAGCAGGCGCATTTCGGCACCACGCGGTAGACCACGCTTTCGCTTTCCGTCATCCAGGTGCCGGGAAATCCCATTTTCGTCCGATCCTCCGGTTGCCGGGTGCCCTGTCCGGCACCTTTGGCAACAAATGCGGCCTAAAGAGCAAAGAAACTCTGTCTTTTCAACGGCCGTTGACGCTATCTGGCAAAACAATCGCAGCAAAGTGCCTTTCCGGTTCCGCAAATGGCCAAGATCGCCTTCATCCTTCTGTGCCACAAGGACCCGGACGGGATCATCCGTCAGGCCGAGCGGCTGACGGCGGTCGGCGACTGCATGGCGATCCATTTCGACGCCCGCGCCCCGGCGGCCGATTACGCGGCGATCCGCAAGGCGCTGGCGACCAACCCCAATGTCACTTTCGCCCGGCGCCGGATCAAATGCGGCTGGGGCGGCTGGAGCCTGGTTCAGGCAACGCTGAACGCGACCGAGGCAGCGCTTGCGGCCTTTCCCGACGCCACCCATTTCTACATGCTCTCGGGCGACTGCATGGCGATCAAATCGGCCGAATACGCGCACGATCGGCTGGACGCCGAGGATGTCGACCATATCGAGAGCTTCGATTTCTTCGCCTCGGACTGGATCAAGACCGGGATGAAGGAAGACCGGCTGATCTATCGCCACCCGTTCAACGAACGCAGCCAGCCGCGGCTTTTCTATGTCGCCTACGGCCTGCAGCGGATGCTGGGGCTGAAGCGGGCGATCCCGGCCGACCTGCAGATGATGATCGGCTCGCAGTGGTGGTGCCTGCGCCGGCGCACCATCGAATGGGTGATCGACCTCGCCCGCAGCCGGCGCGACGTGATGCGGTTCTTCCGCACCAGCTGGATCCCCGACGAGACCTTCTTTCAGACCCTGGTGCGCCATGTCGTCCCCGAAGCCGAGATTCGCAGCCGCACGCTGACTTTCCTGATGTTCTCGGACTACGGCATGCCGGTGACCTTCTACAACGACCACTTCGACCTGCTCCTGAACCAGGATTACCTTTTCGCCCGCAAGATCAGCCCCGAGGCGCGGGATCTCAAGGCGCGGCTCGGTGATCTTTATGCCTCGAAGGGGATGCGCTTCCAGGTCTCGAACGAAGGACAAAGCCTTTACCGCTTCCTGACCGGGCGCGGCCGCGAGGGGCGCCGGTTCGCGCCGCGCTTCTGGGAAGGCGAGACCAGCCTTGGCCGCGAACGCGAGTTGATGATCGTGGTCTGCAAGAAATGGCATGTCGCCAAGCGGCTGGTGGCGAAGGTCCATCAGGTGACGGCGATTCCGGCGATCGACTATCTGTTCAGCGAGGAGGCGACCCCGCTGCCCGATCTCGGCGGCATCCAGGCGACGCTGGAAAAGCGCACCCGCCACCGCCGGGCGCTGATGCGGATGCTGTTCGACTATCAAGGGACGCGACAACTGATCGTCTGCATGGATCCGGCCGACATCGAGCTGATGCGCGATTTCTGCAGCGACCGCGCCACGACGCGGCTGCTCGAGATCGAATGCGACTTTTCCGACGACTATCTTGTCGGCCATGCCAAGCGCACCGGGCTGGCCGGCGAACACACGACGCAAGAGACGCTGGACCGGCTGTTGCCGACCATCCGTTATGACCTGCGCCACGAAAGCGACCGGATCCGCGACGCCGGCTTCGCCGATCTTGCGCGGATCCGGCAGGCGGCGCGGCCGGAAGAAAATGCCGTGCCTTTGGCCGCGTTCCTGTCTATTGCAGAGGCTGCCGCGCAAGAGATCGCCGCGATGGATCACCTGTTCGCCGACTGAGGAACCCGATGGCCTATGAATACGACGACACCAATGTCTTCGCCCGCATCCTGCGCGGCGAGATCCCCAGCCGGACGGTGCTGGAAACCCCCCATACACTGGCCTTTCACGACGTGCGCCCGCAGGCGCCGGTGCATGTGCTGGTGATCCCGAAGGGCCGCTATGTCACCTTCGACCATTTCGCAGCCGAGGCCTCGGACGCCGAGATCGCCGATTTCACCCGCGCCGCGGGCGAGGTCTGCCGGCTGACCGGGGTCGGCGCCGGCGGCGACGGCTATCGCACCATCGCCAACGCCGGCGCGCATGGCGTGCAGGAGGTGCCGCATTATCACCTTCACATCCTCGGCGGCCGGGTTCTTGGCCGGATGCTCGGCCAGGCCGGGTAAGCGCCCCCTTTGGCAAGCGCCCTTGCCCGCCCGCCGGCAATCGCTATCATGGCCGGCACAGTCCCGGACGGAGTCTCGCAATGCCCATTCCAGCCCCCGAAACCGAAGTCGTGACCCGCTGGAAGGTGGCCTGCGACGGCGGCGAAGGCGCGCTTGGCCACCCGCGGGTCTGGCTGACGATCCCGCATGAGGCGGGCTTTGTCGAATGCGGCTATTGCGACAAGCGCTTCGTCATCGACCGCGCCCACGCCCACGCCGACCACTGACAGGCTGCCGAAGACGTCACGCGCCCAGCCGGTTTCAACCACCAAATCGGAAACCTGTTCCGCGCCACGCTTTCCACAAGCACTGGCCCGGGCGACCAGCCCGGGCCGCGCCCGACCCTCCCGGCGGGAGGGCGCATGGCAATGTCGGAAATAGCACAACGCTCGGAAGGGCCTGGCCACCATAAAGCACCGCAGCCCCGGCGTGGCAAAGCGCCCCCCCAGGGTCGGGCGCGCCCCTCAGTGCCGGGATCGGATGGCGGGGCAGGAAAGGTTTCCCCGCCGGGCACTGCGCGAAGTCTTTTTCAGCGGCCTGTTAGCGCAATTCGGCCCGCGCGGGGGGGGGACGCCCGCGCGGGCCGGCCCCGGGCACATCCCGCGCCCGGGGCCGATCATCCGCCCCGGTCAGGCCGGCTGATCGGCGCGGTTGCCAAGCGTCACCGAGATCTCGGTCGGCTGGCCGCCGCGCATCAGCTCCAGCGTCAGGCTGGTTCCGGGCCGGGCCGTTGCGACCAGCCGGGTCAGGTCGCGCGGCGTCTCGACCGTGGTGCCGTCGACCGCGGTGATCACGTCGCCGCGCCGGATCCCGGCCCTTGCCGCCGGCGTATCCTCGGTCACGCTTGAAATCAGGGCGCCCCTGGCCGCATCCATGCCGATCGCCGCGGCGATGTCGTCGGTGATCGGCTGGATCGCCACGCCGAGCCAGCCGCGATCGACCTTTCCGTCATCGCCCAGATCGGCGATCACTGCCCGCGCGGTCGCGGACGGCACCGCAAAGCCGATGCCCACCGACCCGCCCGAGGGCGAAACAATCGCGGTGTTGATGCCGACCACCTCGCCGGCCGCGTTGAACAGCGGCCCGCCCGAATTGCCGCGATTGATCGCGGCATCGGTCTGGATGAAGTCGTCGAACGGGCCGGCGCTGATGTCGCGCCCCAAAGCCGAGACGATGCCGGCGGTGACGGTATTGCCCAGCCCGAAGGGATTGCCGATGGCGATCACGTCCTGGCCGACGCGCAACGCAGCACTGTCGCCGAAGCTGACGGCCGGCAGGTCGCGCCCGGCCCTGACCCGGATCAGCGCCAGATCAGAGGCCGGATCGGTGCCGACCACCTCGGCCTTCAGGCTGGTGCCGTCGGCAAGCGTCACCGTCACGCTGTCAGCACCCTCGACGATGTGGTTGTTGGTCACGATGTCACCCCCGGCCGAGATGATGAACCCGGTGCCGATGCCCTGCACCGCAGGCGCCTCGGCCTGCCGGTCACCGGGCATCATCGGCATCGGAAGGCCGAAGCGGCGGCTGAACTCCTCGAACGGAAAACCCGGCGGCAGGTCGACGGGACGCATCGCCGCCGCCTCGGCCTTTCGGGTCACCTCGACAGAGACGACAGCCGGGGCGACCTTCTCGACCAGATCGACATAGCCGCCGGGCGGGACGGACAGGGCGCTTGCCGGACCGGCGGACGGCACCTGCGCCAGGACGCTGCCGGCGCCCAGCAGGGCGGCCAGTGCCAGTGCCGGCAGGGGGCGCAATCTTTTCGTGCGGGACATGGGGCGTTTCTCCTCGATCGGGCGCCGGGCGTTGCGCCGGCACGTCACCCCTGCAAGATCGGCGCCCATGCTTGCCACCAGCCGACGCCGGGATTGCAAATCTGTAATCCGCCGGCCCGGGCGCGCGGGCCGGGTTCCGCCGGCGCCGTCCAGCCGCTATCTATGGCCGGTCAGAACGAAAGCAGGACGGGCCGGACAATGCGACTTCTCGTCGTCGAGGATGACCGCACCACCGCCGACTACATCCTTCGCGGCCTGCGCCAGGAAGGCCATGTCGTCGATCACCTGAGCGACGGGCGCGCCGCGCTGTCGCAGGCGATGGCGGGGAATTACGAGGTGATGGTGATCGACCGGATGCTGCCCGGCCTCGACGGGCTGGCGCTGATCCGGGCACTTCGGGCGGCGCGGGTGATGACGCCGGCGATCTTCCTGACCGCGATGGGCGGGGTCGATGACCGGATCGAGGGGTTGCAGGCCGGCGGCGACGATTATCTGGTCAAGCCCTTCGCCTTCGGCGAATTGTCGGCCCGCATCAATGCCCTGGCCCGGCGCCCGCAGGCCCGGCCCGAGGAAACCGTGCTGAGCGCGGGCGACCTCAGGATGGACCTGATCCGCCGCAAGGTGACGCGCGGCGGAACCGAGATCGACCTTCTGCCGCGCGAGTTCGCGCTTCTGGAACATCTTTTGCGCCGCAAGGGCCGGGTGCAGACCCGGACCATGCTGCTCGAAGCGGTCTGGGACATCCACTTCGATCCGCAGACCAATGTCGTCGAGACCCATGTCAGCCGGCTGCGCGCCAAGGTCGACCGGCCCTTCGACCGCGACCTGATCCAGACCGTGCGCGGCGCCGGCTACCGGATCGAGGGCTGAGGCATGGGCCGCGCCGCCCGCCTGCGCGATCTGGTGCGCTCGACCCCGGTGCGGCTGGCGCTGGGGCTGGTGGCGCTGTTCTCGA
Source organism: Alphaproteobacteria bacterium HGW-Alphaproteobacteria-6 (assembly GCA_002841115.1). GTDB lineage: Bacteria > Pseudomonadota > Alphaproteobacteria > Rhodobacterales > Rhodobacteraceae > Albidovulum. The sequence goes on along the minus strand of PHEC01000080.1, from coordinate 1,537 downwards.
CGGTCAGCCTGATCACGCTCGGGCTGGCCTACTGGCAGATCCGCGCCCGGATCGAGGCCGGGATCGAGGCCAACCTCGACCAGCATGTCGCCGGCTTCCGCGTCGCCGCCTCGCCCGAGGCGATGGCGACGCTGGTCATCGCCGAGGCCCGCGCCGCCGATCCCGAGGCCCGCATCTTCGCCTTCATCGCCGCCGATGGCCGCAGTTTCGGCAATGCCCGGGCCGAGGTCCGGGGCGCCGATCTGTTCCTGCGCGGGATCGAGGATGGCCGGCGGCTGTCGCCTGCCGGCTATGTCCACCGGGTGCTGCCGGCGGCCGGCGGGCTGCTGGTGGTCGCCGAAAGCCGCGCGCCGGTCGCTGACCTGCGCGAGACGATGGCCGGGCTCCTGCTGTTCAGCCTGCTGCCGACGCTCTTGATGTCGCTCGGCGCCGGCACCCTGATCGCGCTGGCCAGCGCCCGCCGGGTGCGCCGGATCGAGGCGACGCTGGGCCGGCTGACCCAGGGCGATCTTCGCGCCCGCGTCGGCCCGGCGCGGCGGCGCGACGACGATCTGGCGCGGATCGGCGCCGGGCTTGACCGGATGGCCGGGGCCCAGGAGGCATCGGTCGCGGCGCTGCGCCAGGTCTCGGCCGATATCGCCCATGACCTCAAGACCCCGGTGCAGCGGATCGCGGTCCTGCTGGCCGACCTGCGCGACCGCCTGCCCGAGGGCGGACCCGAGGCCGCGATCGCCGGGCGCGCCGAGGCCGAGGCCGAACGCGCGGTGGCGGTGTTCAACGCGCTGCTGCAGATCGCGCAGATCGAGGGCGGCGGCCCCAAGGCGCGCCTGTCGCGGGTCGATCTTGGCGCGCTGGCGCGGGATCTCTTCGAGACATACGCGCCGGTGGCCGAGGATACGGGCCATCTGCTGGTCCTCGACGGGCCGACCGCGGGCGGCGCGGTGACGGTGACGGGCGAGCGTGACCTTCTCGGTCAGTTGATCGCCAACCTGATCGAGAATGCGCTGCGCCACTGCCCCGCCGGCACCCGCATCACGCTTGGCCTTGCACGCGACGGCGCCGAAATCGCGCTTTGGGTCGCCGACAACGGTCCGGGCATCCCGGCATCCGAACGCGGCAACGTCCTGCGCCGGCTCTACCGGCTGGAACGCAGCCGCACGACGCCGGGCAACGGCCTTGGCCTTGCCCTTGTCGTCGCCATCGCCGAGTTGCACGGCGCAGCACTCAGCCTCGACGACAACCACCCCGGTCTGCGCGTCACCTTGCGCTTTGCCGCCCCACCGGCCCCACCGGCCCCGCCTGCCCCGCCCGACCCGGCCGAGCCTCAGCCAGCACCGGTCGCATAGCTGCCGCGCCCGACCGCGACGAGGCGCCCGGCGCCGTCGGCCAGCGTGACATCGGCCAGCCCGAGCCTGCGCCCCGCCCGCAGCACCACCGCCTCGGCGCGCAGGTCGCCCTCGGCCGGACGCAGGAAGTCGCAGCGCAGATCGGCGGTGGCCGGGAACCGGCCGAGCCTGAGCGCCAGCGCATAATCGCC
>PHEC01000079.1 GCA_002841115.1 Alphaproteobacteria bacterium HGW-Alphaproteobacteria-6 | reverse complement strand
GAGGCGGGGTTTCTCGGCATCATGCTGTTCGGGCGCAGCCGCGTCGGCGACCGCCTGCACATGTTCGCCACCGCCATGGTGGCCGTGGGCACGCTGATGTCGGCCTTCTGGATCCTCAGCGCCAACAGCTGGATGCAGACGCCGCAGGGGCACGGCGTAAATGCGGTCGGGCAGTTCGTCCCCGAGGACTGGTGGGCGATCGTGTTCAACCCGTCCTTCCCTTACCGCCTCGTGCATATGGTGATGGCGGCCTATCTCACCACGGCCTTTGTCGTTGGTGCGGTCAGCGCGCTGCATTTGCTGCGCGACCGGACAAGTGCGACTGCGCGCGTCGGGTTTTCCATGGCGATGTGGATGGCGGTGATCGTGACGCCCCTGCAGATCCTTGCCGGCGACATGCATGGGCTCAACACGCTCGAACATCAGCCGGTCAAGGTCATGGCGATGGAGGGCCATTTCGAAAGCCACCCCGAGGGCGCGCCGCTCTATCTCTTCGGTATGCCAAATCAGGAGAACCAAACGCTTGACTATGCGGTCGGCATTCCGAAACTGTCCTCGCTGATCCTCAAGCACGATCTCAACGCGCCGCTTGCCGGTCTCGATACCGTGCCGCGCGACGAGCAGCCCCCCGTTGCCATCGTCTTCTGGTCGTTCCGCATCATGATCGCCATCGGTTTTGCCATGCTGGGGGTCGGGCTCTGGGCGTTCATCCGCCGGGTGCAGGGGCGGCTTTACGACAGTGCGATGCTGCACCGCGCGGCCCTGGCCATGGGGCCTGCGGGCTTTGTCGCGGTTCTGGCGGGCTGGGTGACGACCGAAGTGGGCCGTCAGCCCTATACGGTCTATGGCCTCTTGCGCACCGGCGATAGCCTTGCGCCGGTCGCAGCCCCTGCTGTCGCTGTCTCGCTCATCGCCTTCATCGTGGTCTATTTCTTCGTCTTCGGCGCGGGCACCTACTATTTGCTGCGGCTGATGAACCGCGCGCCCGAGGATGATCAAGGGGACCTTGAGGGGCCCACCCGCACGGCCGGCATCACGCCCGCCCCGCAGATCAAACCCGACGCCCATGTCCCGGCCGAATAAGGAACTGACATCATGGCATTCGATCTCGCCTTCATCTGGGCCGCGCTCATCGCCTTCGCCGTGCTCACCTATGTGATCCTCGACGGCTTCGATCTCGGCGTCGGCATCCTCTTTCCGCTCGCCGGTTCGGAGGCCGAGCGTGACACCGCGATGAACTCTGTGGCACCGGTCTGGGACGGCAACGAGACCTGGCTCGTTCTCGGCGGCGGGGGGCTCTTCGCGGTGTTCCCGCTGGCCTATGCAGTGGTGATGCCGGCGCTTTACATGCCGGTCACGCTGATGCTGCTGGCGCTGGTGTTCCGCGGCGTCGCCTTCGAGTTCCGCTGGAAGACGCGCCGCTGGAAGCGGGTCTGGGATCACGCCTTCTTCGGCGGCTCTCTGGTGGCGGCGCTCTGTCAGGGCATCGCCCTTGGCGCGCTGGTGCAGGGGATCGAGGTCGAGGGCCGCGCCTATTCGGGGGGCTGGTGGGACTGGCTCACGCCGTTCTCGGTGCTCACCGGGCTGGCGGTGGTCACGGGCTATGCGCTGCTAGGGGCCACCTGGCTGGTCATGAAGACCGAGGGCGGGCTGCAGCACCGGATGCGGCGGCTGGCCTGGCCGCTCGGCTTCGCCACGCTCGGCTTCATGGCGCTGGTCAGCGTGCTGACCCCGTTTCTGGAGCCGGTCTATTTCACCCGCTGGTTCAACCTGCCCGGCAGCCTGTTCAGCGTGGTCATGCCGATGCTGGTGCTGGGCGCGGCATGGGCGCTCTTCACCGGGCTGGGTGACGGGCGCGACCTGCGGCCGTTCCTCGCGGCGCTGTCGCTCTTCGTGCTCGGCTTCATCGGCATCGGCATCAGCTTCTACCCGATGATGGTGCCGCCCTCGATGACCATCTGGCAGACCGCGGCGCCCGACGCGAGCCTCGGCTTCGCGCTTATCGGCGCCGTCATCCTGGTGCCGATCATCCTCGCCTATACCGCCTACGCCTATTGGGTGTTCCGCGGGAAGGTGCGGCATGGCGAGGGATACCACTGATGCGGCCCGCACTCCGGCGCAGTCTGTGGTTCGTCGCCCTCTGGGCGCTTGGCGTCGGCGCGCTTGGCGCCGTCGCCACCGCGATCAAGCTTTGCCTCTGACCCCACCGCAGCGGTGCGCGCAACCTTCATCATCGACCCCGAGGGCAAGCTGCGCGCGATGCTCTACTACCCGATGAGCAACGGCCGTTCGGTCGACGAGGTGCTCCGCCTCGTGCAGTCGCTCCAGACCTCGGACAAGCACAGGGTCGCGACGCCCGAGGGCTGGCAGCCGGGCGACAAGGTGATCGTGCCGCCGCCCGCCACCGCCGCGGCCGCCGAGGCCCGCGCCGGGGAAGGCTATGAGACCACCGACTCGGGCCGGCGCCCGTGTTGCGCCGGCCTGCCACGACCGACACCGAAAGGAGCCCCGACATGACCTCGCCCATCGTGAAACCGTTCTACGACGCCCCCACGGGAAGCTGGCAATACGTCTTTCACGATCCCGAAACGCACCACGGCGCGATCGTCGATCCGGTGCTGGACTTCGATCCGCTCGCCGGCGCCACGGCCACCCGCCGCGCCGAGGAGATCCTCGCCTATGTCGAGGCCGAGGGGCTGGAGATCATCCGGATCCTCGACACCCATCCCCGTGCCGACCACTTCTCGGCCGCGCCCTGGCTGAAGGCGCGTCTCGGCGCGCCGACGGCGATCGGCGAGAGGGTCGTCGAGGTGCAGAAGCTCTGGAAGGAGATCTACAACCTCCCCGAAAGCTTTCCGACCGACGGCTCGCAATGGGACCGGCTTCTCGCAGACGGCGCGCGCTTCATGGTGGGCAGCGATCCGGTCGAGGTTCTGTTCACGCCGGGCCACACGCTCGCCTCCATCGCCTATGTCGCGGGCGACGCGGCCTTCGTGCACGACACGCTGATGATGCCGGATTCCGGCACATCGCGGGCGGATTTCCCGGGCGGGGATGCGGGGGCGTTGCATGACAGCATCGCGCGCCTCCTGACGCTGCCCGACGATACGCGCGTCTTCGTCGGCCATGACTATGCGCCGGAGCTTGCGCAGCAGGTCCATGACGATCCCGGCCCGCACCGAGTCGAGCGCCGCGGTCGGCTCGTCGGCGAGGATGATGCGCGGGCGGTTGGCGAGGGCGCGGGCGATGGCCACGCGCTGCGCCTCGCCGCCCGAGAGCTTGGCCGGAAAGGCCGTCTTGCGCTGGCCCACCTCGAGGTAGTCCAGAAGTTCGACGGCGCGCGCGCGCCGCAGCGGCGCCGGCGCCCGCAAGCTCCAGCACGAGGCCGACATTGTCGGCGGCGTCGAGGAAGGGCAGCAGGTTGTGGAACTGGAAGATGAAGCCGATCTTGTCGAGCCGCAGCCGCCTGAGGTCGCCCTTCAGCCAGCGCCCGTCATAGATGGTCTCGCCCGCCAGTGCCATGCGCCCGGAGGCGGGTTCGAGGATGCAGCCGATCACGTTCAGCAGCGTCGTCTTGCCCGATCCCGACGGCCCGAGCAGCGCCACCACCTCGCCCGGGAACACGTCGATCGACACGGCGCGCAGCGCATCGACGCGCGTCTCGCCCTCGCCGAAATGCTTCGAGACGTCGCGCAGGCTGACGAGGGGATCGGCGCCCGGCATCGTCATCCCCCCAGCGCCTCGGCCGGTTCCACGCGCAGCGCGGCGCGCACGCCGAGCCCGCTGGCCAACAGGCAGACGACGACGATGATGCCGCCAAGCACCAGCGCGTTGAACGGCTCGAGCACGACGCGGCGCGGGAAGAAGTCCTTGACGAGAAACACCAGCACGAGCCCGATGCTCCAGCCGGTCAGGCCCAGCGTCAGCGCCTGCTGCACGATCAGCCCGACGATGGTGCGGTCGGGCGCGCCGATCAGCTTGAGCGTGGCGATCTGAGCTGCTGCCAGACAACGTCGATGTCATGCCCGTGATCTGATCGCGGCTTGGGTGACCGACTACAACACCGAACGCCCTCACTCGGCCTTCGGATACCAAACCCCTGCAGGTTTCGCCCTGCGCCTGACCACCGCAATCGCCCGTCCCGCTGCACGCGATGCGTGTTCCGCGCGCCGGGCGATTGCTCAACCCGCGCCAATAGGCGTAAATGACCACCGGGCTCCGGTCGTGGCTGGATGAAAGACCAGTGACAGGTCACCGCAGACCCGCCTTGGCACATCGATGCCGTCGGGGGGCGGTCACATCATCAGAGCCCACGTCCTCCAGCCTCACGGTCCAAGCCGAGACTGGTTCGAATGCGTCTGGCAGCACCCTTTTATCACATTCTCCTGGGTTCGGACGGTTGAACGCATCAGCGTTTCGCGCGCTGAGGCGAGGTGCATGCCGCAGGCCCGTTCCACGGCAATCCGATCTCTGCTGAAGAGCGCGTCGATATAGGCAATGTGCTCGCGCGCTGCGACTTCGTTGCGCTGGCGCTCGTCGCGCTTGTTCCACTGATAGTGGTAGTGGAAGATCATTGTGATGATATCGAAGAAATTCTCGATGAAGCGGTTCGGACTCACCGAGTTCAGAAGCCGGTGGAACGCGCTGTCGAGATCCGAAAAATCGTGAAACCGGGTGTCGATCTCGTCAAGCAGGTCGAGGTGTCTTTGCCGCAGATCGGCCAGATGCGCCCAGAACGGCGAGTCCTCGGGTAACCGGATGAAAGCTCGGGCCGAGCGCAGTTCGAACATCTCGCGGATTTCGAACAGCTCGCGCGCGAAGGTCGAGGTGAAGCCCTTGAAGACCCAACCGGCGCCGGGGCGCTTCTCGATCAGACCGAACCGCTGGAAGCGGTTGAGGAATTCGCGCACCACCGTGGTCGCCACGCCGAACCGACGGGAAAGGTCCAGTTCGTTGATCGTGCGGCCGGGCTGCGCATCGTCCCGCAGCATCCATTGCATGAAGCGGGTCTCGACCTGTGCCGAGATCGGCACGGTTTCCGACTGCGGGAACTTTTCCAACCGGATCTTGTGCCGGGATTTGCGCCGCGCACGACCGGAACCGGCGACCGCGCCCCGCTCGGCCATCACCGCGAGCACCTTGCGCACCGTCGTCCGGCTGACCTTCAAGTTCGAACTGAGCACCGTCTCGGATGGAATCGCGGCCCCTGGTTCGATTGACGCCACGAGATCGACTGCATCATTGAATGCGCGCTTGAAGGTCGCGTCGGTTTTCATGTCGGCCTCAACTTGTTGTTCTTTGCATTGTAAAAAACATTTTGTCGCCGGGATCAATTGTGCTTTTTACACATAAAAAGCAAACTGGGGAACACTGCATGAGGGAGGAAGCGCGTCAGACGGCATTGCGCGGTACGGCCGCGGAAAGCGGCCTGTTGGCTGTCACCCTGGGATTGCGCCTGCTCGGCTTCGGTCCGGTGCTGATCCTGGCACTGCTGATAGTAGCCGCCAGCGTTGGCGTGCCGAATTTCCTGAAGCCGATCAACTTGGGCAACATCCTCGCCCAGACTGCGGTGATCGCCATCGTCGCGATGGGTCAGCAAATGGTGATCCTGACGCGCGGCATCGATCTTTCCGTCGGATCGAACCTCGCGCTTGCGACGGTGGTCGGCGGGCTGGTGTACCAGGCCGGCGGCGGTGGGCTTGCGGTGATCTTCGCGATGCTGGCTGCCGGCATGGCGGTCGGCGCGATCAACGGTCTTGTCTATGTCTACGGCCGGCTGCCGCATCCATTCATCATCACGCTTGCGATGCTGAGCATATGCCGTGGGCTCGCACTGGAACTGGCACCCGGGCACACGACAATGCGGGGCATGCCCGAAGCAGTGAAATTCCTTGGCGGACAGACCACGCTGGGTGTGCCGAACGCCTTCTTCGTGGTCGTGGTCGTGGCGCTTCTGATCCTGATGTTGACCTACGCGATGGTCTGGGGGCGCTGGACCTATGCCGTGGGAGGCGACCCGGTTGCGGCGCGCGAGATGGGGATCCCGGTCAGGGGCGTCCTGATCTCGACCTACGTCTTTTCTGGCCTGTGCGCCGGCATCGGCGCGGTCGTGCTCTCCGGCCGGACCGGCGCCAGCTCGCCGATCTACGGCAACCTTCTCGAGCTTGACACCATCGCGGCCGTCATCATCGGCGGCGCCAGCTTCCTTGGCGGTCGTGGCCACCTTGGCCATGCTTTGATCGGCGCGGTGATGATCGGGGTGATCCGCAATGCGCTGAATCTTCTGAATGTCGACATCTACTTCCAGATGATCGCCATCGGCGGTGTCATCGTCCTTGCGGTCGAAGCCGATGTTCTGCGCAACCGATTGGAAGCAAGGGCGCGCGTCCTTCAGGCGGCGAAGACATGAGCGTTCCAGCCCTCTCCGTCCGCAATGCTGAAAAGCGATTCGGCGCGATCCATGCATTGCGGGACGTGTCGATGGATGCCTGGCGGGGTGAGGTGACTGCCCTTCTCGGCGACAACGGCGCCGGCAAGTCGACGCTGGTCAAATGTATCTCGGGCGTGCACCGGCTGGACGAGGGCGAGATCCTGCTGGATGGCCGGCCGGCCCATCTGAATTCGCCCGCCGCTGCCCGAGGTGCAGGGATCGAGACGGTCTATCAGGACCTCGCGCTTTTCGACAATCTCACCCCGGCACAGAACTTCTACTGCGGGCGGGAGATCGGTTTTCCGGCGTGGCTGCCCCGCCCGCTCAGGTTCCTCGACAAGCGCGCGATGAATCGCGAGGCGGCCGCGGTGATCGACCGGCTTCAGGTCCGGCTGCCGAAATTCGACGCGCCGGTGGCAATGATGTCGGGGGGGCAGCGTCAGGCGATCGCCGTCGCCCGCGCCACCGTCTTCGCCCGAAACGTGGTGATGCTGGACGAGCCCACGGCGGCGCTGGGCCTGCGCGAGTCGCGCAAGGTGCTCGACCTCATCGTCAAGCTGAAGGCCGAGGGCAACGCGGTGATCCTGATCACCCACAACATGGAGCATGTGGTCGAACTTGCCGATCGTGCGGTGGTGCTCCGGCAGGGGACCAAGGTGGGCGAGTTGAAGCCCTCGGCGCAGAACAGGCAGGACCTCGTCGCGATGATCGTCGGCGCCGAGGCCTGAGGCATCGCCGCCCCACAGGGCGGTGACATTGGCGGCCACCCCCGGGTGACACGCCGGAAAACGGAGGAGGAAGCATGAAACTGAGAGACATCCTGAAGGGCCTGGCGGTCCTTGCCGCCACCGCAGGGCCGGGCCTTGCCGAAGACATCAAGCTTGGCTTCATCACCAAGTTCCCGGTCCCGTTCTTCGCGACGATGGAGGACGCAGCCAAGGCCTATGCCGCCGCCAATCCCGGCGTCGAGATCATCTATGGCCAGGGCGCCTCGGCCACGGATATCGAGGGCCAGATCGCGCTCATCGAGTCGATGGTCACACAGGGCGTGCAAGGCATCGCGCTGACGCCGGTCGACCCGACCGTCGCCGCTGCGCTCGACAAGGCGGTCGAGGCCGGCATCAAGGTTGTCCTGATGGACAACAACATCCCCGACTGGGAGAACCGCACCGCGCTCGCCACCACCGACAACTATGCCGCAGGCGTGATTGCGGGCAAGCACCTCGCCTCGGTGCTCAAGGCGGGCGACACGCTCGGAATCCTCGAGGGCGTACCGGGCGTGCCGGCGCTGGACGACCGGGTGGACGGCATGATCGAAGGCCTTGGCGGGCTTGACGTCGAGGTGGTCGGAAGGACCGGCACCAACTGCACAGAGGAGCTTGGCCTTAGTGGCGCCGAGGACCTGCTGACGGCGAACCCCGAGCTGAAAGCGATCTATGCCGCCTGCGGCCCGCCCGCCGCCGGTGCTGCCCAGGCGATCCGCAATGCCGGCATCGCACCCGAGAACATCGTTCTGGTCGGCTTCGACTTCTGCTGCGGCGAGGCCGAAGCGTTGACCGATGGTATCGAGGACGCGACCGTCGCGCAGTTTCCCTCCAAGATGGCCGAGCTTGGCGTCGACGCGCTGGTCAAGGCAATCCGCGGCGAGCCGGTGGAGTCCCTGATCGACTCGGGGGCGGCCCTGGTTACCAAAGAAAACATGGCCGACTTTCAGTGACGCGTGCCGGGGGCCGGCGAGCCGGCCCCCGCTTTACACTGGCACCATGCTGTGATTGCGTGCCGCGACTGCATTCAACCCGGACTTCCCATGCCCAGCCTTGACGCTCTCGTCTGCACCGAACCCGGCAGCCTTCGCATTGAACGGCGCGAGGCGGTGCGCCGCGCGCCCGACCATGCGCTTGTACGGCCTCGGCGGATCGGCATCTGCGGCACGGATTTCCACATCTTCGAGGGCAAGCACCCGTTCCTCGCCTATCCGCGGGTCATGGGTCACGAGATCGCTTGCGAGGTCGTCGAGGCGCCGGCGGGCTCGGGTTTGCGCCCGGGCGAGATCTGTGTGATCAACCCATACATCACCTGCGGCACCTGCATCGCCTGCCGCAACGGCAAGCCCAATTGCTGTGCCACGATCTCCGTTCTCGGGGTTCATCGCGATGGCGGCATGGCCGGGCTTTTGTCGTTGCCCGCGGGCAACCTCCTGCCGGGCGATGACCTGAGTGTCGATCAGTGCGCCTCGGTCGAGTTTCTGGCCATCGGCGCGCATGCCGTCCGGCGCGGCGGGGTGGGTCCGAATGATCGTGCGCTGGTGGTCGGGGCGGGACCCATCGGCATTGGCACGGCTCTCTTCGCCCGGCTTGCCGGCGCTGCTGTCACGCTGGTGGACATCGACCAGCAAAGGCTGGAACGGGCCGCAACAATTGCAGGCGCCACCTGCCCTCCCGCGGGCATTCCGATGACCGAGGCTGTCGCGGAGGCGACGAACGCGGAGGGGTTCGACGTTGTCTTCGACGCGACCGGAAACCGTGCCTCGATCGAGGCAGGCTTCGCGCATGTCGCACAGGGCGGACGTTACGTTCTGGTCAGCGTGGTGAAGGAAGCCATAACGTTTTCGGATCCCGATTTCCATCGCCGCGAAATGAGCCTGCTGGGAAGCCGCAACGCAACCGAGCTGGACTTTCGGCGCGTGATGTCCGTGATGCGTGCGGGCGACGTTGCGATGGACGCCTTGATCACCCACCGCACGACCTTGACGGAGGCAGTGAAAGACTTTCCCCGATGGGCTCGCGACAAGACCGGCCTGATCAAGGCATTGATCACGAACGAATGACAAAACGCCCTGGCCGGTTCGGCTGAGGCAATGCCGAACGACGCCTCAGCTCCTTGTCCAGAAACCACGGTGCCCGCCGTCAGACCGATGCGCGTTCGATCAGAGGGCATTCAACCTTGATCTGAACAGGGGTCGTATTCAGGGTTCCGGCCATCTCGATCAATGTTTCCGCGGCGATGGCGCCCATCTCATGGTGCGGCAAGAGCAGCGTGGTAAGTGGCGGATGGGTGTGAAGCGCGACATCGCGATCATCGAAGCCGATGACCGAAATATCCTTGGGGATACAGATGCCTGCCTCGTGCAGGGCATCAAGACACCCCAACGCCATCAAGTCGTTCGCGCAGAAGATGGCGTCTGGCGGAGAGTCCAGGGCCAGGAGCTCCTTGGTCATCGTATAGCCGGACGACGGTTCCCAGTTGCCGGATTTGACCAGTTTGAGATCAAAGGATATCTCGTTCGAGGCAAGCGCCTGACGATATCCCTTCAGGCGATCGCGTGAAGCGTCAACGCCTTGCTGGCCATTGATGAACCCAATGCGTTTGCGCCCGGCATCGATCAGTCGCTGGGTCGCAATGCGGCCTCCAAGCCGATCACCCGGGACGACCGAATTCAGACGGCGCTCGGCATCGTAACAATTGAGAAGGACCGCCCGCTTTCTGGAAATGCTGGGCGGAAGGTGCACCTGACGTGTCAGGATGGTGCCATAGATGATTCCGACCAGCGGCTGGTTCTCGAGGTTCTCGATGATTGCTGCTTCGTTGGCGGGATCGCCGTTGGAAACGGCGAGGTAGATGTTCATGCCGTATTCCAGCGCCTTTTCCCGCGCGCCGCCGAAGGCAATCGCCATCCAGGGATCGCTGGCCAGTTCGTCGACAATGACGCCAATGACCGACTGGTTGGCCGGCGCGGGACGACTTGCGCGACGGGGAAGCCGGTAACCCAATGTATCGGCCGCGTCGCGCACACGCCTGCGCGTGGCATCGCTGAGCTTTGCGCCGGGGCTGCCGTTCAGGACAAGCGACACGGTGGCCTGCGACACGCCGGCGCGGGCCGCGACATCCATCATGGTTGGTCGTATCCCTTCGCCAGACGGCTGATCGCTCGACATGACAGTCCGTTCTCCTTGCCTCACGGATCCAGGACGGCGCGACGGCTGATCTGCTGACTTCGGCACGTGGAATCTGGGAACCTGGGTCTTTCTTCCGAAGAGCACCTATCCCGACTAGTCCGCCGACCGCAACCGCCTGATGCGGTCGAATCCGACCGCGATAATGATGAAGCACCCGATGAAGGTCCCTTGCCAGAAGGTCGAGATTCCCAGCAGGATCAGCGAATTGCGGATAACCTCGATCAGCAGTGCCCCGACAACCGCGCCGACCGCTGTCCCCTCGCCACCCGCGAGATTCGCGCCCCCGATCACTGCCGCCGCGATCACCGTCAGTTCCATCGCCTGACCGAGGTTGGTGGTCACGCTGCCAAGCCAGCCCGCCATGAGAATTCCGGCAAGCCCGGCCGTGAAGGCCGAGAACATGTAGATGGAGATCTTGAGGTTCCGGACTGGGATGCCGGTCAACCTCGCAGCGTGCTCGTTGCCGCCGATGGCAAAGACATACTGGCCCCAACGTGTCCAGCGGAACACGAGGCTCATGACGATCACAAGGGCGGTAAGCACATAGAGCGGATGCGGAAGGCCCAGTGTGGCGCCGCCGCCGACCCACAAGAGCAGGTCGTGGTCGGGTCCGAATTCCCAGATCATCTTGTTGTTCGAGAGCACCATCGCCAATGACCGCGCGATGGACAGCATCCCCAGCGTGACAACGAAAGGCGGCATCCCGGCATAAGCGATCAGGACGCCATTGATCGCTCCTACGGCCAGGGCCGCGACAAGCGCCATGACGGCCGACAGCCAGAACGGATAGCCGCCCTCCATCAGGACCGAGATCACCATGGCGGACAGCACGACCGTGGAGCCGACGGAAAGGTCGATACCGCCCGAGGCGATCACAGCCGTCATGCCGACGGCGATCAGCGCGACGAAGGCGAAGTTGCGCGCGACGTTGAAGAGGTTGCGCTCGGTTGCGAAGGAATCGGTCAGAAAAGTCAGGGCCAGGCAGGCCAGGACAGCCGCGATGAAAACCCAGAAGACCTGGAAGTTCATGACCCGCGACAACGCGGACCTGTGCTGGCTTTGCCCGATAACCTGTTCGATGTTCGTCATGATTCGGCCTCCCTCAAGCGGCTTCAATGGCGCCAGTGATCAGGCCGGTCACCTCTTCGGGAGAACTGCTGGCGGTCGCCTTGTCGGCGACAAGCTGACCACGTCTGAGCACCGCGATCCTGTCGGATACGGCGAAGACGTCGGGCATCCTGTGGCTGATCAGGACGACGCTCATTCCCTGGTCGCGCAAGCGCCGAACCAGATCCAGCACCTCGGCGACCTGCCGGACCGAGATCGCGGCCGTCGGTTCGTCCATCAGCACGATCTTGGCGTTCGAAAGCAGAGTGCGGGCGATGGCCACCGCCTGGCGCTGGCCGCCCGACATGCGGCGCACCAGATCGCGCGGGCGGGTTTCGGATTTCAGCTGCGCGAACAGTTCCGCCGAGCGTTTGCGCATCTGCGGATAGTCGATCACCCGGATCGGGCCAAAGCTGCGCAGCGGTTCGCGGCCCAGAAAGACGTTCGAGGCAGCCGAAAGGTTGTCGCATAGCGCAAGATCCTGATAGACCACCTCGATGCCGTCGCGCTGAGCGTCGAGCGGTTTGTGAAAATCGACCACCTGATCATCGATTCGAATCTCGCCGTGGCTTGGCCGGAAGTTTCCCGCCACGATCTTGACCAGTGTCGACTTGCCCGCGCCGTTGTCCCCCATCAGTCCGAGCACCTCGCCCGGTGCGATCTCCAACGAAACGTCGTTCAGCGCCGTTATGGCACCGAAATGCTTGGAGATGCCGGAAAGCCTTAGCCGAGACATCCAATCCCCTCCCTGCGATTGCGCCGTCCGGCATCGTCCCGCCGACGCAATTGTGTGCGTGCTGGCCCGTGCCCGCCACCCATATCTTTACTTGACCAAGTAATATTAGTAAATATTATCTTGTCGGGTACGGCTCAGAGGGAAACATGAGGCTGCTGCTGACAGGAGCAACCGGGAAGGTCGGGCAGAATTTTCTGCCGCGTTTCCTGCAACGCGAGCGGTTCCGCGACTGGTCGGTCGTTGCGCTGTGCAACAATCGGATGATCGGCGAAAGCGCCCGGGTCAGCGTTCTGAAGGGTTCGCTGTCCGACCCCGCGACCGTGGCGGCCTCGCTTGACGGCGTTACCCATGTTCTGCACATGGCCGCGGTCAAGGAATCGCCGGCTCTCGTCATCGATGTCGCGATCAAGGGCATGTTCCTGATGCTGGAGGCCTTCCGCGCCTCACCGACCGCCGAGCAGTTCGTGCTGATTGGCGGAGACTGTTCCGTCGGGCACATCTTCCACGACTATGGCGCGCCGATCACCGAGGCATCCCCGCGCAAGGCCTATCCAGGATGCTACGCCCTGACCAAGGTGCTGGAAGAGGTGATGCTGGAGCAATACCAGATCCAGTATGGACTGAACGGCTGCACCCTGCGCGCGCCCTGGATCATGGAGAAAGACGATTTCCGCTTTGCGCTGAGCTTCGGTCCCGACCAGTTCGGTGGGCCGCTCTGGTCCGACCTGATCGGCGCGGACGAGATCGCGCGATATGCGGCAAGCGATGCGGTGCCGCTGATGCGCGATGCGACCGGAGCGCCGCTAAGGCGCAACTTCGTTCATGTCGACGATCTGGTCGAGGCCATCCTCGCAGCCCTGGACAACCCGGCGGCCAGTCGCGGCCTGTTCAACATCTGCATGACGGACGCCGCCGATTACAGCGCGGTCGCCGCCTACCTCGGCCGAACGCGCGGGCTTCCGGTGGCAGAGGTCGCGACCCCGTTTCACAGCAATCTTCTGGACAACGCCAAGGCGCGGTTGCGGCTTGGCTGGGCACCGAAAGTCGACCTTGAGGCCCTGATCGAGCGGGCATGGAACTACCAGCGCGATCCGAGTGATCCGCGAAAGATCTGGTACCCGGGATAATCGCGCCAAGGAGCCACCGGGACCGGAAAACCCAAGGGAGGAAAGACTATGACACGGAAACTGTTACTGCTTTCAGCCGCTGCGGCGATGGCGCTCGCGGCCGGGGCCGGGATGGCTCAGGAAAAGAAAATCCTGGCGATCGTGGTCAAGGGTCTCGACAACCCGTTCTTCGAGCAGATCAACCTGGGCTGCCAGAAGTGGATGTCCGAGAATGCCGACAGCGAGTACGAATGTCTCTACACCGGCCCGGCCTCCTCGGCTGACGAGGCTGGTGAGGTGCAGATCGTCGACGACCTTCTGACACGGGGAGTCGCGGCAATCGCCATCTCGCCGTCGAATGCGCCGGCGATGGCCAATCGTATCCGGCAGATCGCTCCGGACGTGCCGGTCATGACCATCGACGCCGACTTCCTCGAGCAAGACCGCGACCTGCGCGCGACCTATCTTGGCACCGACAATTACCTGATGGGCGTTCAGATGGCCGAGCAGGCAGCGATGCTGAAGCCCGAGGGTGGCACGGTCTGCCTGCAGCTTGGCAACGTTGCGGCCGACAACATCAACGCCCGTGCGCAGGGCTTCCGTGACACGGCCAGTGGCGTGGATGGGATCGACCGGCTGACTGGCCAGAACGGATGGAGCGAGATCGACGGTTGCCCGGTCTTCACCAACGACCAGGCGGATCTGGCCAATCAGCAGATGGCCGATACCTTCATCGCCAACCCTGACCTCGACGCTTTCGTGCTGATCGGCGGCTGGGCACAATTCGCACCGCAGGCCTACACCCAGGTGACCGATCAGGTCATGGACCGCCTGAAGTCGCAGGATCTGATCATCATTGCCGGCGACACCCTGCCGCCGCAGACCAAGGCGTTCCGCGAGGGCCGGTCTCATGCGCAGGTAGGTCAGCGCCCGTTCGAGATGGGCTACAGGGCGCCGGATGTGATGATCCAGTTGATCAACGGCGAAAGCGTCGACGACCCGCTGTTTACCGGGCTCGATGTCTGCAACGGCGAGGATCCCGGGTTCTGCGCCGACAACTGAGGCTGCACCGTTCTCCCCACTGCCGGGCCCCTCGGGGTCCGGCTTTTTTGACTGTTCGTGCGCGCGGAATTTGCATCACTAATAAATTAGTAATATTATCATCGGCGGCACGCTCAGGCGGGCCGAATCAAATCCCGCCGGAATGGCGGAAGGGAGGAGCACATGAAGGTCACGAAACCCGCCGTCGCGGCGGCGCTGTCCATCGCCTTGGGATCGGCCGCTTTTGCGCAGGACAAGCCATCCCTGGCATTCGTCGTCAACGCCGCCTCTGATTTCTGGAAGCTGGCCGAAGCCGGGGTCATGGCCGCGCAGAAGGAGCTTCCGGATCATGATCTGCAGTTCCGCTATCCGGCGCAGGGGACCGCGGCGCTTCAGAACGCTTTGATGGATGATCTGGTGGCTGCCGGTATCGATGCCATCATGATCTCGTCGGTCGATCCCAAGACCTCGATCGACGCGTTCAACCGGATCGCCGCGCAGGTGCCCCTGTTCACTACCGACAGCGACGCCCCCGACAGCAACCGGATCGCCTATCTCGGTTCGTCCAACACGCTGGCCGGCGTTCAGGCCGGAGAAATCGCGGTGAAGGCGCTGCCCGATGGCGGCACCTGCATGGGCTTTGTCGGCTTCCTCGGTGCCGACAACGCGGTCGAACGGATCGCCGGTTTTCGCCAGGCGGTCGAGGGCCACGGGATCGACCTGATCGATGTCCGCGGCGACGACGTGGACTTTGCCCGGGCACGGTCGAATGTCGATGACGTTCTGGTCGCGAACCCCGAAGTGGACTGCATGGTCGGCTTCTATTCCTACAACCCGCCGAAGATATACGAGGCTCTGCAGGCAGCAGGCAAGCTGGGAGAGATCACCGTCATCGCCTTCGACGAGGACCCGATCACGCTCGGCGCGGTCCGTCAGGGCAGTTTTGCCGGGACGGTGGTTCAGGACCCCTACCAATGGGGCTACCAGGGCATGAAGCTGATGGCGAGCTACCTCGAGGGTGATACCTCTGGCGTGCCCGAGGACGGTCTCATCATCGTGCCGACCAAGGTCATCGACCAGTCCAATGTCGATGCGTTCGAAGCGGAGCTGAAAGCGCGCATCGGCGGCTAGCCCGGTTTTGCCGGCTCCCGGGGCTGTGCGGCAGAACGCTTCTGTTTGCGCACAGCCCGCTTTCCTGTTCAGGCAACGAGATCCGCGATGCTGAAGGACGTGAGGACAAGGATAGACCTCTCCCTGAACCGGGTGACCAAGGTCTATCCCGGCGTCATCGCACTGCAGAATGTCGACATGTCGATCCGCGGTGGTGAGGTCGTCGGACTTATCGGCGAGAACGGCGCCGGAAAATCCACCCTGATGAAGGTGCTCGGAGGCGTAATCGTGCCCGATGGCGGGGCGATCGTGATCGATGGCGTGCAGCTGCCGGCGCTGACCCCGGCCGAGGCGGCCAAGCAGGGCATAGCCTTCGTTCATCAGGAGCTCAATCCCTTCACCAATCTTGACGTGGCCGCCAACGTACTGCTTGGCCGCGAGAAGACATCGGGACCGTTCCGCCTGCTCGATCGCGCCGGCATGTCCCGCGATGTCGAACCGATCCTGCGACGGTTGGGCACCCGTTTCGGGCCAGATGATTCCGTGGCGGCGCTTTCGCTGGCCGACCAGCAACTTCTGGAGATCGCCCGCGCCCTGTCGATGGCAGCACGGCTGGTAATCTTCGATGAGCCGACCGCCAGCCTGACGCTCGCGGAAACGCAGACCTTGCTGGAGGTGATCCGCCAACTGAAGGCCGAGGGCGTGGCAATCCTGTTCATCACCCATCGCCTGACCGAGATCGAGGCAGTCGCCGACCGTGTGGTGGTGCTGCGCGACGGGCGCAACGCCGGTGCGTTGGCCCGCCACGAGATCGACAGGGACCGCATGGTCCGGATGATGATAGGTCGGGACGCCGGCCAGTTCTTCGAAAAGCATGACCATGCCGCGAGGGAGCCTCTTCTGGAAATCAAAGGGCTGACGACGACGGCCTATCCCGATGCGCGCGTCGACCTGACGGTCCGTGCCGGCGAGATTCTGGGTCTGGCAGGTCTGGTCGGGGCGGGGCGCACGGAAGTCGCCCGCGCGGTCTTTGGCGTCGACCGGCGTCTGGCAGGACAGGTGATGCTGGACGGGGCGCCGCTGCCTGACACGGTCGCCGGGGTCATTTCTGCCGGATTGTGCCTTGTGCCGGAGAACCGCAAGGAAGAAGGCCTCTTTCTCGATTTCTCGTTTGCCGAGAACATCTCGTTGCCCAGCCTGGCACGGATGGCGCGGGCGGGCTTCGTCGACCGGCGCGGCGAGACCGGGCTGGCGGAACACGCGCGCCACAATTTCTCGATCAAGGCCCCGGTGCTGACGCGGGCCGTGGCCGAGCTGTCGGGCGGGAACCAGCAGAAGGTGGTTCTGGCCAAGTGGCTGGCGATGGATCCCAAGATGATGATCGTTGACGAACCCACCCGGGGAATCGACATCGGTGCCAAGGCCGAGGTCTACCGAGTGATGCAATCGCTGGCTGGCAATGGGGTCGGCATCCTGATGATCTCCAGCGACATGGAAGAGGTGATCGGCGTGTCTGACCGGGTGGCGGTGATGTGTCGTGGCGAAGTGGCGGGAATCCTTGGCCCGAACGAGGTGACCGAAGAAGCGATCCTTCATCTGGCAGTGGGGTAGAGGCGTGCAGAAGAAAGATCTGGGGCTGGCAGTTCTGGTGCTGGTGGTGGCCACGGTCGTCGCGGCGATCAATCCGCGTTTCCTTTCGCCGATCAACCTGGCGAATACCGCCAACCTGATCGGGCTCTACGGGCTGTTCACGATCGCCGAGGCCTTCGTGATCGTGACCGCCGGGATCGAGCTTTCGGTCGGGTCAGTCATCGCCCTTGTCGGGGTTCTCTTCGTCGACCTGATCGTCGTGCAAGAGGTGCCATGGCCGTTGGCAATGATCATCGTCCTGATTCTGGGCGCGGTTCTCGGCATGATCCATGGCCTTCTGGTAACACGGCTGAAATTGCAGCCCTTCGTCGTCACTCTCTGCGGGCTTCTGATCTATCGCGGTATCGCCCGGTTCTACACCAAGGACGGCACCGCCGGCTTTTCGTTCGGCGACGAGTTCCCGTTGCTCGAATGGCTGGTATCGGGGCGAACCGGCGGCGTGCCGCATTCGATCATGGCCTTTGGCGCGGTCGCGGTGGTCGCCTGGTTCGTGCTGCACCGGACGGTTTTCGGCCGTCACCTCTTCGCCGTCGGAAAGAACGCCGAAGCAGCACATTTCGCCGGGATCAACACGACCCGCGTGATCGTTCTGGCCTATGTCATCTGCATGGTTCTGACGGCGCTTTCAGCGATCTTCTTCGCCATGTACACGCGCTCGATTCAGCCCTCGAGCCACGGCAACTTCTACGAACTCTATGGTATCGCGGCGGCAGTGCTGGGCGGGTTTTCACTGCGCGGTGGCGAGGGATCGGTCGTCGGCGCGGTCCTCGGTGTGATACTTCTGCAAATGCTCCAGAACCTGGTGAACCTTCTGGGCATCCCCTCTTCGCTGAACTTTGCGGTGATGGGCGGTGTCATCCTCATTGGTGTCATCACCGACAACCAGGTGGCCCGCTACCGTTCCCGCCGCCAGCAGGCAAAGGCGCTTTCAGCTCTTGAAACTTCGATGCGCGCTGAACTGTTGGCGGCCGACCGGTCGAAATGATGGCAAAGTGCAAACTGCGCCACCCCGCAGGCGCACTTCAACCGCAATCGGTCGAGGCACCTCAGCAGCCGGAGGCTGCGGGGGGGTGGGGGTAATCCTCCCCGAAATTAGAGCGTGTTGCGTCTAATCGGTTTCATATCCTGCGGCCTTGAAGAAGTTGCAGCATTCTTCTTCGGTGAAGAGATCGCAGACCTGTCCGACGGCT
>PHEC01000245.1 GCA_002841115.1 Alphaproteobacteria bacterium HGW-Alphaproteobacteria-6 | reverse complement strand
CCCCCGCCCCCCCGTTCGGCCCCCGCCCCCCCGTTCGGCCCCCGCCCCCGTTCGGCCCGCCGGTTCAGCCCTTCTTGGCCGCAGCCTTGCCGGGGCCGTGCTTGCGCAGCCGCGACGGGGTGTGGAACTTCTGGTCGCGGTAGGGGTTCTTGTCGCCCTGGTCGCGGAAGATCAGCCGGATCGGCGTGCCCGGCATGTCGAAATCCTCGCGCAGCCCGTTGATCAGGTAGCGGCTGTAGCTTTCGGGCAGTTCCGCCGCCTGGTTGCACATCACCACGAAGGCCGGCGGCCGGGTCTTGACCTGGGTCATGTAGCGCAGCCGGACCCGGCGCCCGCCCGGCGCGGGGGGCGGATGGGCCTCGGTCATCGCACCCAGCCAGGGGTTCAGCCTGGCCGTGGTGATCCGCCGGTTCCAGACCTCATGCGCCTTCAGGATCGCCGCGTGCAGCCGGTCGAGCCCCTTGCCGGTCAGGCCCGAGACGGTGACCAGGGGCGCGCCCCTGAGTTGTGGCAGCAGCCGGGCGAAGCTGTCGCGCAGGGCCTTCAGCTTTTCGGCCTTGTCCTCTTCGAGGTCCCATTTGTTGGCGGCGACCACCACCGCGCGACCCTCGCTTTCGGCGTAGTCGGCGATCCTGAGGTCCTGCTGTTCGAACGGGATATCGACATCGAGAAGCACCACCACCACCTCGGCGAAGCGCACCGCGCGCAGCCCGTCGGCAACCGACAGCTTTTCCAGCTTGTCCGAGATCCGCGCCTTCTTGCGCATCCCGGCGGTATCAAAAATCCGGATCGGCGTGCCCAGCCACTCGGTGCGCACCGAGATCGCGTCGCGGGTGATCCCGGCCTCGGGCCCGGTCAGCAGCCGCTCCTCACCGAGGATCCTGTTGATCAGCGTCGACTTGCCGGCATTGGGCCGGCCGATCACCGCGATCTGCAGGGGCTTGTCGTGGGTCGGCACCCGCGGGGCGTCGGCATCCTCGTCGCTGACATCGACATCGGTCTCGGGCGTGTCGGCGGCCTCGCGCGCGGCGAAGGTCGCGGCCAGCGGGCGCAGCATGTGGTAAAGCTCGCCCATCCCCTCGCCATGCTCGGCCGAAAGCCGCAGCGGCTCGCCGAGGCCGAGCTCAAAGGCTTCCAGCAATCCGGCATCGGCGGCGCGACCCTCGGCCTTGTTGGCGGCGAGGATGACATGGGCGTTCTTCTTGCGCAGGATCGCGGCAAAGACCCGGTCGGTCGCGGTCACCCCCTGGCGGGCATCGATGACGAAAAGGCAGATGTCGGCCATTTCCACCGCGCGTTCGGTCAGCCGCCGCATCCGGCCCTGCAGGCTGTCGTCGCCGGCCTCTTCCAGCCCGGCGCTGTCGATCACGGTAAAGCGCAGATCGCCGAGCCGCGCCTCGCCCTCGCGCAGGTCGCGGGTGACGCCGGGCTGGTCGTCGACCAGCGCCAGCTTGCGGCCGACCAGCCGGTTGAACAGCGTCGACTTGCCGACATTCGGGCGCCCGACAATGGCGAGGGTAAAGCTCATGGTTCGGTTCCCCATGGGCGCGGAAGGCGCGCCGCAAGCGCGCCCCTTACACCGGTTCGGCGCTAGCGGAAAGCCTCGAGCGTGCCGCCCTGGTCGACGACATAGAGAACGCCGCCCGCCACCACCGGCGCCGCGGCCGCGCCATCGGCCAGCGGCAAGGTAGCGGTCAGCGCCCCCGAGGCCGGGTCGAAGAACCGCAAGAGCCCGTCGGAGGAGGCCAGCACCAGCCGCCCGCCGGCCAGCACCGGGCCGTAATGGGCGATGATGTCGCGCCGCCGCTTCGGCCGGGCGTTCTTGAAATAGGGCATGTCGATGCGCCAGACCTCGGCGCCGCTTGATGCATCGACCCGCATCAGCTGATCCTCGTCATTGACGTGGAACACCGCGCCGCCCGCCACCACCACCGGCCCCATCGCCCCGTCCGGCACCGACCAGCGCATCAGCCCGGTATCGGCGTCGATCGCCGCCAGCCGGCCGGCGGCAGTGCCGGCATAGACCACGCCCTCGGCGATCACCGGATCGCCGGTCAGGTCGGAATAGGCGGCATAGGCGCGTCCCGGCCGCTGGCCGGCGACCTGGGTGTTCCACAGCCCGGTGCCGCTGTCGCGCGCCACCGCGATCAACTGGCCCGAGGGGAAGGGAAAGATCACCTGGCGCGCATCGACCGCCGGCGCCGCCCCGCCCATCACCCCGGTCGCCGCCGGGGTGCCGGGAAGCTGCCACA
The DNA here is from genome assembly GCA_002841115.1 of Alphaproteobacteria bacterium HGW-Alphaproteobacteria-6. Taxonomy (GTDB): domain Bacteria; phylum Pseudomonadota; class Alphaproteobacteria; order Rhodobacterales; family Rhodobacteraceae; genus Albidovulum. Next base: position 232 of record PHEC01000245.1, on the reverse strand, counting down.
GCACCCGCCCGTCGCGGGCCGAGACCGCCCAGGCCGAGGCATCGCGGGCCACCACATAGACCCGCCCGTCGGCAACCGCCGGGGCGCCGCCGACCGGCGCATCGAAGCGCTGGCGCCAGAGCACCGCACCCGAGGCGGCATCGAGCGCCACCAGTTCGCCGTATCCGGTGGTGGCAAGGACCATGCCCTCGCCCGCCGCCAGCCCGCCGCCCGAAACCTCGTCGCCGCGCTC
>PHEC01000078.1 GCA_002841115.1 Alphaproteobacteria bacterium HGW-Alphaproteobacteria-6 | reverse complement strand
CTGACGATGGTCAGGTCGAAATCCTTGCCCTTGAACACCTGTTCAAGCCATTGCGCCCATTCGACATTGCTGATCTCGGTCGCGATCCCCACCGCCGCAAGCTGGGCTGCGATGATCTCTCCGCCGCGCCGCGCATAGGTCGGCGGCGGCAGGGCGAGGCGAAGTTTCAGCCCCGCGACGCCGGCCTCGGCCAGAAGCGCCTTCGACTTCTCCGGATCATGGGCCGAAAGCCCGGTCAGATCGACGTAATCGGGGTTGTGCGGGGCGAAATGCGTGCCGATCGGGGTGCCATGGCCGAACATCGCCCCGTCGATGATCTCTTGCCGGTTGATCGCATGCGCAATCGCCTCGCGCACGCGCGCGTCGTCAAGCGGCGGCTGGCGGTTGTTCATCGCCAGGATCGTCTCGCCCTCGGTCGAGCCGACGATGACCCGAAAGCGCGGGTCGGCGGCAAGCTGGGCAAGGGTTTCCGGTGCGGGGTAGTTCGGGAAGGCATCGACATCGCCGGCCATCATCGCGGCGAAGGCGGCGGTCGGGTCGGAGATGAAGCGGAAGGTGGCCTTTGCCAGCGCCGCCGGTTCACCCCAGTAGTCGGGGTTGCGCGTCAGCGTCACATGATCGCCCTGCAACCATTCGGCGAAGCGGAACGGGCCGGTGCCGACCGGCGCCGTCGCCGCCGTCTCGACCGATTCCGGCGCCACGATCACCGCGTCGCCCCAGGCCAGGTTGAAGGCGAAATTGCCGTTCGGGGCGCCAAGCGTGACCTTCACCGTCAAGGGATCGATCACCTCGACCGTCTCGATCCCGGCGAAAAGCGCCTTTTGCGCATTCGCGCTGTCCTCGGCCCGTGCCCGGTCGAGCGAGAATTTCACGTCCTCGGCGTCCATCGCGGTGCCGTCGTGGAATGTCACGCCGTCGTGCAGGTGGAAGAGGTAGGTCGTCGCGCCGTCGCCGACCTCCCACGAGGCGGCGAGGGCGGGGCGGACCGAGCCGTCCGGGCCGAAGCGGGTCAGCCCCTCGAAGACATTGGCATAGACCACCTCGTCGATCGCCGCCGCCGCCCCGGCCGTCGGGTCGAGGTTCGGCGGCTCCAGCACCATGCCGAGGGTGATCGTGTCTTCGGCCGCCAGCGCGGTCCCGGCGGTCAGCATCAGCGCGGCGGCGTATCGGGCGAGGCGGTGAATCATCGGTTTTCTCCCCGTGGGGCCCGGGCTGGTGCCGGGCGGTGCGCGCCATCTTCCGGCGTTTTCATCCGCCGATCAAGCGCTTGCGTGGCACACGGAATGCTGGAACCGATGCTGCGGTGCAGCTATGATGGCGCCGGATCGCGCGGGAGGACCAGGATGAGCGCCACGGATCAGACCAAGCGGCCGGCGCCGGCAGACATCGCCGCGCGCAAGGGCGGTGTGCCCCTGGTGATGCTGACCGCCTATACCACGCCGATCGCCCGGCTGGTCGATCCGCATTGCGACATGGTGCTGGTCGGCGACAGCCTTGGCATGGTGCTGCACGGGCTGCCCTCGACCCTGGGGGTGACGATGGAGATGATGATCCTGCATGGCCAGGCGGTGGCGCGCGGGCTGTCACGCGCGATGATGGTCATCGACATGCCCTTCGGCAGTTACGAGGAGGGCGAAGCGCAGGCCTTTCGCAGCGCGGCAAGGCTGATGGCCGAGACCGGGGCGGCGGCGGTCAAGCTGGAAGGGGGCGCACACATGGCGCCGACGATCGCCTTTCTCGTCGCCCGCGGCATCCCGGTGATGGGCCATGTCGGGCTGACCCCGCAGGCGGTGAACACGCTCGGCGGCTACCGGGTTCAGGGGCGCGGCGCCGACGGCGATCGCATCCGGCAGGACGCGGCGGCGGTGGCCGCGGCGGGGGCCTTCGCGGTGGTGCTTGAGAAGGTGCCCGAGGCGCTTGCCGCCGAGATCACCGCAAGCGTTTCGATCCCGACCATCGGCATCGGCGCCTCGGCGGACTGCGACGGGCAGGTGCTGGTGGTGGACGACATGCTGGGGCTTTTCACCGCATTCCGGCCGAAGTTCGTGAAGCGCTATGCCGAGCTTGGCGCCGAGGCCGACCGCGCGATCGCGGCCTATGCGGGCGAGGTCAGGGCGCGGCGGTTTCCGGGCCCCGAACATGTCTTCGGCGATGAGCCGGGGAAGGCATGAGAACCCTGCGCGAGGTGACGGCGCTGCGTGGCTGCGTCGCGGGCTGGAAGGCAGAGGGCAGAAGGGTCGGCGTGGTGCCGACGATGGGCGCATTGCATGCCGGGCACATGAGCCTGGTGAGCGCGGCGCAGGCGGGTTGCGACCGGGTGATCGCGACGATCTTCGTCAACCCGCGGCAGTTCGACGACCCCGCGGATCTGGCGAACTATCCCCGCACCGAGGCCCGCGATGCGGCGATGCTGGGGGCGGCGGGGGTCGACGTGCTTTTCGCGCCGCCGTCCGAGGTCGTCTATCCGCCGGGTTTTGCCACCACGGTCAGCGTCGCGGGTGTCAGTCGCGAGCTTGAAGGCGCGTTCCGCCCCGGTCACTTCGACGGCATGGCGACGGTGGTGGCGAAGCTTTTCCTGATGACCGGGGCCGAGCGGGCCTTTTTCGGCGAGAAGGACTGGCAGCAGTTGCAGATCATCCGGCAGCTGGTGCGCGATCTCGACCTGCCGGTGACGATCACCGGCTGCCCGACGCTGCGCGAGCCCGACGGGCTGGCGATGGCGTCGCGCAACACGAGGCTTTCGGCCGCGGAGCGAGCGGTCGCGCCGGCGCTTCTTGTTGCGATGGAGGCGGCGGCCAGCGCCATCCGCGGCGGAATGCCGGTGGCGGGCGCGCTGTCGCGGGCGCGGGCGGCGGTGCTGGCGGCGGGTTTCGCCGAGGTCGATTATCTGGACCTGCGCGGCGCCGAGCGGCTGGAGCCGCTCGCCACCCCTGACCGGCCGGCGCGGCTGCTGGCGGCGGCGACGCTTGGCGGCGTGCGGCTGATCGACAATATCGCGCTGTGATGGTGGCAAAAGGTCCGGGCCGGGGCCCGGACCGGCGGGGCGCTGCCCCGCACCCCGGGGTATTTCGGCAACGAAGAAGCTCAGGGTGCGAGGAGTTCGGCCATGACCAGCGCCATGACGCAGGCCGCGTCCTGCATGTCGGTGATGCCCACCCATTCGTCCGGCTGATGCGCCAGATCGAGAACCCCCGGCCCGTAGGCGATGCAGTTCTTCAGCCGGCCAATCCGGTCGATGTGCTTCTGGTCGTAGGTGCCGGGCGAGACGACGTATCCGGCCTGGCGCCCGAGCACGGTCTCGATCGCGGCGGCGGTCGAACGGACGATGGGTGCGTCGCGATCGGTCATCACCGGCTGCACCTCGAAAAGATCGCGGATCTCGCAGGTGAAGGAGGGGCGGTCGGCCCCGACACGCTCGAGCAGCGCGGTCACCTCGCGCTTGACCTCGGCGAGGTCCTCTTCGATCAGGAAGCGGCGGTCGATCACGATGCGGCAGCGGTCGGGAACGCAAGGCGCCGGCAGGCCGGTGTAGTCGGCGGCCTGCTCGGCCGCGCCGCCATGGATCGCGTTGATGTTGAGCGTCGATTGCCTTGCCCCTTCGGGGATCACCGGCATCTGGGTGCGTTTGGTGGCGAGGAGGGGGAAGAGCGTCCGCTCCATCTCGGCCAGGACCGCGCCCATGTGGCGCACCGCGCAGTCGCCGAGGAAGGGCATCGAGCCATGGGCGATGCGGCCCCGGGTCTCGATCTCGGCCCACCAGACGCCGCGGTGGCCAAGGCAGATGCGGTCCTTGTGCAGGGGTTCGGGAATGATGACGTGCTGGACGCGCTCGGGATCGAACCAGCCCCGTTCGGCGAGCCAGGCGACGCCGCCGAAACCGCCCGATTCCTCGTCCGCCGTCGCGCTGATCTCGATGGCGCCGCGATGGTCGGGGCAGGTGGCGATGAAGGCCTCGGCGGCGATCACGCTGGCGGCGAGGCCGCCCTTCATGTCGCAGGTGCCGCGGCCGTAGATGCGGTCGCCCACCACCTCGGCGCCGAAGGGGTCGCGGGTCCAGCCATGGCCGACCTCGACCACGTCGTGATGGCTGTTGAAATGGATGCAGTCGCCGGCCCCGGTGCCCTGGTGGCGGGCGACGAGGTTCCAGCGCGGGTGGCTGGCCGAATCGCCGGGTGCGCCCTTGGCGCGGATCAGCTCGACCGCGAACCCGGCGCGGCCGAGGCGCTGGGCGAGATAGTCGCAGATCTCGCGGTAGTTCAGCCCCGGCGGGTTGAGCGTCGGGATGCGGACGAGGTCCTGCGTGAGGGCGACAAGATCGTCGCGGCGGGCGGCGACCTCGGCGGCGAGGCGATCGGCGAGGGTGCTGGTCATGGCGGCAGGCTAGGCCGGCCCGGCGGCTTCGGCAACGACCAATGGCCGTGCCCGGCCCGGATTGCGGATGACCGATTGCGGATGACGGGCGGGCGGCTTTTTGCGATAACGATTTCCGGCGGGCGGGTCTGGAATTCCGCGGGCGCGGCCCCAAGATTGTAAATGAGTTTCACATTGGGGGCCCTCATGTCCGATTTCGATGCCCGGATCCTGGAAAGCCAGAAGGAGGTTGCCGAGACGCAGGCGCGGATTTCCGAACTGACCGGCCGGATCGAGGCGGCGCGCGCCAAGCTTGCGACCGGTGGCGACATCTCGATCGACATCGAGAATGCCACGCTGGCCGATGTCCAAAGACACACCGAGCAGATGAACGCGAACATCGCCGAGTTGATCATGGGCCTCGACGACGTGACGGCGGGGTTTTCCAAGGACTTCGACGAGATGCGCACGAAGACCGGATGGGAGAGCTTCGTCGGCATCTTTGCCAGGGGCAAGTCCGAGGCGATGCGGCAGGAGCGGCTGCGCGGGGCGTCGATCGACGACAAGCTGCAGGACCTGATCGCCAAGTCCGATACCATCGTGACGCTGCTGGAAGGGCAGCTTGCCGTCCTGAACGACCACAAGGCCAGGGTCGAGGCGAACCTGACCGGGACGCTCACGGACCGCGAGGCGACGGTGGGCGAGCTGGAGGGCTTGCGCCGCGATATCCAGGCGATGGACCCGAGGATCATCGAGCTTGAGAACCGGATCAGCGTCGAGCAGGACGCGACGGCGCGCACGAAGCTGGAGAGCGAACTGGCCGAGGTGAACACGCGCTTCAACGCGATGGTGCAGGACGAGCAGGTGAAGCTGGCGAAGTCGCAGACGCTGGAGCGCTATATCGAGAAGGGCAAGACCTGGGTGGACAGTCTGCAGAACCAGGCGGCGACGCAGATGGTGCTGATCAACAAGCTGCAGACCGACACCCGCCAGCGGGTGGTGCTTTATGATGCGCTGACGAAAAGCTTGAAGACCGCCCAGCAGCAGGAGGTGGCGCACCGGATCAACGAGATCGGGGTAAAGACCGACCAGGAGGCGCAGGCGGCGATGGCCGGGATCGGCTCGGCCACCAATGCCCGGATGGCCGAGATGCTGGAGAAGCACGAGGACCAGATGGTCTTTGCGCGCAAGGTTCTGGAGGAGAAGGCCAAGGCGGATGAACGCTTTGCCCGGCGCTTCGCCGCGATCGTCGAGAAGCACGACAAGAACCTGTATGGTGGCTAGGTGGCCGGGATCGATCTGACCACCGACCACCGGGCGCTTGACGATGATCTTGCTGCGCGGCGGTATTTCGCCAAGTTCGAGCGGATCACCCGGCATCTTGCCGGGGTCACCGGCGAGATGGAGAAGGACCGCGCCCTCTCGGCGCTGGACGGCGATGTGATCGAGGCCCATGTCGCGGCGATCGCCCGGACCTTCAAGGCGCTGAGCCTGAAGTATCTCGTTTCGGGCCGGATCGAGGGGATCGGCCAGAAACACCTGACCATCGACTTGCATGAAAGCGGATTTCCGGTCTTTCAGGAAATCGTGACGATGGCGAATGATGCGGCCCAGGCGGCCAGGCATCTCGACGGAATGCCGCAGGCAGACCGCCTGAAGGACGAGATGGTGCGCCAGATCCTCGGCGAACGGGTGGTGCCGACCCGGCTGCAATATGCGCTGTCGCAGCGGCTTTATCACGAGGCGCTGGCGAAGGGCGGGCTGTTCTTCGCGCAGATGCATCCGGCGGCCGAGTTCATCGCCGAGGTTTCCGGCGGGCGGCGCGGCTATCTGCTGCACTGGGGGGTTTACGACAGCCAGTTGAACGTGCCGGTGGTCTATCTGATGGAGGTCGTCGATTCGGGGCGCAAGGCGCTGCCGCTTGATGCCGGCCGCTGGCCCGGGGTGCAGGCGCATCTGATGGCGCAGTCGCTGGGCGGGCTGACGCTGCTGACCATCGCCCGGGGGTTCGACACCGATTTCGCCGACCTGCACCCCAAGCGGCTTCGCCGCCTGCACCTCGGCCCGATGTATTCGAGCGCCTTCACCCGCCAGACCGGGGCGATCCGCGAGGTGCTGGAGGAGGCGAAGTCGCCGCCGGGCGAGGACTGGGCGCTGGCCTGGACCATCGAGGAGCTGGAAAGCGAGCGGGTCGAGGTCGAGAAGGGCTGGTTCTCGACGACCGAGCGCCAGGTCTTCCGGCTTGATCCCTTTGCGGGCCCAGGTTCACCGACCGGGGCACAGACCGGGGCGACGCGGGTGACGCGCTCGCTCATCCTGCCGCAACGGCCGTTTCAGGTGATGGCGGAGAGGGACCCCGAAGGGTTCCGCGCGGTGCGGAAGTTCGTCGTGGGCAAGCAGGGGCGGGTTCTGGTCCATGGCTGAGGCCGGGCGGGGGGCCGCCTGCCCCCCCGCACCCCCCCGGGGGTATTTCGCAACGAAGAAGACGTGAAGGGTCGAGCAATGAGCGTGCCGCGGGGCGAGATGGAGTTGAAGGAAGAGGCGATCCGGGCGCATTACGCCGCCGCTGCGGCGATGCTGCAGGGTTTCGACCATGCGCCACGGGTCGCGACAGCGCGGGTGGTCGAGGTGCCGGCAGCGCGGTCGCCCGGGATCGGCGCGCGGCCGCGGTTCCGCTCGACCACGCCCGGGCTGGTGACGCGCAGCACGCTGCGGCCCGAGGGCGTTCGGCTGATCGAGCGGATCGAGGGGATCGGCGGCGAGGATCCGATCGTCGATCCGCTTGAGGCGACGGTGCTTTCGGCGTTGCGCCGGGCGCTGGCGATAGCACTTGCCGTGGGCGAGGCGTTCTCCGGGCAGACCGGGCTGGACGAGCTGAAGCGTGCCAATCTGGAGAACCGGCTGGCGGCAGACCGCAGGGGCGAGTTCTCGGAGTTGCTGGCTGCCGAGGCGCTGGCGGTGCTGTCGGTCTTTGCCAATACGACGGCCTTTCTTCTGGCCGCGCATGCCAGCGAGGCGGTGGTCGAGATCGGCGCGGTCGAGGAGGTGCTGTCCGACAATGCGCAGCTGGCATTGCACGGGGCACTGTGGGAGCTGGACCAGGACATCGCGCTGCTTGCGACCGAGGCGGCGCGGCTGGTGCCGGTGGTGCTGGCCTTCGCCGAGCAACTGATGGAGAAGGTCAGGCTGCGCGCCGGGTCTGCGCCGCGGCTGTCGGCCTTCACCGGCGCCAATTACCGGGTCGGGGCCGACGATCTTCCGATCGCCGGCTTCGAGCCGGCGCGCCAGGCCAAGGGCCAAACCCTGGTGATGACCTTCAAGAAGCCGCATGAAGTCGTCGGCAACCATATTGCCAAGTATCAGGCGATGCGGCTGGCGAAGATGCTGATGGCCTATGACTTCGAGCGTCGACTGAACCCCTTCGCCGAGCTTGGCGGATTCATCTTCACCTTCATGGGCGACGGCAAGCCGGGGACCGGCAAGACCACGTTGATCCAGATGATGGCGGGGCTTTTGAGCGATTACTGCGCGGTGGCGGGCTATCCGTTCCGCTACCAGAACCTTTCGATCGACACCGTCGACAGCTATCAGGGCAAGTCGGGGCAGAACGCCAAGGCGTTCATCACGGACGTGATGGACCCTGCGGTGATCGGGTTCGGCACGGTGGACGACATCGACCAGGTGGCGGGAAAGCGTGGCGAGCGGCAATCCTCGGCCGGGCAGCAGGAAATCACCGCGGTGCTGATGGAGGCATTCGCCGGGGCGAATACCGTGGTCAGGGGGAACTGCACCTTCGGGATGTTCTCGAACTATCCGGAGAATGTGGACGACGCCCTGCGCCAGCGGGCCGGGGCGCGGTTTCTCGTCGACGGGCCGCAAAGCCGTGAGGACTATATCGACATCCTCGCGCTGCTTCTCGGCAAGAACCATGCGATCCCGATGGGGAATCACGCGCTTTTTGCCGCGCAGGAGATCAGGCGGGCGGTGGCGGCGAGCTTCGAGGGCCATTCCGTGCCGCATGAGGAGGGGCTGAAGGCGGTCTGGGCCGAGGTCGAGGGGCGGGTGGGGCCCTTGGATACGCTGGCGAAGCTCGGAACCTATCTGAAGGCGATCCAGGAGGCCGATTCGCGCTTTACCGGTCGCGCGGTGAAGAACATCACCGACGCGGTGAAGGTCCGGGCGATGGATTTCGAGCTGCCGGACGAGTGGATGGAGAAGCCGGAGCTGTTTCTCTTCAAGGGGTATGACGAGAAGGCGGCGATGATTTTAGAGCTGCGCCGCCCGATCACCGTCGAGATGGTGGTGCAGGAGATCAACCGCTACGCGGATTCCGAGTTCCGCTATGCCGACAAGTCGGACGAGGTGGCGATTGAGGGGGCGGTCCGGGAGATGCGGCGGATGGAGGAGGCGAAAAGGCGGTATCTGGAGGGGAAGGGGTGATGGGCGAGATTTGGCTTCGCTACTTCTGGTTGGTATCTGTGTTCCTCGGGCTGCTAGCCTGCTTCTTACCGTGGTCCCGATACCTTACTGGACGGAAAGGATGGCGTGGCGCGTTGGACCGAGTGTTTTTTGGTTCCTTGCTCATGCTCTCTATTTCTGCCGCAGCATCAGTGTTGGTGCACTCGTTCGAATATAGCGTTCTTTCCGCAAGTCTCGCCAATCCTAGCGGAGCCTTAGCATATTTTTTTGAAACAGGGGCTGAAACAACCATATTTTGGCTTGTTCCACTGGTGGTGGCTTCATTAGTGCGTTGGGCTATGGAGGTGCGAGCCTGATGATTCTCATGATCATCTCGGCCTTCCCTCACAGCTTGAAAAATCCAAAACAACTTTGCTCCCGGCGAACTGCTAGACCGGCTGGTCAAATCATGTGGCTGCCCCGCCCGGCGGCAACTCCGGGCAGCGCCCGACACGCTCGCCTAGGGCGGGCGCTGCCCTTTCCGCGGTGTTCCGCCGTTTCAGAGAGTCCAAAATGAAACGCCTCATCGCCAAGGGCCTGATGTTCGGCAACCTGATTCCGGTCGAAAGCCCGGCGCTGGTCGGGCGCTACAACCGTGCGCTGATGGCACTGACGGGCAGGGAAACCACCCTCACCGATTTCCACATCGACATCTCGGGCTATTCCCCCGAGATCGGCGATGAGCTGGGCGATGACCTCTACCTCAACCCCAACGGCTGCAACCGGCAATTCATCCTCTTGACCATCGAGCAGAAGGACGCGCCGCTTCTGAACGCGAAGTTCTCCACCTCGCGCGGCATCCTCACCCGTTTCATCGCCGAGAACGAGGCGCAGCTGTTCACGCTGACCGCGCGGGACGCGGTGGCGGGCGAGCTTGAGAACACCGTCTTCGAGCTTTCCGCGCCTGCGCGCCTTTTCGACATCCGTCGCATCACCGTCGTCGCCGACACCACCGGCAACCATGTCGCCGAGGCCGCGCGGCTTGGCGGCCTGATCGAGCGGTTTCGCACCGAGGAGGACGCCTGGTGGGACGACGTGCTGATCGCCGAGATGATCACGCTGGCCAGCAAGACCGGCGACGTGACGCGCAACCCGGTCACGCTGAAGGCCACCAGCTTCGAGCAGGGCAATTTCTGGACCGCGCATTTCGGCGGCCTTTACCTTTTTCGCGATGTTGCCCATCCGGCGGCGATCTCGGTCGGGCCGAAGGCCGCCTTGGGCGCGCTGCCGATCAAGTATGTCTTCGACATGGGCGACCGCAACCAGATCGCGAAGTTCCTCGAGATCAACGACCTGGTCGAGCCGATCGTCAACGCGCCCGGTGCGGACGCGGCCGCGATCCTGCGCCAGAAGATGGATTTCATCGTGGTCGCGGCGGCGGCCGGGCTGGGCCTTGACATCGGCCACGGCTCGCGGCGCGAGCTCAGGCAGGCGGCGGCGACCCTGGGCGCGCGGCTGCCGGACGAATTTCAGGGGCTGGCGGCGCTTCTGCGCTGGGTCGAGACCGGCGGGCAATGGCCACGCATCACCTCGGCGCATCCGGCGTATTTCTACACGTTCCGCGCCAGGGCCCACGCCGACCGCGATCTGGTCAACATGCTGCTGGCGGAACTGTCGCCCTTGGACGTCCGCCAGCTTTTCATCTGCCACAAGGAATTGTTCTATGACGCCTATCGCGGCTGGCCCGAGGCGCAAAGGGCCTTTGTCGCCGACTATCTGGAGCGAGAATACCAGATCGACAAGGTCGGGGCGCGGCAGGCACTGTTCGGGCCCGAACCCGACATGACCGGACCGGACATGACCGGACCGGACATGACCGGGCCGGCCGGGGTTGTGCCGGGCCATCCGGGCGGCGAGGCCGCCGAAATCGTCGGCCCCTGGGGCGCTGTCAGAAGGAAGGGATCATGATCGTGCTCTTGCGCCTGTTCGTCTTCGGCTTCATCGGGCTCAGCGTCGTCTATCTGCTGGTCTCGGTCTATTCCCGCTCGATCCGCCGCGAAAAGCTGGAAAAGCGCTGGGACGCCGATCACCCGGACGGGGGTGACCCGGCTGCGCGCGATGCCTATATCGAGACGGGCATGACGGAATATCACCACAGCCTCAGGCGGCGGCTGATCGTGCTGGTCTATGTGCTGCCACTGCTGGCGATGGCGGTCATCATGTATTTCGTGAATGCCCAGTAGCGGGCCCCGAGGGAGGTGCGGACCATGTGGCGCAAGATCAAATGGGGGCTGGCGATCGCCGCGCTGACGGTGGTGGTGCTGTTCCTGCACTACACCCTGCCGCAGCATGACATCGTGCGGATCACCAATACCTACAACCGGCTGACGACGATCGGCGCGAACTGGATGTTCTATGCCGCCTCGGATGTCGGCACCGCCGAATCGGGCGAGACCCGCGACATCCGCTTCATCGAGGCGGTGCGCCCCAACGGCAAGGTGATCGTCTATCGCAACGAGGATACCGGCTGGGTCTGGCCGCCCTATTTCAAATACGACAGCTCGAACCTTCAGGCCGAGGGCACCAACCTTAAATCGACCGAGGAGGCGCCGAAATGGGTTTCTGTCACCCATTACGGCTGGCGCATCCCGTGGTTCTCGACCTATCCGAACGCGGTGGCGATGCGGGCCGTGGCGGGACCGGATGCGACAAGCTTCCCCTGGCTCAACACGGTGATCCTGACGCTTCTGGCGCTGGCGGTGTTCATGCTGCGCCGGATGTGGCTGCAGTTTCGCGAACGCGCAATCGACCCGATGCTGAGCGATGCCGGCGAGGCCTGGGACAGTGTCGAGGACCGGGCCGATCAGGCCGCCGGCAGGGCGCGCGGCCTCTGGTCGCGGTTGCGGCATCGGCTGGCCGGCCGCCCGGCCCCGCCCCGCCGCTGAGCGCCCCGACGCCGAGTGGCGCTTCGCCGGGCGCGGGACATGGCGGCGCTCACAGGTCGCGAAACCAGGGGTCGATCTTCCAGTAGCCGGGCAGGTCGCCGGCCCGGCCATGCGGCAGGCCCAGAATGTCCATGGCGTAGAAATCGACGCCGAGAAGTGCGGCCAGTCGCCAGCCCTGCGCCGCACCGTCACGCGCCGGGCTGCCGGGGCTGAACATCGCCTCGATCTCGGCCGCCGCCGTCACCAGCGCATAGACAAGCTCTCCGGCCGGCGCCTCGGGCCAGCGTGTCACCATCTCGCGCACCAGCGGCCGCCAGCCGTCGGGCGCGTCGAGCAGGCGCTCGATCGCGAAATGCACCTTGTCCAAATCTGACGCCCCACCCGACATCGACCGGAAATGAAAATATCCGCGCATACGGCCCACCCCGGCCGCATGCCCACATCCTTTGGGCTCCCGATCGGGCCGTCCTGTCAATGGGCTTGGCCGGAAACGGTGCGTTCTTGACCCCGTGGTCAAAAGCGGCGATTGCCGTCGGCCCCGGCTTTCGCTAGCCTCCCTCGCGATGATCCGCCCGTTCCGGCGCAAGGATGCCTTGATGGCCAGTTCCACCCCCGCAAGCCCGCCGGCGGCTGAAATCCGGCCTAACTGCGTGCGCAATCCCGGCATGGCGCTGCAAACCGACTGGTTCGACGCCGTTGCGGTGAACACCCCGGCGGCCGAGCGGCGGGCGGCGACACTCACGACGCGGCGGACGGTCAAGAAGGACTGGCAGGCGGCCTGGCTGGTCAACGCCGTCCGCTGCATCGACCTGACAACGCTCGCCGGCGACGATACGCCCGACCGGGTGCGGCGGCTCTGCGCCAAGGCGGCGCGCCCGCTGGCCGATCACATCATGGCCGGGCTCGGGCTTGACCGGCTGACCACCGGGGCGGTCTGCGTCTATCCGACGATGGTGGCCGCCGCGGTGCAGGCGCTGGCCGGTTCGGGCATTCCGGTCGCCTCGGTCGCCACCGGCTTTCCCGCCGGGTTGATGCCCTTGCCGCTCAGGCTCGCCGAGATCCGCTATGCCGTCGATCAGGGTGCCGACGAGATCGACATCGTCATCAGCCGCGCCCATGTGCTCGACGGCAACTGGCAGGCCCTTTATGACGAGGTCGCCGCGATGCGCGAGGCCTCTGGGCCGGCGCACATGAAGGCGATCCTGGCGACCGGCGACGTCAGGACGCTCAGGAACGTCTACAAGGCCAGCATGGTGGCGATGCAGGCAGGTGCGGATTTCATCAAGACCTCGACCGGCAAGGAGGGGGTGAATGCCACCCTGCCGGTCAGCCTGGTGATGGTGCGGGCGCTGCGCGACTACGGGATGCGCGCCGGATACCGGATCGGCTTCAAGCCGGCGGGCGGGATGCGGACGGCGAAGGACGCGATCGCCTGGCAGATCCTGATGAAGGAAGAGGCGGGCAACGACTGGCTTCGCCCCGACCTCTTCCGGCTTGGTGCCTCGTCGATGCTCGGCGATATCGAGCGGCAACTGGAACACCACGTCACCGGGCGCTATGCGGCGTCGCATCGTCATGCCTTGGCGTGAACGGCGCTCATTCACCCGTGCGCCAGCACGGGCAGCGCCCGACCCGCCCCCCGGGGCGGGCGCTTCTCGCCCACCCCGCGGGCCGGTCGCCGCCCGTGGGTTTCCGCGGCTCAAGCAGGAAAGTGCAGCCCGATGCCCAGCGTGACCGAAATTCTTGAAACCATGGACTATGGCCCCGCCCCCGAGGCGGCGGGAGAGGTCATGGCCTGGCTGAAGGCGCGGGGCAGTTTCGGCCATTTCATCGACGGCGCCTTCACCGCGCCGGGCAAGACCTTCGCCACCGCCAACCCGGCTACCGGCGAGGTGCTTGCCCGCATCGCGCAGGGGTCGGCGACGGATATCGCCGCCGCGGTCAAGGCGGCCCGCGCCGCGTTCCCGTCCTGGTCGCGCCTGCCCGGCCATGAGCGGGCGAAATGGCTCTACGCGCTTGCCCGCCATGTGCAAAAGCGCGAGCGTTTCCTGTCGGTGCTGGAGACCTTGGACAACGGCAAGCCGATCCGCGAAAGCCGCGACATCGACGTGCCCCTGGTCGCGCGGCACTTCTACCACCACGCCGGCTGGGCCGAGATGCTGGCAGACGAGTTTCCCGGTGCCGGGCCGGTTGGCGTCTGCGGCCAGATCATCCCGTGGAACTTCCCGCTTCTGATGCTGGCCTGGAAGATCGCGCCGGCACTCGCCGCCGGCAACACGGTGGTCCTGAAACCGGCCGAGCAGACCCCGCTGACCGCCCTTGCCTTCGCCGAGATCTGCGCCGAGGTCGGCCTGCCGAAGGGCGTTGTCAATATCGTCACCGGCGACGGGGCGGCGGGGGCGGCGCTGGTCGATGCCGAGGTCGACAAGATCGCCTTCACCGGGTCCACAGAAGTCGGCCGCGCGATCCGCAAGGCGACGGCGGGGCGCGAGATGAAGCTGACGCTGGAACTGGGCGGCAAGTCGCCCTTCGTGGTCTTCGCCGATGCCGACCTCGATGCCGCAGTGGAAGGTGTCGTCGATGCAATCTGGTTCAACCAGGGCCAGGTCTGCTGCGCCGGCTCGCGGATTCTGGTGGCCGAGGCGGTGGCCGAGGCGTTCCAGAGGCGGCTTTCGGCGCGCCTCGCCAAGCTGCGCACCGGCGATCCGCTGGACAAGTCGACCGACGTCGGCGCCATTGTCGATGGCGTGCAACTCGCGCGGATCCGCGATCTGGTAGCACAGGGCGAGGCCGAGGGCGCCGTGCTGCACCAGGCCCCGGCGCAACTGCCGGCGCAGGGGTGCTTCTACGCGCCGGGCTTCCTCACCAATGTCGCCCCCGCCAACATCCTCTCCGACACCGAGATATTCGGCCCCCTCGCCACGCTCACCACATTCCGCACCCCCGAAGAGGCGGTGGAACTGGCCAACAATACCCGCTATGGGCTCGCCGCCTCGATCTGGTCGGAAAACATCAACCTCGCACTCGACGTTTCGGCCAAGGTCAAGGCCGGCGTCGTCTGGGTCAACGCCACCAACCTCTTCGATGCAGGCGCCGGCTTTGGCGGCTACCGCGAGTCGGGCTTCGGCCGCGAGGGTGGCCGCGAGGGGATGCGCGACTACCTCGCCACCCCGGACCCGAGGGCCCAGCCCGAGGCGAAACCGGGGCGGCTCGATGCCGCGCCGGTTCCGCGCCCCCCGTCGAAGGGCGAGGCTCTGATCGACCGGACGGCAAAGCTCTATATCGGCGGGGCACAGAAGCGGCCGGACGGTGGCTATTCCTACGCCGTGATGGCGAAGGGGCGCGAGATCGGGCTTGCCGGCCTCGGCAACCGCAAGGATATCCGGAACGCGGTCGAGGCGGCGCACAAGGCCGGCGGCTGGGGCCGGGCCACGGGCCACAACCGGGCGCAGGTCCTTTACTACCTCGCCGAGAACCTCGCCACGCGCGCGGCCGAATTCACCGCCCGGCTGAAGTCCGCCGGCATCCCGAAACCGGCCGACGAGGTGGCGCAGTCGATCCGCCGCGCCTTCTACTACGCCGCGCAGACCGACAAGTTCGACGGGGCGGTGCATTCGACGAAATCCGCCCATGTCACGCTTGCCATGCCCGAACCCTTCGGGGTGATGGGGCTGGCCTGCCCCGACGCGGCCCCGCTTCTGGGCTTTCTCAGCCTGGTGCTGCCGGCCATCGCCATGGGCAACCGGGTGGTGGCGATCCCCGCCGCCTCGATGCCCCTGGCCGCGACCGACCTCTATCAGGTCCTTGATACCTCCGACCTGCCGGGTGGCGTGGTCAACATCGTCACCGGCGCCAAGGATGAACTGGCGAAGGTGCTGGCGAGCCACGACGACGTGGCGGCGATGTGGTATTGCGGCGGGCCGGACGGTCGCGCCATGGTCGAGACCGAGAGTGCCGGCAACCTAAAGTCGACCTGGACCCTGCCGAACCGCGACTGGCACGGGTCCGACGGACAGGGCCGCGCGTTCCTGCTGCGCGCCACGCAGGTCAAGACCATCTGGGTGCCCTACGGCGAATAGCTCCGGCCGCCGGGTTTCGGATCGGCGGTTAGGGGCTGCTGAAAAAGAAGCTCGGCCAGTGTCCGGCGGGGAAACCTTTCCTGTCCCGCCATCCGATCCCGGCGCCGAGGGCCGCGCCCGACCCCGGGTGGGCTACGACATTCACACATCTCGGTTGCGCGGGATGGAAACGTCTCTGATTCCCTTCTGGAAAATGGCGGGGCTCATGGAGATGGGTTTGGGCAGGTCGAGGCGGCGGCGCGGGTGACGGTGGTGGCCGACCGCGAAGCCGGCATGGTCGCGCT